>JBAWWV010000085.1:0-13674 GCA_037146575.1 Alcaligenaceae bacterium | reverse complement strand
GTGGTGGGTCGCCTGGTGGCGCAAGGGCACGTCGTGCACGTACCGACCCGCCAGTTTCAGCATGGTCGCGAATTGTTGGTACACCCAACGGTGACCGTGATGCAAGCCGATATTCACGACGATGCCACGCTCGAGCGCCTGGTGGCTGACTGTGATGTCGTGATGAATTTCGTCGGGATATTGCACAGTCGCGAGGGGCAGCCTTATGGGGCTGACTTTGACCGGGCGCATGTGCAATTGCCTCGCCGCATTGCGCAGGCATGCCGCACACATCAGGTTAAGCGCTTTATTCATCTCAGTGCCCTGGGTGCTGACTTGCAAGGCCCAAGCGGCTATTTACGTTCTAAGGCGGCAGGCGAACAAGCGATTCGCAATACCTACGCCAGCCCGGGTGTTGGTGATTTCACAATTTTTAGGCCTTCGGTGGTCTTTGGGCCTGAAGACAAATTTATGAATATGTTTGCGCGGCTGGCGCGGTTTTTGTTTGTGTTGCCTATCGCTGGCGCAGGCGCAAAAATGCAGCCGGTATATGTGGGTGATGTGGCAAGCGCCGTGATGAACGTGCTGAACTTGCCCGCAGCCGCTAACCAAACGTACGACTTGGCCGGCCCGCGGGCCTACACCCTTGGCGAGTTAGTTAAACTCGCCGCACTCTGGAGTGGACACCCCAGAGTGGTCATTGAGTTGCCGATGGCACTTGGGCGTTTGCAAGCCAGAGTGTTCGAATGCATGCCAGGTGAGCCGCTGCTATCACGCGATAATTTACTGTCGTTATCGGTTGATAACGTCAGCACCCAACCGATGGCTGCTGATTTAAATTTGGTGGCAACACCGCTTGAGTCTGTGGCACCCGTTTATTTAAAGCCCGCAACGTGACGCGACCTGCTGACCAAGGTTTAACTCCTAACTGAGAGTGAAGCGCTTAAATCGAGTTAGCGCCTTGGGCCTGCAAATTTATGAAGTCGCACTCTGACTAAATTGGGCAATACGGTTTAAAATTTTGAGTACGATTGCAACAATCAATTCATAACAAGACGAGACAATTTAAATATGACAACGGTTAAACAAGGCAAGGCTCTAAATATCAAAGAGTCACGTATTCTGATCGCTGGCGCTGCCAGCCTGGTGGGTTCGCATACCGCTGATTTGTTACTCAAAGAAGGTGTGCGCGAAGTTCTGCTGCTGGATAACTTCTCTTTCGGCTCGATGGATGCTATTGCTCACTTGCAAAATGATCCACGCGTAAAAATCGTGCGCGCAGATTTAATGCGCTTGCCTGATTTGTTGGACGCGACCAAAGGTGTAGACGGCGTGGTGCACCTGGCCGCCTACATGACCTTGGGGTTTTCGCAAACACCCTGGCAAGCGGTTGATGTGAATATTCGTGGTGCACAAAACATGCTTGAGGCGTGTCGCGTGAATCAGGTTAAAAAAATTGTCTTTGCCTCTTCGAATGCAGTGTATGGCTATGGCACGGGCATCAAAGGTGCTTTGCATGAAGAGACCCCTTTTTATTCGGTCGGTGCGCCACCTGCTGCGATTTTGTACGGCGCCTCAAAAATCATGGGTGAGCAGTTGTGTCGCCACTACCATCAAAGCGCCGGTCAAGATTACGTGGTCTTGCGTTATTCGACAGTGTATGGAGAGCGTCAGCATTACCGCGCCGCCAATTCGCTTTACATCATGGAAACCTATGACCTCGTGCGTAAGGGTCAGGCACCCGTTTTACCAGGTGACGGCACCGACACCAAGCACTTTGTCCACGTCTCAGACGTTGCACGCGCCAATGTGGCCGCCTTGCAAAGCGCTGCGACCGATGTGGCGGTCAACGTGTCTGGTCCAGCCCCCATCACGACGGGCGAACTCGTTCAGTTGGTGCTCGACTATTGCAAAAGCTCTCTCAAGCCAGAGATTCGCCCAGATCCTCCAGGCAAAGTGCGCTTGACCTCAGGTGGGGCTTTTCATATCCCGCATGATAAAGCTGGCGAAGTGATCGGCTGGAAGCCGGTCGTTACCATGAAAGAAGGTGTCACTCGTTTATTGGCATGGCTAGAGCAACAAAATAAATAAGGTAAAAACTTAAACCTTAAGGCTCAACGCAAAAGGATCTTAGATGCAACGCTATCTGCAGCAAGGCATAACAATAATTGTTTGTTGTTTAGGATTCTTTTCAACGGGGGCTATGGCTTGGCCAGATCGACCGATTGAAATTGTTGTTGGTTTTGCGCCAGGTGGGGGCACCGATATCACGGCACGAACGCTTGCGACGTATCTTGAAAAAGAACTCGGGGGTTCGGTCGTGATCGTGAATAAGTCGGGCGCCTCTGGTGCGATCGGGTTGTCCTATGTGGCGCGTGCCAAGCCCGATGGCCACACGCTGGGCATGACCAATATGCCCGGCTTGCTCACGGTGCCGATTGAGCGTGAGGCTGGCTATGTGCCGTCTGACTTTACCTACTTAGCGAATCTGGTCAGAGATCCTTGTGCGTTTAGCGTGAGCATCAATTCGCCATACAAAACGCTCGCAGATCTGGTGGCTGCCGCCCGCGCGAATCCCGGAAAAATCAGCGTGAGCACCTCGGGCATTGGCACGGACGATCACTTGCAAATGGCATTTTTTGAAAAAGCGACTGGCACCAAACTCAACCATGTACCGTTTAATGGTGCGGCTCCTCAGCGCAATGCGGTATTTGGTGGCCATACTGACGTAGGTGGGATGAATGTCGGCGAAGCGATGCCGTACAACGGTATTAATTTGCGCATTTTGGCGCAGGCCGCTGAAGTGCGCTCTGCGCTGGCCCCAGACGTTCCAACGTTTAAAGAGCAGGGTGTGGATGTCGTATTAGCGTCTGAGCGTGGGTTGGTGGGCCCTAAAGGCCTGCCTAAGGATGTGCAACAAAAATTAGAGACAGCACTCGCTAAAATTGCGAAAAACCCAGAGTTTGCAAAACAGATTCGGTCGCAATTTACTGAGCTTGATTATGTGCCAAGTGAGGCGTGGCAAGCGCGGTTGGCGCGCGCCGATCTTGAGCTGAAGGCGCTCTGGAAAACGCAGCGCTGGGCTGACTAATTTAAATCGATAGTCGAAAAGATTGATTTGGAGGCATCGAAAATTCATTTTGTCATAAGAGACGATCAACTCGGTAGCAAGAGAAGATTTATTTTGTCATAAGAGAAGATCAATTCGGTAACAAGAAATGAACTCGGTAGCAAGAGAAAATTCCTTCGTTAATAGAGATAATTCGTTGAGCAACAGAGAAAAAGATGAACAATATATTTTCTAAAAAAATGACGCAAATGGTCCTTGGTCTGATGTTGATGCCGCTGTTGGCTTTGGGTACCTTGACCAGTTCCTACGCGGCGGATTTTCCTGAAAAAGCCGTGACGCTTGTTGTGCCTTACCCAGCCGGCGGTGCGACCGACGTGATCGCGCGTCTGATTGCTGAAAAATTGCCGGCCGTCTGGGGGCAACAGGTGGTGGTTGCCAATCGGCCAGGGGCGGGCACGACCCTAGCGGCCGAAGCTTTAGCTCGCGCCCCTGGTGACGGTTATATGCTGTACATGACGACCGCAGCACATACGATTAGTGCCAGCCTGTATAAAAAACTCAACTACGATCCCATTAAAGACTTCGCACCTATTACCCTGGTGTCAACCATCCCGTTGGTGTTGGTGACAACGGCAGCGCTACCTGTAAATACGGTGCCAGAACTTGTGGCCTATGCCAAAGCCCAAAAAAATGGCCTGTCGATGGCCTCTACCGGTAACGGAACTCCTCAGCATCTGACTGGCGAGCTCTTTAAAGCCAAGACCGGAGTCCCTTTCGTACATGTCCCGTATAAGGGTGACCCGCCGATGTTGACAGATTTAATCGGAGGGCAGGTACAGGTGGCGTTTGTCACTTTGTCGGCGGCATTGCCGTACATTAAGTCGGGTAAGTTGCGCGCGATTGCCTTGGCGCATCCGACCCGGGTTGAGGCTTTGGTTGGCGTACCAACAATGACTGAGGCAGGTATGCCGGGCTTTAATGCCGCGACATGGTTTGGGTTGTTTGGCCCAGCAACGATGCCGCAAGCGTTACGACAAAAAATTTATCAAACAGTACACAGTCTTGTTGCTGAACCAGCGATGCAGCAGCGGCTGCTTGAAATGGGCGGCGAAATCAATAACAGCTCACCCGCTGAATTTCAAAAAGTCATCGATGCTGAAGTGAAAAATTGGGCAGAAGCAGTGAAGCTGTCGGGCGCAAGCGTTGATTAGAGTGTCAGCCTCACAGACTTCTAAGCACGTGGCAGAGAAGTAGGTGGCATGACACTCACTGCAGGGAGTCCAGGCAAACACTCGTTGCACGAAGTGCAGGCAAATAATGTACGTCCGTTGTTTGCGTTTAGCGCGACAAGCTCTTCAGTGCAAGCCTGATGCCATCGGACACGCTGACACCGTCGGGTAGAGTTTTCAATGCAGTGAGTGACTCGCGCTCTGAATAACCCAGCGCGGTTAACGCATGCAACACATCCGTTTGGTTGCCTGCCGAGACACTAGGCGTGGCGCCTAGGTCAGCACCGAGTTTGCCTTTCATCTCAAGCAGCAGGCGTTGGGCTGTTTTCGTCCCAATGCCGGGGATACGAGTGAGGCGAGCGGGCTCTTGTAGAGTAATGGCCTGGGCCAGGTCTGCGACCGACATCCCAGATAACACTGCGAGCGCAGTGCGCGCGCCAATGCCGCTGACTTTAACCAGTTCTCGAAACGCAGCACGCTCTTGTGCGCTTGAAAATCCAAACAGGATATGTGCATCTTCACGAACGGTTAGGTGCGTCAGGATGGTGACCTGTGCGCCCAAGTCTGGTAGTGCATAAAACGTCGTCATCGAGACATCAATTTCATAGCCCACGCCTTGCACATCTAAACCGATGCGGGGCGGCATTTTTTCGTATAAGGTACCAGTGAGTCGACCGATCATGCTTGTATTCCTTGAGTTAGCCTAACAGCCGGCCGCCACGCACGCGGGTACGGCCACGTGCGGTGCGCTGCTGATAGCTGGTCACGCCGAGTTTTTCGGCTAAGGGGCTGACGTGTGCGTGGCAGATCGCGCAAGCCAGAGCGTCAGCTGAGTCGGGTGCGGGCACGCCGTCCAGAGATAGCAGTCGCTGCACCATCATCTGTACTTGTTCTTTCGCGGCACGTCCGGCGCCGACGACTGATTTCTTAATTTGCAAAGCGCTATATTCAAACACGGCTAAATCTCGGTCTGCCAGCGCACAAAGTGCTGCTCCACGGGCTTGGCCCAGCAACAGGGTGGTTGCTGGATTGGTATTCATGAACACAATTTCTAAGGCGGCTACGTCTGGTTTTGTTTCTTCAACCACTTGACGCAGATTGTCGAGAATCACTTTCAGTCGCAGAGGCAGCGTGATGTCAGTGGGTACGACGATGGTGCCGCTTGCGACATAGGTCAGACGCGAGCCGACCATGTCAATCACGCCAAACCCCGTGCGGCGCAAGCCCGGATCAACGCCTAAGATGCGCATACGCTTTTGCACACAGGGCGTTGAGCTTTCATCCGCTGGCGATTTAATGCCTGAAGTGACGCATGCCAGTCAGCATCATCACAATACCGCGCTCGTTGGCGGCAGCGATTACCTCATCATCGCGCATGCTGCCGCCCGGTTGGATCACGCAAGTCGCGCCTGCATCAATCACGACATCTAAACCGTCACGAAACGGAAAAAACGCATCAGACGCTACGGCTGAACCTTTGAGGGTCAGGCCAGCGTTTTCAGCCTTGATTGAGGCGATACGTGCCGAGTCAATACGGCTCATCTGACCAGCCCCAACACCAAGTGTCATGCCCTCGCCACAAAAGACGATGGCGTTTGATTTGACAAACTTGGCAACCTTCCAGGCAAACAGCAAATCGCTGAGCTGAGCAGGGGTAGGTTGTTTGTGCGTGGCAACCTTTAGGTCGCTTGCCTGCACGGTTTGCGAGTCAGGGGTTTGCACCAGCCAGCCACCACCCACTCGCTTCACATCGATGTCGTTTTGACCATCGCCCATCGGCACCTGCAACACGCGAACGTTTTTCTTGGCGGTCAAAAATTCGAGTGCAGCGTTGTCGTAAGCTGGTGCGAGCAAGACTTCAACAAATTGATTGCTGATGGCTTTGGCACATGCCAAGTTGACAGTGCGGTTAAAGGCAATGATGCCCCCAAAGGCTGAGGTGGGATCTGTTTTAAAAGCTTTGAGGTAGGCGTTGACGGCCTTGTCGGCGACGGCTACGCCACATGGATTGGCATGTTTGACGATGACACAGGCCGGCTCGGCAAAACCTCGTACGCAATCCCAAGCGGCATCTGAATCGGCAATGTTGTTGTAAGAGAGTTCTTTGCCTTGCAGTTGAACAAAGTTGCCTAACAGGCCTGCGGGGCAACTCGGGTCGATGTAAAAGGCAGAGCGCTGCTGGGCGTTTTCACCATAGCGCAAGACCTGCTGCTGGTGAACTTGTAGCGTGAGTGTATTGGGCCAGGTGGTGCGCTCGGGTACGGATTCTTGTGCAGGCTCGGGTGCGACCAAGCTGCTGAGGTACGCAGCAATCGCACCATCGTAGGCGCTGGTGTGTGCATAGACCTTGGTGGCGAGTGACAGGCGAAGTGCGTACGAGGTGTCGCCGGTCGTATCCATCTCTTTTAAAACGCGGGCGTAGTCAGCGGGATCAATGACGACGGTCACGCCGCCGGCCTCAGTACCGTGATTTTTTGCCGCCGCGCGCAGCATGGCGGGCCCGCCGATATCAATGTTTTCGACTGCATCGGCGAAGGTGCAATCAGGCTTAGCGACAGCCGCCCGAAAGGGGTATAGGTTGACAACAAGCAGGTCGATACGATCAATGCCATGCTCTTGCAGAGTTTGCAGGTGTTCGTTGCTATCGCGCCGAGCCAGTAACCCACCATGAATTTTTGGATGCAGAGTTTTGACTCGGCCATCAAGAATTTCAGGTGAACCTGTGTGTTGTGCAACTTCGGTGACTGATAAGCCGGCCTGAGTTAGCAATTTTGCCGTGCCCCCGGTTGACAGGAGTCGCACACCGCGCTTGGCAAGGGCTTTGGCAAAATCGACGATGCCGTCTTTATCTGAAACAGAAAGAAGTGCTGTTTGAATGGTCATATAAGCTTATGTGCTAATAGTTTTTTTCGAAGAGTGTTACGTGTGAGGCCCAGCATCAGGGCGGCACGAGATTGATTATTGTTGGCCCGTTGCATGGCAACTGCCAGCAAGGGGCGTTCGACGCAGCCGACCACCATGTCATACATATCGTTGGGCTCAGTGTCGCCCAAGTCGGCAAAGTAACTGTCAAGACTTAGGCGTACCGCCTCATCGAGGATATTATTTTTTTTCATCAGAGCGACCTTTAGGCGGCGTGCAGGTATGGCGAACTAAGGCTGTCATTGTCGCAGGTTGCGACTCGGCTGTCTGCGCCCGCAGCGGCTTGCGCTGAAAACCAGAGATCGACGGCTGCAAATTGTTCGGCGGTGGTCTCTAGCCGATTAATATGAGCAGCCAGTGCTAAACCCTTGGGCAGGCTGCTGACGTACCACCCGATGT
This sequence comes from Alcaligenaceae bacterium, assembly GCA_037146575.1. Lineage (GTDB taxonomy): Bacteria > Pseudomonadota > Gammaproteobacteria > Burkholderiales > Burkholderiaceae_B > Zwartia. Next base: position 6,075 of record JBAWWV010000085.1, on the reverse strand, counting down.
GCTTGCGCGCCGTCTTCACTCCGACGCTTTCGCCATAAAACTGATAGTGGTCTGCTAGGTGATGTAGTAATAAGTCTCGCATCTCTTGCCAAGTGGGGGCGGCCAGCGTTTGGCCGGTTCGAAGAAAATGATCAATTTCTCTAAAAATCCACGGACGGCCTTGAGCTGCACGGCCAATCATGATGGCATCGGCACCCGTGTAAGCGAGCACAGAGCGGGCTTTTTGTGGGCTATCGATGTCGCCATTTGCCACGACCGGAATTGAAATACTGGCTTTCACTTCGCGGATGGTGTCGTATTCAGCCTCGCCAAGATACAAATCTGCGCGGGTGCGACCATGCAGCGTGAGCGCTGCGATACCAGTCTCTTGAGCCAAATGCGCAATACGCAGCGCGTTACGATGCTCGCGATCCCAGCCGGTACGCGTTTTTAGAGTTACGGGTATGCCAAAAGGCGTACACGCTTGCACAACAGTTTCAAGAATACGGGCCACAAGATCTTCGTGACGTAACAGTGCTGAGCCCGAAGCGACATTACACACTTTCTTGACCGGACAGCCCATGTTGATGTCAATGACTCGGGCACCCTTGCCGATATTAAATACAGCGGCCTGCGCCATCATTTGTGGATCAGCGCCAGCGATTTGCACGGCAACTGGTTCGTTTTCACCATCGTGGTTCAGGCGGCGCGAAGACTTAACCGTTTGCCATAACTGTGGGTTGCTTGCCGCCATTTCAGACACGGCGTAGCCGGCGCCAAGGCGTTTGCATAATTGCCGAAAAGGTCGGTCTGTCACCCCAGCCATCGGGGCGACAAAAACGTTGTTCGTGAGAGACCAAGGGCCGATATTCATGAGCAAATTGTAACGCTTCGAGCTTGCTAGGGCGCTTCGGACGGCGTAGTCAGACTGAGGCTACAACCTGAGCCCTTGTAACAAATGGCGCGCCAGCGGCGCACGCAGGGCTGGCAAAAGATCCATGCTAAGTAGTGCCAGGCCAGCGACGTGCTCAACCAGCGGTAGTTTTGTGGTGAATACACGCGAGAGCAGGTCGGTTAGGCGCACCGTCACTTGACGGTCAGGGCCGCGTAGTTGTTCATAGCGTAGCAAGGCGATCGCCGGTGGTTCATCGGGTGTCACAAGCCAGTCGCGCAGCACAATCGCAAGCGTTGCTGCATCGCGTAGCCCTAAATTCAACCCTTGCCCCGCGACAGGGTGCAGCGTTTGAGCCGCATTGCCGATGGCCACGCAGCGCCCGTTAATCGTTTGGGAGCGTAGGGTCATGGCGAGGGGTACGCAGGCAACAGGCCCCTTTACGGTGAGCGTACCCAGCCTCGAGCCGAACATCTCGCTCAGAGCGTGCGAGAAGTTTTCAGGCGATAAGGCTTGTAGGGCTGTCGCACGTTCAGGCGAACAGCACCAGACGATGGATTGTTCGCCCAACGCCTCGGGATGAGGCAAAACCGCTAAGGGGCCTTCGTTGGTAAAGCGTTCAAAGGCCCAGCCTGCCCTTGGCCTGCTCGCGCGGGCACGAGTGAGCAGGGCGTATTGGGTGTATTGATGGGTGGCGTCAACCCCAGTCAGGCCATCTGCGTGAATCACTAATTTGGCGCGCAGGTGCTGTGCTCCTTGTTCAAGACTGACGCCCGAGCTATCTTGGCCAGTCACGCGCGCGCTGTCGCCCTTTAAAACTTGTACGCCGCTTGCGTGTACGGCCTGCGCAAGCTTGTCGTAAAGTTGACCATAACGCACGACGCACCCGAGCTCGGACACGTCAAAATCATTGTGTCGGATGACAGTGCGCCCAAGGCGACCGCGTTGCGACACATGAATGGTTCGTATCAGCGCTGCTTGTTGTGTCCAGGCACCAAGGCTTTCGAGCAGTACACGACTGCCGTGATTAATTGCTAGTACGCGCGGATCAAGCTCGGGACGATGGCCGTATTGCGAGGCGGTCTCAGCTTGTAACAAGACAATACGCGCTGGGTGTGGTGCGAGACGCGCGAGCAGCAGCGCTAACGCGCTGCCAACAGGTCCACCGCCTAAAATCGCAAGGTCAAAGTCTTGTGGTTGCATCGTCGCATTTTATGCCAGTGTCGGCGGTTGACGGGCAATAACCGCTGATCAGGCATCAGGTTAACAACGAGTGACCGCTGACAAGGCATCACTTAGTTGTGGGTACCACCTCGGGTCAGGTGTCACGTTTAGTCAGTGCGTGTTCTACACTAGCGCTGCGTTTGATGCGATTTTTGTTCAAAGCAGGAGGCTTGCGTTGAGTGAGAGAATGCGACAACTCAATGTGATTCGCTTCGATTTATTGTCCTTAAAATTTTATAAAGCCTCATGACTGCACCTTCTGCCCCACACTCAATGTCTAAGACGCGGTTTCGCCACAAAACGACGGTGGGCTTACTGGCCGCGTTATTTGGCTGTGTGGGCGCACACTGGTGGTACTTAAGGCGGCGCCACGCCTGGGTGGTAAGCACGCTAGGCGTTGCGTTGATGATTGCCAGCGCCTTTGCCGATATCTGGTATGAGAACCCAGCATTCTTCTTGCTGTTTATCCCGATTCTCGATGGTTTTATTGAAGCAATTGTTTTATGCCTGATGAGCGATGCGAAGTTTGACCGGTTTTATAACGTGGGTTTGGTGCGTGAGCGCCCAAGTGGCTGGGGTGCAGTGTTGATCGCGATTTTTACGTTGTTAATCGGCACCGTTGCGTTGATGTTTGGTATCGCAATGATCGTGATCTATGTCTGGACCGCACTTGGGTGGCTTGAGGGCTTTGATTTGAAGTCAGATTAACGTCGCTTATTTGGCAACAGTGGCGATCAGATAAGTTGTTGCAGTCGTTGCGGTGGTGGTAGCAATCAAAACCCCAGTGATCCACCGGATGATGGTCCAAGTCTGTGCGTTCATATCACATTGAAGATCCTCTTTGGTCGCAAGAGTCGGGATGACTGCTTCAAGTTTTGTCAGGCGAATTTCCATCTTGGTGTTTCCTTTTTTGCTAAACGATGAACGCAGACTCTACGCACCGTTATTATGCGCTTCAAGATGGACAAATTGTGCCTAGACGAGCCCGTAGCGTGTAACAGTTGTTACTGCGTGCGGGTGGCGCCACGCTATAACAATCATTACTGCTTGCGCGTGACCCTACGCTATAACAATCAATACCGCGCGCGCATGATGGCTTCGATCTCGTCTGCCGCAACGGGCACGCCACGCGTGATCAACTCGCAACCTGTTTCAGTCACGACAGCATCGTCTTCGATTCTGATGCCGATGTTCCAGAATTTTTCGGCAACGTCTGGCGCGGGGCGCACGTAAAGCCCCGGTTCGATTGTTAACACCATACCGGCTTGCAACTGTCGCCAAGGGCGTTCTTCGGCTGACGCTGGTGGGCTGCGATAGCTGCCGACATCGTGCACATCCATACCTAGCCAATGGCCGGTTCGGTGCATATAGAAGGGTCGGTAGGCGGCGGTTTCGATGGCTTGGGCAAGCGTGCCTTGCAGTAAGCCTTCGTCTAGCATGCCTTGCGTGAGCACTTGTACCGCGGCATCATGGCCTGCATTGAAGTGATATTGCGGTGAGGTTTTTTCGTAGGCCGCTTGCTGTGCCGCCAAGACAATGTCGTATAAGGCGCGCTGTGGTCCTGAAAACTTGCCGTTCGCCGGAAACGTTCGTGTGATGTCTGACGCGTAACCATCCAGTTCGCAGCCTGCATCGATCAAGACCAGATCACCCGCCTGCATCACGGCATTGCCTGCGCGATGATGCAACACACAGGCGTTAGCACCCGCAGCCACAATGCTGTCATAGGCTACCGACTGCGCGCCGTGTTTGCGAAAGTGATACAGCAGTTCAGCTTCAAGTTCATACTCATGGCAGCCAGGGTGCGCCGCCTGCATCGCCAGTACATGGCCTTGTGCAGAGATCGCAGCAGCCGCGCGCATGGTGGCAAGTTCAGACACATCTTTGATCAAGCGCATCTCGGCCAAAACGTCGCTAAGATCTAGCCATTGCTGGGGCAACCCACGGGTGCCGCGCACGCTGTTTTGAGCGGCGACAAGCCAGCCCTGTAAGTGCTTGAGTAAGTCGGGTTGAGTCGAGTGCGACAAGGTGCTAAAGAGATTACGCTGCCCGACCAACAACTGGGGGACGAGTGTATCGAGGTCTTTGACGTCGTGTGCCTGATCAAAGCCAAAGTGTTCAGCCGCCGCCTCGGGCCCCCAACGCACGCCGTTCCAGATCTCGACGTCTGGGTTTTTGCCTTCGCAGAGCAGAATGCTTTGATCAACGTCGCCCGCCACCAAGATCAACCACGCATGCGCTTCAGAGAAGCCCGTTAAGTAGTAAAAATCACTGTCGTGGCGATAGCTGTGATGATTGTCCCGGTTGCGCGTGCGTTCAGGCGCAGTGGGTACGATTGCGATTCCACCCCCGAGGCTGTGCATCCAGGTCAGCAGTTGGAGGCGACGAGCGGTCAGAACCCTAAGGTTGGGTGTTGTAAGAGGCATAAGGGCATCGGACGCGGTTGTTGAACACACGACATACTACAATCTCTGCGCGGCCTCTGTATTGGATTGCCACATTTAACGTGCCTTCTGTACCAGGGTGCCCCACTCACTAAGGGTTTGCGATGGATTGGATTGGCTGGCTTGAACCCTGGGAGCTCTCTCCCACCTTGCTTGTCTGTTTTCTGGCCGCCGGCGTGTTGTTTGTGCGCGGTCAACGCGTGCACCGAGTCACGCGCACTAGGCAGTGGCTGTTCTGGGGCGGGATGATCTTGCTGTATCTGTCGCTGCACACCATGCTTGATTATTATGCCGAGCGTATGTTTTTCATGCACCGGATTCAGCACTTGTTCTTGCATCACCTAGGGCCCCTTGTGGTGATGGCCGCCTATCCAGGCCAGGTCTTGCGGGCGGGCTTGCCGCTTACCTGGCGCCGTGGCTTGCAACGCTTTAACCAAACCGGGCTGGGGCGCAGTTTGATCGCGATCCTGACAAATCCTATTATCGTGCCAGCGCTCTTTATCTTTTTGGTCGTGGTGTGGCTCATCCCTTCGGTGCAGTTTTATTCAATGCTCGACTGGCGCTTATATCGGCTGATGAACTGGTCGGTCGTGCTCACCGGGTTGATGTACTGGAATTTGATTCTTGATCGCCGTGTTTGCCCGCCTTCGGCAATGAGTCCGGGTGGACGGGTGATTTCGCCCATTGTGACCATGGCGCCACAAATGGTGGCGGGCGCGATCATCGCCTTTACCGAGCGCGACCTGTATCCGTTGTTCGATCTGTGTGGTCGCGCCATCGCGATGGAGGCGCAAACCGATCAAATGATCGGTGGTTTGACCATGTGGATACCGGCTGCAATGACCGAAGTGATTGGTTTAATGGTCGCGCTGCGCACCCTCATGCGACTTTCGGCGAAAGGTCGCTGGGGCCAGAAAAAACCGCGTTCTTAGCGCGGGTCAGCGCTTTGGGAGCTTAAGTGATCAGATTGTGATACTTGCGGCCAAGCGCTACGTTAGCCTTGAACCAGCCCTCTTTGTTTCCGCAGTCATAGCGCACGCCTTCATAGCGATGTGCAAACACCGCTTTTTCTCTCATCAGAGAGGCGATGCCGTCGGTCAGTTGAATTTCGCCGCCCGCTCCCGCTTGGGTTTGCCGCAAATGAGCAAATATCCGAGCATCCAGAACATAGCGCCCAACCACAGCCAGGGTTGAGGGTGCGACATCGGGCTTTGGTTTTTCAACGATATGCCGGACACGCTCGGTACGCGCACTGACCGGATCAGTCGCCACAATGCCGTATTTGTCGGTGTCTGAGAGCGGGACCTCTTGCACGCCCAAGATACTCCCTTGGTAGGTTAAGGCAGCATCGATCAGTTGTCCGATGACTGGGCGATCGGCGTCGAGCAGGTCGTCTGCGAGCAGCACCGCAAAGGGTTCGTCGCCGACGATGGGGGCCGCCGTTAAAACGGCGTGGCCTAAGCCTAATGGCGCAGATTGACGAATATAAATACAACTGACGTGTGGTGGCAAAATACCCTGAACAATCGCCAGCAA
>JBAWWV010000084.1:0-13782 GCA_037146575.1 Alcaligenaceae bacterium | reverse complement strand
AACCCCAACGCGTTGCCGCTGAGGATAAGCGCCAACGACGAATGGTGAGCCCAGTTTTTTCTAAAAAATAACGAATGCGCTGATCGAACCACACCGCTGCCCGAGTTTGTAGCCATGCTTGGGTCATCTCGCGCATGCGGTGGGTATCGGCATCGTTTGGCAGAGGAAGCCACAGCGTTTGACCGGCCTCTGGCGCCTCGTGATTGCCCTCAAAGTGCGCCCGACCATGTGGCACATGAGGGCCGGGTACGCCAATTTGCAGAGTGATCTGGCAGCCCATGTAGGGCAGTTGCCCACCAGATTTCCAGCGCGTGTGCGCCATCGCCAGTTGGGATTTACGTACCTGCCAGTCTTGAAGTTTGGACAAAATCCACGGCATTTTTTCAACCACGGCCTCGTCAATCTGACCTAAGGTCACCCAGTTTGGAGCCGTAATACGTAAACCTTCGTCAATGATTGTGAAACCGATGCTGCGACGTCGCGAGCGCACCAAAACGAAGCCGACTGACTGATCGCCATGTCGCACGACTCGCCACTTACCACCGAGCGGAATGGTTTCAGGGGCAACAAGCCAACCCGGTGTCGGGGTGCTCGTGTCTGAAAGCAAAAGCTCGAGTTGATTCATGGTTGGGGATAACGCTCGGGGCTGATGCGATGCATTTCTGCTTCGATCCAGGCAAACACTTTTGCGTTTAACTCGTCAGGAGTCAGACCAACCGAGGGGATAGCTGGGCCAATTGATACGGTAACGAGTCCGGGTTTTTTAATAAAAGCATTACGTGGCCACAGTTCGCCTGCATTGTGAGCAATCGGAATGACCGGCGCACCGGTGCGCGTGGCGAGTAAGGCTCCGCCCATTTTGAAGCGTCCCATTTTGCCGGGTGCAATGCGTGTGCCCTCTGGAAATAAAAGCGGCCAGCGACCCTCGTCCAAGCGCTGTTGTCCAATGTTTACGACCTGCTCGAAGGCATCACGACCCTTGGCGCGATCAATCGGAATCATGCCCAATAAAGCGATCCCCCAACCGAAAAAAGGTACGCGATGCAGTTCTCGCTTGTAAACAAAGCAAATTTGCCGCGGCAGATGTGACGGTAGAAAGAGAGTTTCCCAAGCCGATTGATGTTTGGACAGCACGATTGCGGGGCCGTCAGGAAGATTCTCAGTTCCTTGAACTTGCCAGCGAATACCGCAAATGACCTTTGCGCCCCAGGCGGCAAGTTGCGGCCAGCCCATCGTTAATTTGTACCGCCAGTGCAAAGGCAGTGGTGACCAAAGTAGGCAGGCGAACGCGTAGGGGATCACGGTGACTAGCAGGAACAAAGAATAAAGTGTGGCGCGCAGCACAAGCATGAGGTCAGCCCGCCTGTGTCAAAATTTGGTCGACGGCGTTGGCCAAATCGCTGGCGTGCCTGGTGCCCTCGGGTAGATTGCCTTGCTTGAGCGTTTTAGGGCCATTACCGGTTTGCACAAGCCAAGGTGTACAGCCCACGGCCGCGCTAGCCTGTAGGTCGCGCAATGAGTCGCCTACCGCCGGTACGCCTGAAAGTTCGATGTCGTAACGCCTTGCAATGTCTTCGAACAACCCAGGCAAAGGCTTGCGGCATACGCATTGCTCATCGGGGCCATGCGGGCACACAAAAAAAGCATCGATCGCCCCGGCAAGTTGCCCTAACTCTTTGCGAAGCTTTTGATGAATCGCCGTCAGAGCGGTAATGTCGAACAAGCCGCGTGCCAAACCCGACTGGTTTGAGGCGACCGCGATGGTGTAGCCAGCCTGATGAAGCCTGGCAATCGCTTGCAGACTACCAGGCAGGGCCACCCACTCATCTGGGTGCTTGATATAGTCAGGGCTGTCATGGTTGATGACCCCGTCGCGATCCAGAATAATCAGCTTCATGCCCCGAGCCTTGAAATATCGGCCACTTGATTCATCAAGCCGTGCAGTTCGGCGAGTAACGCCAACCGGTTATTACGTACGGTAGCATCATCAGCCATCACCATGATGTCGTTGAAAAACGCATCCACTGGTGCGCGTGCTTGTGCGAGTGTTGCCATCACGCCTTGATAGTCGCCTGCCTCAAGGCATTGTCGCGCAACTGGCTGCAGTTGAGCAATCGTTTTAGCCAGCGCCTGTTCGGCGGGTTCGGTGAGCAGTGCTTGATTCAAAGGCGGCAGGGCAGCTTCAGCCTTTTTAAGCAAATTACCAATGCGTTTGTTGGCTGCAGCTAAACTCGCCGCGTCTGGCCCTTGCGCAAACGTAGCAGCAGCTTGCACGCGCGCTAGCACTTGATGCAGAGGTGGCAAAATCGCCAGCACGGCCTCGACGGCGTTGCGATCGAGCTGCGTGATTAGCTGATTACGCAGTCGTTCGATGATGAATGTTTGTACGTCAGCGACTGTTACTGGGGCTAAGGCCGTCGCGTCAAAGGTCTCTGCAGCAGCTTGCAACAAGCCCTCAAGTGTTAAAGGCCCGTTTTGCTGGATCGGTAAAAATCCACCTGCGGTGAGTTGTTCAAAACCGCTAATCAAGCCCAACGCAGCACGGCGCAAGCCGAAAGGGTCGCGTTCGCCGGTGGGGGCCAACCCGATCCCCCAGATGCCGATGAGCGTTTCAGTGCGCTCTGCCATAAACAGAATTGCCGCAGTCATATTTGCTTTGGTGACGGGCTGTTCAAGGCGGATTTTGTATTGTTCAGCAAGCGCTTGCACAACCTGTTCAGGTTCATGATCGGCGCGGGCGTAATACGAACCCATAATGCCTTGCAGTTCAGGAAACTCGCCAACCATGTTGGTATTGAGATCGGCCTTGGCAAGCATCGCCGCACGCTCGGCTAAAGCGCTGTCTGCGTGTAATGCTTGCGCGAGCCAAACTGCGATTTTTTGCACGCGCGCGACCCGCTGCAGCTGCGTACCGAGTTTGTTGTGATAAACAATCGAAGCAAGCTGTGGCACCCGTTGATGTAGGGGTATTTTTCGGTCGGTGTCAAAAAAGAACTGGGCATCGGCCAAGCGCGGGCGTACCACTCGCTCGTTACCTTCAATGATCGCCACGGGATTGTCTGTGGGCATGTTGCTGACAATGAGAAACCGATTGGTGAGTGCGCCCGTGGTTGGATTGAAGAGCGGAAAGTACTTTTGATTCAGACGCATGGTCAAAATCAGGCATTCTTGAGGGACCTGTAAAAAACGTTCTTCGAAGGCGCCAACGTACACAACCGGAGCCTCAACCAGAGCAGTGACTTCGTCGAGCAGAGCGTGTACCGCGGGATCTTGTCCAAGCGTAGCGTTTAGTTTTTGCGATTGTGTCGCAAGTAAAGCTTCGATTTTTTCGCGGCGCGCCGTGAACGAGGCGATCACCTGACCGGTTTGTGCAAGCTGTTGTTCGTAGCTGTCGGCGCTGTCGATACTGATTGCTGCAGGATGTAAAAAGCGGTGACCGAAAGTGGTGCGCCCGGCTTGTAAGCCAAGCACAGTCGCCGAGATGACCTGCGTGCCAAACAGGGCGATCAAGGCATGTGCGGGGCGTACGAATTTGACCGAGGTCACGCCATCGGCCAATTGATATTTCATGACTTTCGGAATCGGCAAGGCGGCAATGGCTGTTTCGATCGCTGCCTGCAACACGTCGGTTAACGCCGCGCCCGTTGCGGTACCTCGTGCCACCAGATACTCTTGTTTGCCGTCAGACTCACGCTCGAGCGCGCTAACGGGCATATCAGCCCAGCCCTTGGCAGCAAGTTTCTTTTGTAGTGCAGGTGTCGCTAAGCCCGTGGCATCCAGCCCCACCTTAACCGGCATGAGTTTTTCAACAAAGCTTTGCTCGGGCGCAAGCGCGATCACTTGCGACAGGCGAACCGCCAAGCGGCGTGGCGAAGCAAACGAGGTCACGGTGCTGGTGGCTAAAACAAGGCCGTGGGCGTGCAGCGCGTCGTGTATGCCCTGAGCAAAGGCCTGACCAAGTTTAGGCAAAGCCTTAGGGGGAAGCTCTTCGGTAAAGAGCTCGATTAACAGGGGTTTGCTAGTTTGCGTCATGGCTGCGCCCCTTTGTCGATGGTGTTAAGCGTCGCATTGCCGCCGCCCAGCATCGGAAACCCCAATTGTTCGCGCGAGTCGTAATAGGCTTGCGCAACCGCACGGGACAGATTGCGGATGCGTCCGATATACGCTGCCCGCTCGGTGACGCTAATGGCGCCACGGGCATCCAGCATATTGAAGGTGTGTGCGGCCTTGAGCGTCGCCTCGTAGGCTGGCAAGGCAAGCGGGATCTCAATCAGGCGCTTGGCATTGGTTTCGTGATCCGTGAAGTGCCTAAAGAGCATCTCAGCGTCAGAGTATTCAAAATTGTAGGTCGATTGCTCGACCTCGTTTTGATGAAAAACGTCGCGATAGAGCACCGTGCCTTTGGGTCCAGTTGTCCAGACCAGGTCGTAGACGCTTTCAACACCTTGTAGGTACATGGCCAAGCGCTCGAGCCCGTAGGTGATCTCGCCCGTGGTCGGGCTGCAATCCAACCCACCGACCTGTTGAAAATAGGTGAATTGGGTGACTTCCATGCCATTGAGCCAAACTTCCCAGCCCAGACCCCAGGCCCCAAGCGTGGGGTTTTCCCAATCGTCTTCCACAAAGCGGATGTCGTGCTCGGTTGGACGGATACCAAGCGCTTCAAGAGAGCCAATATACAAATCCAGAATATCGGGCGGGGCGGGCTTAAGTACAACTTGGTACTGGTAGTAGTGTTGTAAGCGGTTGGGGTTCTCACCGTAGCGCCCGTCTTTTGGACGTCGCGAGGGTTGGACATACGCAGCTCGCCAGGGCTCTGGCCCAATGGCACGCAGAAAGGTAGCCGTGTGCGAGGTGCCTGCACCGACCTCCATATCATAGGGTTGAAGCAGGGCACAGCCCTGTTGATCCCAGTACTCTTGCAGACGCAGAATAATTTGCTGAAAAGTGAGCATGAAGGTGTGAACACGCTAATGGCTATTTAATCAATCATTTTACCGTGGGGCAGACCCTGTTGGTGGCCAGCTGTCGAGGTGACACGATTTGGGCCGAAGATTCGCTGTCTGGGCGACTGCAATGAACGAATCGCCTATGATTCGGGGTATCTCAAAGGAGTCAGTATGTCAGCGCAGGTCAATGTCGAATTCTTGGATGGCATTCAAATTATTACGATTAACCGCCCCGAGGCGCGTAACGCGATTAGCGTTGAAACGGCGCATCAGCTGTCGGCTGCCTTTGCTGAGTTAGACGCGCGCGACGATATCCGTATCGGCATCTTGACGGGGGCGGGCGCAACCTTTAGTTCAGGGATGGATTTAAAAGATTTTTCGCAGACGCGCAAGCGTGCGCTCGTCGAGGGCAAGGGCTTTGGTGGCTTAAACGAGGCACCCCCGAAAAAGCCCTTGATCGCCGCCGTTGAGGGCTACGCTGTGGCCGGTGGGTTTGAGATGGTATTAGCGTGTGACTTGGTGGTTGCGGCTAACAACGCCATGTTTGGTCTGCCCGAGGTGAAGCGGGGCTTGGTGGCGGGCTCGGGCGGCTTGTTGCGTCTGCCTCGTCAGCTTCCGTATCACATCGCAATGGAGATCATCCTAACTGGGGATATGCTGCCAGCGCCGCGTGCCCACTTGTATGGTTTGATTAACGTACTCACTGACCCAGGGCAGGCACTTGCTGAGGCAATCAAACTTGCTCAAAGAATCTGCGAAAATGGTCCTTTGGCCGTGCAAACCTCGAAAAGTGTGGTCAACCAGGGGGCCGATTTTTCGACTGACGAAATGTTTGATCTGCAACGACCGTTGATTCATCATATTTTCATGTCGGATGATGCCAAAGAGGGTGCAACAGCTTTTGCGCAAAAGCGTAAACCGGTATGGCAGGGCAAATAGGTTTTTTGTAGAAGGTTGTATAGGCTGACTGGTTCAGTACGATCATCGCATCACCAGTGTCTTTGTATTTGAGCGCGTTCAGTGTTTCATTTCATTTTTCATTAGCTCCTTTTCTTAGCAGGTGTCTTTTATGTCGGTCATTATTCAAGAAGAAGATTTCGTTTCGTCGATTGCAGACGCGATTCAGTTCATCAGCTATTACCACCCGGCTGATTACATCAAACATCTGGCCCGTGCCTACGAGCGCGAAGAAAGCCCAGCCGCCAAAGATGCAATGGCACAAATTTTGACCAACTCGCGCATGAGCGCCGAGGGCCGTCGTCCGATTTGCCAAGATACCGGTATCGTCAATGTGTTTTTACAAATTGGCATGGACGTTCGCTTTAATACGAAAAAGAGTATTCAAGAATTATGCGATGAAGGCGTTCGTCGCGGTTACCTCAATCCAGAAAACCCCTTGCGTGCTTCGGTCTTGGATGATCCAATCTTCTTGCGCAAAAACACCAAAGACAACACGCCTTGTATCGTCAACGTCGAGTTGGTGCAGGGCGATAAAGTTGAGGTGCAAATTGCGTCCAAGGGCGGCGGCTCTGAAAACAAGTCGAAGTTAGCGATGTTGAATCCTAACGACTCAATTGTTGATTGGGTATTAAAGACCGTACCCACAATGGGCGCGGGTTGGTGTCCACCAGGCATGTTGGGGATTGGTGTTGGCGGTACGGCCGAAAAGGCTGTGCTGATGGCCAAGCAAGCACTGATGGAAGATCTTGATATGTACGAACTACTCGAGCGTGGGCCAAGCAATAAAATTGAAGAGCTACGTATTGAGTTGTATCAAAAGGTCAATGGCCTTGGGATTGGCGCGCAGGGCTTAGGTGGCTTGACCACAGTGCTTGATGTCAAGATAAAGACCTTTGCAACGCACGCAGCATCGTTTCCGGTTGCGATGATTCCAAACTGTGCGGCTACACGTCATGCGCACTTTGAACTTGACGGTTCGGGCCCTGCGCACTTGCATCGCCCTTCGTTGTCTGACTGGCCTGATGTCAACTGGGCGCCAAATTACAAAGCGTCGCGTCAGGTCGATTTAAACAAGCTCACCCCTGAGGAAGTCGCCAGCTGGAAACCGGGCCAGACCTTGCTGCTCAACGGCAAAATGCTCACGGGCCGCGACGCAGCGCACAAGCGTATTCAAGACATGTTGGCGAAAGGTGAAAAATTACCCGTCGATTTTCGTGGCAAAGCGATTTATTACGTTGGCCCTGTGGATCCAGTCGGTGATGAAGTGGTCGGCCCTGCTGGCCCAACCACTTCGACACGGATGGACAAGTTCACCGACATGATGCTCGAGCAAACTGGCTTGGCTGTGATGATCGGCAAGTCAGAGCGTGGCGAGGCAACGATCGAGTCGATTCGTAAGCACAAGTCTGCGTATTTGATGGCGGTGGGTGGTGCAGCGTATCTGGTGTCTAAGGCGATCAAGGCTGCCAAGGTGGTTGGCTTTGCTGATCTGGGGATGGAAGCCATCTATGAGTTTGATGTGGTCGACATGCCTGTGACGGTGGCGGTCGATTCAAATGGTATTTCAGTGCATAAAACGGGCCCTAAAGAGTGGTCGTCGCGGATTGCTGGGATTCCGGTTGTTGCGCAGTAAGGCTCATTAAGCCTTTTGCCCCGAGAATTTGTCTTTTCTGGGGGCGGGCAGGGGCCTCTGGGCGGGTGTTTGAGGCGCCGAGGATTTTGCAGGATTGGCGGATGAAGGCGGCCCTTGTTTGAGCGAAGCGAGTTTGGGCCGCCGCCGCCAAGACAAAAAATCGGAGGGGAGTCTGCGAAGCAGACCGACTCGGTCAGCCGCCCAGAGGCCTCTGCCCGCCTCCAGAAAAGTCAGGGCACAAAGCCCCCTCCAAAACTCAAGACAACCCAGTAATCTGCCCCGCATCATTCACATCAATCCCATTCGCCGCAGGCACAGCAGGAAGCCCCGGCATCGTCATGATGTCACCACACACCATCACCACAAAGCCAGCACCCGCAGAGAGCCTGACTTCACGAATCGTCAGCACATGGCCACTCGGCGCACCCCGCAATTTGGCATCGGTCGAAAAAGAATATTGCGTTTTAGCAATGCACACCGGTAACTCACCGTAGCCATCGCTTTGTAGCTGCGCGATTTGCGCGCGGACTTTTGCGTCGGCTGTGATGCTGGCTGCACCATAGGTCTTGGTTGCAATGGCTTGTACTTTGTCCCATAACGAATCTGAGTCTTGGTACAAAAATTTAAAATGATTCGGCTGCTCGCAGAGTTTGACGACAGCATGTGCTAAGTCGGCTGCGCCTGCGCCGCCCTGTGCCCAATGTCTGGCGAGCACTACTTCAACACCTAGTGCGGCAGTGGTGGCCTGCAACAGTGCAATTTCAGCGTCAGTGTCTTCTGTGCGATGGTTGATGGCGACGACGCAAGGCAATCCAAAATTTTGCGTGATGTTGTGGATATGACGCTCGAGGTTGACAAGCCCAGCGCGCAGTGCGTCAAGGTTTTCGGTGCCAACATCCTTGACTTCGATGCCGCCGTGATATTTCAGTGCCCGTACCGTGGCCACTAACACCACGGCAGAGGGCGTGAGGCCGGCTTTGCGGCATTTGATGTCAAAGAATTTTTCAGCGCCTAAGTCTGCGCCAAAGCCCGCTTCAGTGACGACGTAATCCGCTAGTTTTAGTGCGGTGGCCGTGGCCAGTACCGTATTGCAACCGTGTGCAATATTCGCAAAGGGGCCGCCATGTACGATGGCCGGATTGTTTTCAAGTGTCTGCACAAGGTTCGGTGCAAGCGCCTCTTTTAAGAGTGCGGTCATCGCGCCTTGTGCTTGCAAATCCCTCGCCAAAATCGGTTTGCCGGTGAGCGAGTAGCCAATGACGATATTCGCCAGGCGGTCTTTCAAGTCTTTCAGATTTTTGACCAGGCAAAAGATCGCCATAATTTCTGAGGCAACAACGATGTCAAAATGATCTTCGCGCGCAAAGCCGTTGGCGGTTCCACCTAACCCCACCACGATATTTCGCAGCGCGCGGTCATTTAAGTCTACGACGCGTCGCCAATTTACACGGCGCACATCGATACCTAGCTTATTGCCGTGATGAATGTGATTGTCGATTAGCGCGGCCAGCAGGTTGTTGGCCAGGGCGATCGCATTGAAGTCGCCCGTGAAATGCAGATTGATGTCTTCCATCGGAACAATTTGCGCCATGCCGCCGCCCGCCGCGCCCCCTTTCATACCAAACACTGGGCCCAAAGACGGTTCACGCAAACACATGATGGCGCGCTCGCCGATGTGGTTCAGGGCATCGCCTAAACCAACGGTGGTGGTGGTTTTTCCCTCGCCAGCTGGGGTCGGCGAAATCGCCGTCACAAGCACCAGCTTGCCATTGGGTCGTGAGGCTAGCGTGTCAATGTATTCAAGCGACAGCTTGGCTTTAAACCGACCGTAGGGTTCGAGTTGTTCATTAGGGATGCCGAGGCGGTCTGTGGCAAGTTCGAGAATTGGGCGTTTATTCGCGGCCTGAGCGATTTCAAGGTCACTGCGCATAGGTATCAGAGGGTCCGAGCATGAGCGTCTGTTGTTGATGACACGATATTACTTGTGCAGAGCCATGGCATGCTCGAAAAGAGATAAAAACCTTATGCAGAGTCGGCCAGACTGACCTCAGCCGTCGGTTTTATGGCCAAAGAGTGAAAAAATTTCATAATATGAGATAAACTCAATGTTGCAGCGCGACAAATTGCAATCATGGCGACTCTTGTTGACCGTGAACAGAAATGCCTCCTTTCGTTGCTGTTGAACATGCTTGCGATCGTGCAGTCTTTTACTGATACCGAATATGCTCCGTTACGTTTCGTCTGAGGCCTCTGTGCCTACTCAGCCCGAGTCTGGCGCCATGGATATGGCGATTCAGGTGCTTGGGCGTGCGACGCAGCTACTTGATGCGTTAGCGGCACAGCCCGACCCGGTCGCGCTAAAAGATTTGGCAAAAACGACGGGGCTTCATACCTCAACGGCACATCGTATTTTGAGTGATTTGGTGATCGGGCGCTATGTTGACCGGGTGGATAACGGTTTGTATCAACTTGGCATGCGCTTGCTTGAATTAGGTTCGCTGGTGAAGGGGCGTTTAAACGTCCGCGAAGCGGCCTACGAGGCCATGCACGCTTTGCATCGCTTGACTGGGCAGACCGTTAACTTGTCGGTACAGCAGGGCGATGAAATTATCTATATCGACCGCGCCTGGAGCGAGCGCTCAGGCATGCAAGTGGTGCGAGCCATTGGTGGGCGCGCTCCCTTGCACCTCACCTCAAACGGTAAGTTGTTTCTGTCGGCCGCCGATGGTCGACAAGTGCGCACCTACGCCACGCGTACTGGCCTGGCTGCAAGTACCTTAAACAGCATCACGACGCTAGAAAAACTCGAACAAGAATTGATCTTGGTGCGTCAGCTTGGCTATGCCCGTGACAACGAAGAGCTTGAGCTTGGCGTGCGGTGTATCGCAGCAGGTATTTATGATGACATGGGTAAATTGGTGGCAGGGCTATCAATTTCAGCACCCTCGGGGCGGCTGCAAGATGCCTGGATCCCACAGCTGGTGGCAACCGCTAGCAGCATTTCAGAGGCGCTAGGCTATGAAGTCAGCGGCGCCTGAGTCAGGCAAAAAAGTCACGCCATGAGCCGCAGCGGTGTCACTTAGGCGCAACGTTACTTTAAGGTAATGCCGCGTGCTTTCACGAGCGTACCCCAGCGCTTGACCTCATCCTCAATCAGTTGGGCGAAGGCCTCGGGCGAGTCTTTGGCCGGCGTCAATCCGTCTGTCGCGAGTTGCTCAGCAGTCGCCGGGTCACTGAGCGCCTCAAGGACCGCTTTATTTAATTTGTCGACAATATCCTTTGGGATACCTTTGGGGCCAATTAAGCCGTGCCACACTGCCACATCAAAGCCTGGATAGCCAGACTCGATCACAGTGGGCAAGTCGGGTAGCGCACCGAGCCGCTCTTTGGTGGTGACGGCCAAGCCTTGAAGCTTGCCTGATTTGACGTGCGGTACCGTCGAGGCCACTGTGCCAAACATAAATTGCACAGTTCCAGAAATCGTGTCGGTTAAGGCAGGCGAGGTGCCCTTATAGGGAATATGAAGGGCCTCGACACCAGCGACACTTAAAAAATATTCTGTTGCGATATGAGTAATGCTGCCGCTACCCGACGACGCATAGGTCAGTTTGCCAGGCTCATTTTTGGCACGCTCAACAAGTTCTTTCAGCGTTTTGATTTGTGTGCCTGGATTGGTGGCAATCACAAAGGGGCCGCTAGCCAGTCGAGCAACCGCTGTGATGTCTTTGACTGGATCAAAAGGCAACTTATACAGATTGGCGTTTACGGTGTAGCTGGTTGCGGCTAAAAAAAGCGTATAGCCATCTCCGGCTGACCGGAGGGCGATTTCAGCGCCCAAATTGCCACCCGCTCCGGGCCGATTTTCAACATAAACGGTTTGCCCCAGCTTCGCAGTGAGGCGTTGCGCCACAATTCGCGCGATAAAGTCTGAGCCGCCACCAGGCGCAAAACCCACAACGATTTTGACGGGCTTGCTTGGGTACTCTGCTGCAGTTTGCCCGGTTTGGGCCGCTGCAAAAGGCGCGACAAAGAGTGGCGTGCCTAGAAGGGCGGCTGCGCAAAGCAGGCGTTTCAGGTAGCCAGGTTGCGAGAGTTTGCCGAAAGAAGCCATCATGCGAGTTCCATAACTAAGAGAGTAGTCAGTCTAGGGGACAAGTGAAGCAAAGTCGATGAATTTGTTGTTTTTTTGGTGCAGCGCAACAAAAAAGAGTTGACAGACGAAAAGGTGCGTTTACAATAACACTTGTGCAGTGCAGCAATTTCTGCAAAATGCTTTGATCCTAACCCCAGGAGCTTTCCATGTCAGCTATTCCCCAGCAAGTCCTTAACAGCCAAAAAGCTGCGATTGAAACCTTTGTCGCCGTGCAGACCAGCATGTTCACTGGTTTCGAAAAATTCGTTGACCTCAATCTCAAAGTCATGAAAGCGACTTTAGATGACGTGTCACAGAAGTCACAACAAGTTGCCAGCATCAAAGACGCACAAGAAGCTGTTGCCTTGTCGTCAAATCTGGCTCAGCCTGCCGCCGAGAAAGCCATGTCGTACAGCAAGCATGTCTATGACATCGTGTCTGGCGTTCAGGCCGACCTCGCCAAGCTTGGTGAGACCCACGCCGCTGAAGGCCAGAAGCATGTGCATGACGCAATTGAACAGTTCAGCAAGCATGCTCCAGCTGGCTCAGAAAGCGCCGTGGCCATGATCAAAAGCGGTTTGGCTCAAGCCACAACTGCTTACGACGCAATGACCAAAGCCGCTAAACAAGCTGCCGAAACCGCTGAAAAGAACCTGACTGCAGCCGCTGCAGCAACGTTCAAAGCTGCTGGCGAAGCCGCTGAAATAGTGAAAGCAACGACACGTGGTCGTAAAGCAGCTTAAGTCAAACTCACGCCGACAGTTTATTGGGCTGCGAAGTACCGCAGTTCAATAAACGGTTCAGGCTGTTTTGCCCACTAGGGTGCTGTATCCAGATCTTATTGTTCTTAGAGCAAATAAGCCTAGATGCAGCAACCGCGTGGGCAAAGTGCTTTTTTAGCCGCGAGCAGCAACCATTGCTTTGACACATTCACCCACCAGCGCTGGCCCACGGTAGATCAGCCCGGTGTAAAGCTGCACCGCATCAGCGCCTGCAGCGATTTTTTCGGCGGCGTGTTGTCCAGAGACAATCCCCCCAACCCCGATGATCGCGAGTTCGGCTCCGACGCGTTGCCGTAAGCGAGCGATCACTTCAAGCGAGCGTGCGTGCAGGGGGGCGCCTGATAGACCACCAGCTTCGTCAGCATGGTTCATGCCTTGAACGGCAGACCGCTCAAGTGTGGTGTTGGTGGCGATCACGCCGTCAATGCCGTGGCGTGGTAGCACTTGGGCAATGATATCGATCTGCTCTTCGCTCAAATCGGGTGCGATCTTCACGGCCAACGGTACGCGCCGCCCGTGCTGCTCGGCGAGCTCAAGCCGACGTTGTTGGAGTTGCGATAACAGCTGGTCGAGCTCGTGTTCACCCTGCAGTGCGCGCAAGTTTTTTGTGTTCGGTGAAGAGATATTGACCGTGATGTAATCAGCGTGCGGGTATACGCCAGTCAAGCCGAGCAGATAGTCACTGGCGGCTTGTTCGATCGGCGTATCGGCATTTTTCCCGATGTTGAGCCCGACGATCCCGCCCTTGCTGCGCCAGGTGCTACGCGCGACGTTGGCTAAAAAAGTCTCAAGCCCCAAGTTGTTGAACCCTAGGCGGTTGATCAAGGCCTGGGCTTGCGGGATGCGGAACATGCGCGGCTTTGGGTTGCCGGGCTGGCCGCGTGGCGTTACCGTGCCGACCTCGATAAAACCAAAACCCAGATTGCCCATCGCGTCGATATGCGCCCCGTTTTTATCGAGCCCGGCAGCCAAGCCAACACGATTGAGAAGTGGCAAACCCATCAGCGTGGCGGGATCCGACACCCTACTGTGCATCATGCCGCGTGTCAGCGAACAATCGTAGGCCTTTTGCAGTGCATGTAAGGTGGTGTCGTGGGCAGCTTCTGCGTCAAGTGCAAACAGCGCCTGACGTGCGATTGGGTAAGCTTGAAAAAGGATGGACATGAGCAGTGTAAAAAAATAAAGGTTTAAAAAAATCTAGGAACTAAAAATCTAGGTACCAGAAATCGAGATATCAAAAATCTAGGTATCAAAAATCGACATGCCAAAAAAAATTGAAAGGTCAAACAGTGGCAGGCTAGCGGCTAAAAATATTACCGTTTGAGG
>JBAWWV010000083.1:0-14035 GCA_037146575.1 Alcaligenaceae bacterium | reverse complement strand
AGGTAGGCCCCTTGAGTGCGGCACTTTTCAATGGAAACCGGGTGCGGGGCGGTTTATTTACTCGCCTGCCTATCAAGGCTCAGCACATGCTGTTGCTCTTGATCCCGTCAAACTTGGTTTCAATCGTAGGGCGCACCCGCTTAAAGAGGACATGTGGAATGGCTTGTTTGGCGTCTTTCGTGATGCTTCGCCGGAAGGTTTTGGGTTAGATCTTTTACGTTGGAAGCATAACCGCGATGACTTAGACGAGATCGATCGGTTAGGGCTGTCGTCGGGCGATGCTGTGGGTGCCCTTGAGGTGTGCACCGAAGAAGAACTCGAGCGAAAGCTGGCTTATGTGCCACCGCCGTTAAAAGTTCTCAATGACCTGATGCAGACTGACGACCTTGAAATGACCTCGTCAAAGCTGATTCAAAATATTTCAAAAACAAGCGATGTGACGAGCCTTGGTGGTGAAAAACCAAAATTGACTGTGCTCGTTCAGTCGCCAGAAAACGCGCCGCAGTGGTGGATCGCTAAGTTGCAAGAGAGAACAGGGCCGCCGCTCATGACCGAGCGTGAGTATTTAGCCATGACCCTCGCGCATCGCTGCGGACTTGATGTTGCGCCAGTTAGATTTGAACGAGTTGGTCGTCACCGTCTTTTATTGATTCAGCGTTTTGACCGCGAGCTCGTGTCGGAGGTTGACCAACCATTTCAGGCGACGAGTCGCCGTTATGCTGTGCATCGAAAGATGTTTGCGAGTGCTGAGACTGTATTGCGCCCTCGGGGCTTGGATCCTTTGGGAGATCCTGAACGAAGTTACGTAGGTTTTGCGCACGATATGCAGCGCTGGGGCGGATCGCGCTCCAGCGGCTTTGAACAGCAGCAACAAGAACTGTGGCGCAGAATGAGTTTCAATGCCCTAGTGGGTAATCATGATGATCAAGTCAGAAACCACGGACTGCTGCATCGCGATGGAAAGTGGACTCTGTCGCCTGCCTATGACATCGTTGCAATGCCGAGCTTTAATCGCGTGCTGGCAATGGCGGTCACGCCCGATGGCTCTCGTAGGGTGAGTGCAGATCATTTGGTGCGTTATGCTGAACATTTTTCCTTAACGCCTGAAGACGCTTGGGAAACCTTGCAAAAAATGGCAAGGCTCATTATTGAGTCTTGGCAAGAGCTGCTGGTGACAGAGTGTCAGGTTAAGACGGAAGCCTTAGAGCAGGTGAGGCCTTCATTCAATTTTGCGCAGTGTATTGTTGATCACACCGAAGTTCCGCAATTCGACACACGTAAGGGTAGTAATCGAAAAAAATCGTGAATACTCTAGATAGGTAATTTGGTAGGTGATTCGCTAGGTAATTCAGCCGGCGATTCTCGGTGCTACACCCAGCACCGAGAACTCACTCGTTAAGTTACTTCTCTAACGCGCTGTAAATTAGTGCGTTGATTTTTTCACGGTACTCTTTACGCACTTCGCCTGGGGTTGCAACCATCACAACCACCACCATATTTTCTTTTGGGTCAGCCCAAAAGGTAGTGCCATAGGCGCCGTTTCAAGAAAAATCTCCGATGTTTCCGTTGATTGCTGACAAACCACGCTCGGTGCGCACCGCAACGCCTAAACCAAAACCAAAACCATAGCCGACGCGAGCGGGTTCGGTGACCGCAACGCGGTTTTGAATCCCTCGGCGAAATGGGCGTCAAAAGTCAGTAATTCAGCGCCGCAATGTTGTGCCGTGGCGTAAACGATCGCGTCAGCGGTTGCCAGTTTAAATTTCCGATGACATTCTGCTGCTAACAATGCAATGCTAGTTTCAAGTGGTGCCACAATGCATTTTTGCGTGTAGGCGATCACAGAATCCGCACGATCTTCGCCGAGTTCTCTCGTCAGCCACTTTGATAACTCAAGTTGTACGATTGTTGGGACAATACAAAAATCTTTTGTAGGGAATTTGTTACCGATTTTTTTTACGTGCTGACTATCAGTTAGCCATTCAATCCATGCAGAAGTGTCGACAACCCACAGTTGCTTGGATGCCATCAGAAACGATCCTTACGGTCTCTGTACTTGTCGATATTCGCGCCTTTTGCGATACCTCGAAGTTGATTGAGCTCGGGTACGGGCATCACGAGTAGCCCATCACCTTTAGGAAGAAACACAAACTCTTGCCCTGCAGACCAGTGCATAGTTTCTCTGATCTCTTTTGGAATAGAGATTTGGAACTTGCTCGATAGCGTGGCGGTGTTAGACATTTCTGGTCATTTATTGATCGATATGATGTTGGTAAGAATATAGATGTTTTCAAAAGAAGTCAATGTGCTTTCCCACTACAGGTTGGTAAATAGCGTCGGATGACTTTCCACGCAGCAGGGGTCGCAAGTTCGAAGCCTGTTCATTGGCCCCCTGGTGGGCCGGCAGTTCAGACAAGGTTGAAGTTTGGTACGATTCATGCTGCGCCCAGCATGACGGCTACTCAAGTAAGAGGTGAATAGGCGCCCGAAACTAAAAAAAATAATTTACAGCCCCTAGTCAACTCGTGATCATGACCCATCCTCTATCAAGTCAATCTCCCAATCCGTGGAGTTTTTTGCCCTTTGCGCTGACGATATTTACGAGCGCGTTTTTGTTGTTTCAGGTCCAGCCCTTGCTGAGCAAACAAATCCTGCCATGGTTTGGCGGCAGCCCAGCCGTTTGGACGACGGCCATGCTGTTTTTTCAAAGCCTGTTGTGCTTGGGCTATCTGTATGCCCACGCTTTGGCCTCCTTGCCCTCGCGAAAAATGCAGGCGCGTATCCATGTAGTCTTGTTGGTGCTGGCGGCCTTGTTGGCTGCCAAGGTGCTGCCCGGAGCAGAACTTCGGCCTGCTTCACCTGATTCACCTGTTTTTCAGGTGCTGCTGATTTTGGGGGCTAGTGTGGGGTTGCCGTACTTCTGTTTGGCGACCACCGGGCCTTTGGTTCAGCACTGGTTCACCAGCACGGCACACTCCTCCTCAGTTTTCCGTTTGTATGCTTTGTCTAATGTGGGTTCGTTCTTGGCTCTTTTGTCTTTTCCGTATGTGCTGGAGCCTTGGCTCGAGCAGCAGGAAATGGGGCGTCTTTGGACCGCTGGTTTTTGGCTGTTTGCCTTGCTTTGTTTGCCGGTGGCTTTGGGTGCGTGGCAAAATAATTCACCCGTCGGTACAGCCCACTCTGATGCGGCAACTGGTGTGCCAGCCGTGCAAGGGGACGCGGCTAGCGTGTTGAAGCCTTCGTTAGCCCAACGTCTGTCGTGGGTGGCGTTGCCGGCCTTAGCCTCATTGTTTTTTATTGCGACCACTGATCAGATCAGCCACGATGTGGCACCCGAGCCTGGGCTTTGGGTGGCGACGCTGGGCTTGTATTTGGTCACTTTCATCCTGACCTTTGATCACCCTCGGTGGTATCGCCCCAAGTTGTTTGCGTTTCTCACGCTGGTTTTGTTGTTAGCGTCTTCTGGGTTGAGCGACATTCCACGTTGGCTTGGTATTCAATGGGAGTACGGCGTCAATGAAGTGCGTTGGTCGCATTACGCGTTGTTGTTTGTGGTGTGCATGTTGTGCCATGGTGAGTTATATCGCCGCAGGCCGGTGGATACGCGTCGCTTGACCGAGTTTTACCTGTGCATTTCGGTTGGGGGGGCGTTCGGGGGCTTGTTCGTCACCCTCGTGGCCACCCAATTCTTTGACGATTATTTCGAGTGGTTGATGGCGTTGGTTTTGGTGGCCTTGCTGGCGTGCCATGTGTTGTTTAGCTTTGGGGGGCAAGCTCCTGATTGTGTGCGTCAGGCGGCGGGTGCTTTGACGGCAGTGGTCATGGTGGCTTTGTTGTTTATCATGGAAAACTCATGGTCCTGGCGTGATGTCCACAAGGGCGACCATACCGAAGTTTTACTCGACCGAGTCCGCAATTTTTATGGCACTGTGGCGGTGAAAGAGAAACGGTTTGACTCAGAGCCTGAGCGCAATGACCGAGTTTTTTTCAGCGGTAATGTGACTCATGGTCAGCAGTTTCTGTCTGAGGCGCTTCGTCATGTGCCGACGACTTACTATGCGCGAGACAGTGGTATCGGCGAGACTTTGCAGTGGGCGATGAGCCAAAAATCATCGCTTTCGGTTGCGCTGATTGGTTTGGGTGCTGGCACCTTGGCTAACTACGCACGCCCAGCCGATGCCTATGACTTTTATGAAATCAACCCTGCGGCCGTGCAGATTGCGCAGCAGTGGTTTGATAACTTATCGACGTGTAAAGCAGGTGAGCAGAATATGTTGTTGGGTGATGCGAGGCTGCAGATGGAGCAGTTGCCCAAAGACAAGTTGTACGACGTGATTGTGTTAGATGCTTTCACAGGCGGATCAGTGCCTATCCATTTGTTGACACGTGAGGCGTTTCAGATTTATCGCGATCACCTGAAACCGGATGGTCACATCGCGATCAACATCACCAACGCTTATTTGAATCTTTACCCTATTGTGAAGGCTCAAGCCGAGGTGTTGGGAATGGCTCACCGCCACAAATATCAGAATGTAGATGCGGTGCGTAACGTAAGAAGGAACCTGCATTTCATCATGACGCATGACCAAGCCTATCTGAAGGCGTACCCCTCGGTCAATCGCGAAATTCGAGACGATCAGGGCCGTGTGCTCAGACACGAGCCTGTCGATCAACCGGGGTTGAGATTGTGGACGGACCAGTTCAGTAGCATTGCGCCGATTGTGCGGTGACCGGAGTGTTCGGTGGATAAGTTCGGCCGCGATAGACTTGGGCGAGTTCAATTACAGTTGCCCTAAGAGGGTCCAAGGTAGTTGCCTTGATGTCGATATCGTATTTGGTCTAGACTAATTGAAATCGCCTAATATGGCAAAAATCTTTCATACATCCATCATCACTAAAAACAAGCGAGTCAAAATGACATTGCCAAAGACGTTTCCAATGCTTGGGATCATTGCAGCTGCTTTTATACTTTTATCGCCGACGAGCCATGCTCAGGATAAATGGCCGACGCAAGCGATTACTTTTGTTGTGCCCTACCCACCGGGTGGGCCTACAGATGTCATGGCCAGATTGTTATCGGTTCCGATGAGTACCAAGCTTGGTGTTACGGTGGTTGTCGAGAACAAAAGTGGGGCAAGTGGCAATATCGGTACCGCTCAGGTTGCAAGAGCTAAGCCCGATGGTTATACGATTTTGCTAGCGGCAAGCGGCAACATGACTATCAATAAAGTGATCTTCAAGGATCTCGCCTACGATCCTGTGAAAGATTTTGCACCCATTACGCAGATTTCGAAATTTCCGCTGGTGCTTGAAGTGAGGGCAGATTCACCGATCAAAACACTGCAAGAATTTATTGAGTATGCAAAGGCAAATCCCAATAAAGTCACCTTTGGCTCAGCGGGTAACGGTTCGCCACAACATTTAGGGCCAGAATTACTTAAAAAAGTCACTGGGATATCTATGCAGCATGTTCCCTACAAAGGGGCTGGGCCTGCGGCCAATGATTTGCTTGGCGGCCAGATTTTTAGCATGTGCGACATTACCGCTGGCTCAATGAAATACATTCAAGCGGGCTTATTGCGCCCCCTAGCGGTCACAACTGCAACGCGCTCACCCGCCTTGCCCGACGTGCCCACCATGGATGAAGCGGGTGTCAAAGGTTTTGATTACTTTGCTTGGCACGGAATTTCTGCGCCAGCCAAAACGCCGGTTGCCATCATCGATAGATACAACAAAACGCTTCTTGAAATTTTCAATGATCCCGATTTTAGAAAAAAATGGGAAGGTATCGGAAGCGAAATCGTTGCCGGAACCCCCCAACAATTCGCGGATCTGATTAACTCAGAAGCAATCCGATTAGGTGCCCTAGTCAAGGACTTGAATATTCAGTTGGACTAAGCCCATGAACTATCTATTACGATTATTCAGAGCAGAGATTCGCGCAATTCTTGGATTAATTCGAGGGCATAAGGTCGAGTCCGTGCTGCTCACCGTGCCGGTTTGCGTGCTGTTGGCAGTTCTGAATCCTTTTACTGAAAAAACCATCGTCTTGGCTGCGGATAATGTCGGGTCAAGTTGGTACGCGATGGCGCAAAAGAGTGAAAAACATTTAAAAGACTTGGATGTTAAATATCAAATCCAGACCTCTGATGGCACCATTAAAAACGCTGAATTATTAGCAGTCCCAAGCGGCCCTGTGAATGCGGCGTTCTTAATACCAGGCGCTCTTGATCCAGCCATCAATAAAAAATTCTACTCTCTGGGTAGCCTAGATTATGAGCCAATATGGATTTTTTATAATCATAAAAAACTTGGGCGAATCGATACGCTAAACGATTTGGCAAATCACAAGATTGGTGTCGGCCCCTTAAAAAGCGGTCGTTATGCGTTGACCCGAAAATTGTTTTCGCTAAATAAGGTCGAACTCGACAATCATCCGAACTTCAGTTCAGATTCGTTGGCTAATCAAATAGCGGATATGTACAGCGGCACGCTTGACGGCCTGATCTTTATTGGCGAGGCCTTTGATAAAAACGTATCGAAGTTGTTGCACGAGCCAGATTTTTCGATCTTCGAGTTCACAGATATTGCGGCATACGAAAAAAATATTTCGTATTTGGATGTCGTAAAAATCCCAGCGAGCTCGATTGATATTATCAACAAGTTGCCTGCAAAAGACATTTCACTCATCGCGATTACTACCACGCTTGCGGTTCGCAAAGACATGCACCCTGGCCTGCAGCTTGCGTTATTGCTCTCAGCAAAAGAAGTCGACCGAAACTCGCAGTCGCTATTCTTTTCCAAGCGCAATGAGTTTCCTGCTTATGTTGATCCTCAAATTGAACTCAGCCCTGTTGCGAAACACTATTACGATTTAGGCCCACCCGCGGCGATGCGTTATGTGCCTTTTTGGCTTGCTATTTTCATCGATCGCTTTTTGGTGTTGCTAGTCATGGCGTTTACCGTGGTGTATCCATTGGCGGCCTACAATTTTGGGGCGCAAACATATCATAGAAATCAAGTCTACGCGCATCATTACAGCGAACTCATTGACATCGAAAAGGAGCTCGGTGTGGCCTCGATCTCTAAGAGCTTGCTTCAAGATTTGGATCGTCGTCTTTCTCGAATCGAAAATGCGCTGCGCGACGATGTTGTCATTCGTACGGACACAAAGGCGAAGCATTTTGGCGTATTGCTTGACGTGGCCGAGCTACGCACCAAGGTTGATCGACTACAGAGGGATACTTGACTGAGGCGATAGAGTCTGCGAGATTCTTCTTTTGAATATATCAGCTAATATCAATCGGCTATTTAGATAACTGGAGAATCGTATGGTCCGTCTGGCAGACTTGCCTGAAGTTGAGCGTGGGCATCACCTAGATCGTGTCAAGCAAATACCTAATATGGCACCGCCGCATTTGGTCTCTGGGCCACCGCTTCATCAACGGCGAGTCGCGTTAGTTACGACTGCGGGTCTTCATGTCAGAACTGACAAGCCCTTTAATTCGACGGGTAACGGAACGGATTACCGCGTTATTCCTGAGACCACTGATGCTGCTGATCTGGTGATGAGCCACGTGTCAGTGAATTTTGATCGCTCTGGATTTCAAGCGGATTGCAACGTGGTCTTTCCGTTGCAAAGGCTCAAAGAACTTGTCGCAGAAAAATTTGTAGGATCTGTCGCAGCGTTTCATTACTCTTTTATGGGTGCGATCTGGCCAACAACAAAGTACGAAGCTAAAGCAAAAGAGTTAGCCGATTTACTTAAGTTGGATAACGTAGACGCGGTTGTTCTGTCTCCTGTTTGACCGCTTTGTACGTGCGCCGTGAGCGCCGTCGGCCGTTATTTAGAAGAGTTCGGAATTCCAACCGTGCAGATCAGCTTAATTAGAGAGCACACCGTTGCTTTTAATGCCCCCAGGGCCCTTTGGGTACCGTTTATGTTGGGTCGTCCGTTTGGCGCGCCAACTGACACTGGATTTCAGAAGCGGGTTTTAAAAGAGGCGATTAGGCTTCTTGAATATGATCGCGAACCGATCATCCAAGATTTTCAAGACGACGCACCGCCTGACCAACTCGGCTATGACGAGCAACAGCTAGTCTGCCCAGTCAGCTTTCCAACTCAAAGCAAGGTCGGTACGTTGCGCGAAAGGGTGATCGGCGAGGTTGCACAACTGAAGGCATGGCATGAGGTGAGTATTCAGGCGCGTCATCGCACAACTCTAGGTGTCACCGGCGCATCGCCTGAACGACTCGCAGATTTTGTGACCTCGTGGTTAGGTTCAGAGCCTGAGCAGATTTTGCAGGATCCTGAGCAGGCTGCGGCTGTTAGCGTAAAGTTTGCAACCGATGAGCTGAAGTCATTTTATTTTGAATCAAAGCTTGCCCAGCCTGGTCAACACAGTGCAAAGTCTTTACAAGATTGGTTTTGGTTTGAAACCAGCGCCGGCGAGGCATTCTTAGCGCTACGTACCAAGTTTGCTGCCGAGGGTGATCCAGCCTTTAAAGGGCTAGCTACGCTAAGTATGGTGCCCCGAGTGGTCTTAGATGTATTGGCAAAGCGCTAGTAGGGGGGTAATGATTGAAAAAGAAGCTAACTGATCTTGGCTTCTGTTCAGCCACTGGGTAAGATACAGTGAAGTTGATATAAACAAAACATTAAAACGACAATGACACTTCCGGATGGCGTACCTGCAGGTTTTGAGCCCATTTTTATGGTCGAGCCGTTCACACAGCGAATTGGCCCGATCTACTCGAAGCCTGACGGTAAAAATCAGTTCAAGTTAGGTTTTTTGGTGGACGAGTCGCACTTGAATATCGAGCGCGTTGTGCACGGAGGGATGCTGTCCACCGTGGCAGACCAAGCGATAGGCATCAACGTCGCTCACGCAAATAGTCAATCAAACGATGTATTAACGATGCATCTCTCGGTCGACTTTATTAGCCCAGCGGTGTTAGGTGATTGGGTTGAGGCGACGGCTACGCTAAGTAAAATAAGTGGTCGCGTTCGCTTTGGTAACTGTGAGCTTAAAGTGGGTGAACGTCTTGTTTTAAAAGCCTCGGCAATATTTGCAGCTAGAACGACGCAACGCCTCAAGCCCCTCTAGCGTTCACAGTTCTATGCGATAGATGCGTATTGCATTTTGTGCAAACAGTTTGTGCTGATCTGCCATCGGAAGATCTGCCACTGAGCGTTTAAATTGCGTATAAATGTAGTCCCAACTTCCTTTCAAGCTATCCACCGGAAAGTTAGAGGCAAACATACAGCGCTCTACCCCAAACATAGCTATTGTTTCGCGAATAATTGAGCCATTCTCTTCTAGAGTCCAAGGCCTGTCTGATACGCAGAGCCCTGAAATCTTGCAAGAGACATTCGGCAGCTCAGCCAAGGCTTGCATCCCTTCGCGCCAACCTTGCATCGAGGCACTGTCTCTATGCCACGGATAGCCCGTATGATTCAAAATAATATTCATCTTGGGGTAGCAGGCAGCTACCTCTGCGCCTTCCTTCAGATGCCACCAGGGTAGTCGCAGATCCCAAGACAAGTTGTATTTTTCAAGCAAGGCCAAACCTTCAATCCATTTCGGATCTTGCAAGCTGCGGGGTTGTCCCCTCACGCTCTCGGTTGGCGTCGCGGCGATAATTGGCTTGGTTCGGATACCCCTCACTCGCTTGTACTGAACCTGCTGAGCCAGTATCTCTTCGGCATTTGGTGTATCAACCCAAGCGTGAGCGACGATCACAGAAGGTAACCCGTACTGCTCACTGACTTCGCTGAACCATTTTGTTTCTGCAACTTGCTGTGAGCGGTCACATTCGGCCTCGATCGCGACTGTCCCGATGACATTATGTAGCGCTGTATCTCGCAGATATTCTGGAGCGAGGTAGGTTCTTTGAATCGCAGAATAGTTGCCTAGCCAATTATGTTCGGGGTGAACCAACCAATCATATTTGATGTGTCCTTGAAGATCCCACAAGTGGTGGTGAGCATCGACAATAGGAATGTTGGCTTGTGGATCGTTATCTATGATTGATTTCATGTTGGATCAGATTATTAAGTATTGTGTCTATGGTTGATTTCAAGTGAGATCAGATTGTTAAGTATTGTGATTTCACAGCATCAATTTCATTTTTGAACTGCGCGATAGAGGCCTGATAGACCATTTGTCCTTTGGACATGACGAACATTTGGTCAGCAATTCTTTCAGCGAACTTCAAGTTTTGTTCGATGACTAAGAGCGTGACCCCTTCGTTTTTAAGTTTAATAAACACGTCGACAAGTTCTCTGACGACTTTTGGTGCTAAGCCTTGTGAGGGTTCGTCAAGTAAAAGAAGTCGAGGGTCAGTCGCTAAGGCTCGAGCAATGGCAACCATTTGCTGCTCGCCGCCCGAAAGCTGGCTGCCCTTGTGATGTATCCGTTCTTCGAGCCTGGGAAATAATTCAAACAGTGCTTTGGTCGACCATTGTTTAGCGGGCGATCGTTGCGCAACTTGGATATTCTCAAGCACGGTGAGGTCAGGAAATAACATCCGGCCCTCAGGAACATAACCGACACCCGCTCTGGCCACAATATGCGGTGGGCTTTGCGTGATGTCTTGGCCATCGATAAAAATCGACCCTTGCGTTACATTGACCAGGCCCATAATGGCCTTGACGGTAGTCGTTTTGCCGACGCCGTTGCGGCCTAAGACAGCACCGATCGTGCCTTGGGCCATGTCTAGGTTCACGCCTTGCAATACTGCGCCGATGCCGTAGTGGGCGTGCACGTTGTGCAATCTGAGCATTAGTCTAGCCCTCCAAGGTAAGCATCCTGAACGGCTGAATTGTCTTTGACCTCATCAGCTGTACCGTCGGCAATCAGCTGGCCGCGATGCAAGACTGCGATGCGATCTGCGAGGCTAAAGACAACATCCATGTCGTGCTCAACGAGCACGACCGTTAATTTCTCTTCGCTGAGTAAGGACTTTAGCGTGTCTACCGTGCGGTGTGTTTCTTGTATGGACATGCCCTGAGTGGGTTCATCCAACATTAAAATGGTGGGGCGCTGCGATAAGGCCATCGCGACCTCAACAAGCCGCTGATCACCATGGGATAACGTCCCCACCGCAACGTCTTGAATCGCTTTCAAGTTCAGACGAGACATGGCCGTACTCGCCAACTCACTCGCCTGCTCAAGGACTTTGCGACCGCCAATCGGCAGCCAGCGTTCAGAGAGTTTGCCCTGTGCAGCGAGCCTGACGTTGTCAAAGGCAGACATTTCTGGGAACAGTGCAGAGATCTGAAAAGTTCTCGAAATGCCGTAATGACAGATCCTTTGCGAGGTCATCCCAGTGATGTCTTGACCATTGACACGCACCATTCCGGCTGTTGGTTTGACAACACCTGCGACGACATTGAACAAGGTCGATTTGCCCGCGCCATTTGGCCCGATCACGGCCCGCACTTCACCAGGTTGAACGACAAGGTTGACGTCGGCAAGCGCCGCAAGCGCTCCGAAATTTCGGCCGATGCCTTTGCATTCGAGCGCAGCTGTCATGACGTATGCCCTTGCGCTGGTTGACCGGCAGCAGTGTTCTTCTTGAGCATGCCCAAAATACCATTTGGTGCAAACATCACAAAAGCAATAAATATCAGACCCATAAACAGGCCCCACGTCTCTGTGATTTCGCTTAATTTATGCTCGACCATAATAAAAAATACCGCCCCAAGCATGGGTCCAATTAAGGTGCCTTGTCCACCAACAATCACCATAATCAAAACTTGTCCCGACACCGTCCAGAATAGCAATTCAGGAATCGCGAAACCCGCAAAGGCGGCATACAGTGCGCCCGCCATACCCGCAAACATGTAGGCGATGCTGACGATCGCAATTTTGTAGCGACGCGTGCTGTAACCGAGCGCGAGCACTTTCATTTCGTTTTCACGAATGCCGCGCAAGACTTGACCAAAAGGGGATTTGATCAAGGCACGGCAGAAAAAATATGCTCCCAATAAACAGGCCACTGCGAGTAAATAAAAACCAGGCTTGGTGGTGAGCATTGTCCAACCGAACGGACCTGGTCGCTTTGGGATGCCAGATAAGCCATCAGAGCCGCCTGTCACACTCACCCATTTAAAAGCGATCGCATAGGCGAGTTGACCAAACGCCAAGGTAAGCATGGCAAACGAAACACCAGTCGCCATCGTGCAACTCCAAGCAATCCCGATGGCGATGAAACCGACGATCAGAGCCGAGAGCAGTATGACGAAGGGAAGCGGGAGCGTTGTGTTTAGAGATAACAGCGCACAGGCATAGGCTCCCAAGCCATAGGCTCCGGCATGACCAAACGACACAAGCTTGGTGTAACCCACCATAAGATCAAGACTCATTGCAAAAAGCGCAAGAATCACGAGTTCGGTGAGCAGAGTCATCGCATAGTTAGGGAGGACTTGCGGCGCCATCAATAAACATGAGATCGCTACGAGTGTAATTATTTTGTTTTTCATCATCACGCCTCCTTACCCAGGAGCCCCCCCGGTCTGATAATCAATACGCCGAGCATGAGTAAGTAAAGGATTGCCATCGCAAAGTCCGGGAAAAAATAATTGCCGAAGGTTTGAACAGCAGCAACAATCAGACTGCCAAGTATCGCACCTAAAAAACTGCCCATCCCGCCGATAATGACGATGACAAAAGCGTCGATGACCGCCGATGACATGCCTGGCGAAGCGGTAATTGAGGGCGCTGCAAGCACCCCCCCTAGCGCCGCCAACCCGCAGCCTAGGGCAAACACACCCGATCTGACGAGATTGATATCTGTGCCTAAGGCATGAACCATTTGTGAATTCTGCGAAGTCGCGCGTATTAAAAGACCAAGCCTCGTTCTTTCTAAGAAGCCCCAGATGATGACGGAGGCCAACGCACCAGCACCAATCAAAAAGAGTCGATAGGTTGGCATGGGTTCGTCGAGAATGAATAACACACCCGACAGACCAGAGGGCAAGGGGACTTGTAAGGGTGGCGCACCCCAAGTGAGCCGCGTGACCTCTGCCACGACTAAGGTCAGGCCAAAGGTGACTAATAAGAAAGCGCTTTCGTCTCTCTTGTAAAGCTTGCGCAAAAATCCGATTTCAAAGAACAGGCCTAGTACGCCTACTGCTAAAGGGGCGATGAACATCGCAAGCCATACGCTACCGCTTAGCTTCGCTGTGGTGTAGCCAATGTAGGCGCCAAGCATGTAAAGGGCGCCATGCGAAAAATTGACGACGCGCATGATGCCAAAGATCAAGGCCAGACCGCTCCCTAAAAAAAATAAAAGGGATGCTTGCGACAGCGCATTGAGCGTCTGTATCAGTACAAAAGAAAAGGTTTCCACACGGGTCTCGCTGTGAGAGTCACGAACAGATTTTGTGCCTGCTTGTATTGCACAAGGCAGGCACAGGTATCGTAGCGCTAGCTCAGATTAGCTATCAAAGGTTTTTTTACGGCAAGCCGGTGTGATCTGGTCGGCGGGATATTTTTTAACCAGAACCGGTAGCAAGGCACTACCGACTTTTTCAACTTTGACCACGAAACCATCCTCCATGCTTTGATGATCACAGGCGCGAAAGCTTGCCTTACCTTTAACGGTATCAAGTTCCATCCCATCAAGGGCCTTGATCAAATCGACTGATTTGGTATTGCCAGCTTTTTGAATGGCTGCGCTAATAAATTGCAGTGCCTTCCACTGTTCGCCATCGTTCCAGTCTGGGGTATCTTTGATCTCTTTAGTAAAGGTATCGACGAATTTTTTATTCACGGGATCGTCGTAGGTTGACATGTAGCGCATGGTGCCAATCACACCCAGAGAGGCTTCGCCGACCGCCTTAATGGTGGATAGCTCGATGAGCGTGGTAAACATTTTTACCTTGTCGCCCAGGCGGTATTGGGCAGCCTGAGTCATGAACGCATTGGCATCATCCCCAGACAAAACCATCATTAAGCCGTCGGCGCCTGATTGACGAATTTTTGTGATGTAGCTCGAGAAGTCGCGTGTTCCGGTCGGCGAAAAGACC
>JBAWWV010000082.1:0-14050 GCA_037146575.1 Alcaligenaceae bacterium | reverse complement strand
GTCTGAACCAGATCAACTGACCGCTTCGACAGGCGGGCGCAACCCAGCAGGCACTCACCGGCAATACATCACTATTGTTGTTTGTGACGGTCAACATCTTCCGCCCTTCTTTTATCGTCAACATTTGTCATCCTCTTTTTTTCGTATGCTCAAAATAATGCCTTTAGGTATGAGATATGGGCCTCAGGCATTAGGTGTGGCCGGAGGGCGAAAGGCGCCCCCCCGGCATTAAGTGTGGCACTAAGGCATAAAGTGCCCACCATTCACATCAATCACAGCACCGTTTAAATAACCCGCGCCATCTGAGGCCAAATACAGAACCGTCTCAGCAATTTCCTTGACTGTCCCTAAGCGCCTGACGGGCAACTGCTCGGCAATCTTACGATTTGCCTCTTCGCCTGCCGTCATCGACATTTCGGTCACGATCCGCCCGGGCGCGATCGAATTTGCAGTAATGCCATAAGGCCCCATCTC
Source organism: Alcaligenaceae bacterium (assembly GCA_037146575.1). Lineage (GTDB taxonomy): Bacteria > Pseudomonadota > Gammaproteobacteria > Burkholderiales > Burkholderiaceae_B > Zwartia. Next base: position 13,576 of record JBAWWV010000082.1, on the reverse strand, counting down.
GGCAGCAATCGCGCGGGTTAAGCCCAGCACACCTGCCTTCGACGTCATATAGCTAGCCCCCGCGCTAATCGATTTGGTGCGGCCCGCCAACGAACTCAGATTAATGACACGGCCCCACTGCTGCTCTTGCATACCCGGCAAGAAAGCCTGAGACATATGCAAAACAGCCGTCAGATTTACAGCCAGCACCGATGTCCACTCTTGATTCGTGATGTTTAATAATTTTGCCGAATATCCATCAGGCTGCTTTGGCGAAATGGCTGCGTTGTTCACCAAAACTGATACATGGCCCCATTTGGCAACAATCTCAGCCTGCAGCTTCGCAATCGCAGCTTGATCCGTCACATCGAGCTTTTGTGCCCAAAAATTCGCCGGATCGTAGGCTGGTTCGTCAGTGGGCGCTGAAAATGCACGCAGGTCAACCCCCACGACCCGATAGCCTGCCGCTAAAAACTCGCTGGCAATGGCACGACCGATTCCGCGTGCCGCACCCGTCACTAGTGCAATTTGGGTTGGATTTTTTTTCATTTTTTCAAGAAAATAGCGTCAGACATTAATTTACTCAAAATGATCGGTCTGGCAGATGCCACTGACCCCAAAATGGTACTGTACGTCAATTCAGCAACGGCAGTCCTAGCCCAGACACAAAATGATAGCGGAGACCACATGACAGTCAAAAAACTATTCAAAAAAGAAGTCTCTGCTGCACATGGCATTGTGCAGGTCTTAGAAGATGCAGGCATCGATCTGGTCTTTGGGATCGCGGGCGGGCATTCTGGCCACATTTGGGCTGCCTTAGGTGATTTTCAAAAAACCATTCGAACGGTGCTGGTCAGAGAAGAGTCGCTGGGCAGCGCCATGGCTGAGATTTATGGGCGCTTGACCCGCAAGCCTGGTGTCTTGGTCGGCCAAGGCCCTTGGGTCTTAGGCAATGGCCTGCTTGGCACCATTGAGGCTCATCTCTCGAGTTCACCCATGCTGTTACTCACAGACTTTAGCGATTCGCCCGAGTTGTCGTTACACGGCCCCTATCAGACTGGTACAGGGGATTACGGTGGTTGGGATGCACGGCAAAGCTTTGGGGGGGTAACCAAACAAGTGCTTGAGGCTCATCACCCTGCCGCGGCTGTACACGCCACCCAACTCGCGATCAAACACGCCACTGCCGGCCAACCGGGGCCAGTCGCCGTGCTGTTTAGCGTGACGTCGTTTACCGGCGTCGTTCCGCAAGATAGCAAACCAAACCTCTTTGCGACCCAGCCCTATCTTATCGAGCGCTCAACTGCTGTCGATGAACCTCGAATCGCAGCCGCCTCAAAAGCACTTTCGCAGGCGAAACGCCCTGTCATCATTGCCGGCAATGGCGTACGGATCGCGCAAGCCTACGAGCAACTGCAGGTCTTCGCGCAGGCACTGAATATTCCGGTCGTGACCTCACCCTCAGGCAAAGGAGTCTTTGCCGAAACGCACCCTCTTGCGCTTGGCGTTTATGGCACCTATGGCACCCCCGCAGCAAACGCGTGTGTGTCCGCAGCAGATCTTGTCATCGTCGTTGGCTCAAAACTCACCGCGGGTGACACGATCAATGAGCACACGTCTTTACTGAATCCGGTCAAACAAACGTTTATTCAAATTGATATCGAAACACGCAATGCCTCTTGGACCTTCCCAGTTGAGCATATCTTGCTTGGAGACGCAGGTGTTGTACTAAGCAGACTCCAAGCTGTTGTCAAAAAGAATAAGACTCAGATCGACGCAAAAGGCGCCTCGCGCGTTGCGGCCTTACGCAAGAAACTTGGTTATTTCAATGACAAGGCCTACAAAGATTCATCATTACCGATGGTACCTCAGCGTGTGATCGCCGAAATGATGCGTGCGTTACCTGAGGATGCGATCGTCACGTGCGATGCTGGCGAGAATCGTATCTTTATGATGCATTGCTATCAAACCAAGCGTGCGGGCGGATTTTTGCAAGCGGCCGGTGGCGGCCCCATGGGCTACGCTATCCCTTCGGCCTTGGCTGTCAAGTTAATTCATCCAAAGGTACCAGTCATCGCCGTGTGCGGAGACGGTGGTTTTTCAATGACCATGAACGGACTGATGACCGCCATCGAACACGACATCCCGATTATTACGGTGATCTTTAACAACCGAATGCTCGGCTGGTCAACACATATTCGCGGGCCTTTCGGTGCTCAATTTCATGACTTCAATCATGCTGCGATTGCTCAAAGTATGGGTTGTCATGGTGTTAAGGTCTCTACACCAGACGAATTCGCAAGCGCGTTAAAAGAGTGCCTGACACTCAAGATACCGTCAGTGATTGATGTTGTGATCTCTGGCGTACTCTCGTATAAAGAATTCATGTCGCCCTTGCTGAAGCAAAAACCCAACACCAAATAACATTATGTCGCTACCTTCTAAAGCCCTCACCTCTTTGCCTGAAAAAATCCCTTTGCAGGATGAACTCCCTTTTCATACGGTCAGGTTTAGATCCCCGTTGCCAGGCCCGCGCTTAATCGTGACGGCAGCCGTGCATGGCAACGAAACCTGCGGCACGTTTGCGCTTAAGCGTCTTGCGCAACAAATTGAAGCAGGTGATATTAAGCTGCTGCGCGGTATCTTGACGTTAGTGCCCGTCACAAACCCCAAGGCTTATCGCTTACAACGTCGTGCGGGTGATCGTAATTTAAATCGGCGTCTCGCCCCCGTTGAAACACCTCAAGAATACGAAGATCATCTTGCCAACTGGCTTTGCCCCTTACTCGCCGAGCACGATGGCTTGTTAGATTTGCATTCTTTTCAGAGCGGCGACCGTGCCTTTGCCTTGTTTGGCCCGGCTAACAATACTGGGTCTCTTGAGCCGTTTTCACAAGCCAGCACTGAAGAGGCTTTGGTTCAACGTTTAGGTTGTAATCGCTTTGTGTACGGCTGGCTTGATACTTATGCTAAAGGTATCAAACGGCGCGCACTCGAGGTACAAGCGGGGCGCTTTACCGCCGAGTCAGTTGATATTGACACGGCCTACGGCGTCGGTACGACCGAATACATGCGCGCACAAGGCGGTTGGGCGATTACTCTCGAGTGCGGACAACATGACGATATTGGTGGCCGCGAGGTCGCCTATCAGGCCGTTTTGAATACGTTAATACAGGTTGGGTTAATTCACGGCGCTGAACCCAAACCCGCGACTGACTTCGAAGTACTCGGGCTCTATGAGGTCTTTGATCGCTTTCATACCGATGATCAGTTTGCCAACGTCTGGAAAAGCTTTGATCCAATCGCCAAGAACAGCTTAATTGGCACGCGAGCCGATGGTACAGAATTGCGTGCCGAGCAAGACTGCTTCATTGTGTTTCCAAACAGCAAGTCGCAACCTGGGCAAGAGTGGTTTTATCTGGCGCGAGCCGGAGGGCGCCTGGGGCGCTAACCATGATCAAAATTTCGAACGTTTCAAAGACTTACGCCTCAGGTTTTAACGCTTTAACAAATATCAATCTTGAAGTCAGGCAAGGCGAGATCTTTGCCCTGCTTGGCCCAAACGGCGCTGGCAAAACCACCTTAATCAGCTTGATCTGCGGCATCGTGACACCAAGCACAGGCACTGTCACGATTGATGGCTTTGACCACATTCAACAATACCGACAAGCCAGAGCGCTTGTTGGCCTTGTGCCGCAAGAAATCTCGACAGATATGTTTGAAACCGTCTGGAACACCGTCAGTTTTAGTCGTGGCTTATTTGGCAAACCTGCTAACCCTGCTTGGATCGAAAAAATACTCAAAGACTTGTCGCTGTGGGATAAAAAAGACAGCAAAATTATTCGCTTATCAGGCGGCATGAAGCGTCGAGTCATGATTGCTAAAGCACTGTCGCATGAACCGCGGGTATTATTTCTAGATGAACCCACGGCCGGCGTTGATGTGAGTTTAAGACGCGACATGTGGCAACTAGTGAAAGCCTTAATACAAACAGGTGTCACTATTATTTTGACGACGCACTATATCGAAGAAGCCGAAGAAATGGCCGATCGTATTGGCATCATTACCAAGGGCGAGATTCTGTTGGTTGAAGAGACTAGTCAATTAATGAAAAAATTAGGTAAAAAAGAATTGGTATTGCAACTGACGAGCCCACTGAACGAAATCCCTGCCGAACTCAGCAACGCCGGCCTGTCGCTCGCCAGCGATGGACATGAGTTGATTTACACCTACGATGCCACCAACAACGATATCGCGATCACAGAGCTGCTCACGCGGCTTGGACACGCAAATATCCATTTCAAAGATCTGCACACAACTGAAAGTTCCCTTGAGGATATTTTCGTGAGCCTCACGAGTCAAAAGCTTGAGCAATCATGCGCTTGAACATTCACGCCATTCGAGCTATCTTCAATTTTGAGATGTCTAGAACGCTACGCACTTTGATGCAAAGTGTGATTGCCCCTGTTATCTCAACATCTCTGTACTTTGTCGTTTTCGGCGCAGCGATCGGCTCGCGGATGACTGATATTGACGGGGTCAGCTATGGAGCTTTCATCGTACCTGGGTTGATCATGCTGTCCCTGCTGACACAAAGTATTTCCAACGCTTCATTCGGGATTTATTTTCCAAAATTTACGGGCACGATTTATGAATTGCTCTCAGCACCGATCTCTCACTTCGAAATCGTCTTAAGCTACGTGGGTGCCGCAAGTGTGAAATCAATCTGTCTTGGTTTGATTATTTTGGCGACTGCCACACTGTTTGTTCCGCTGCGTATCGCCCATCCGTTTTGGATGCTGTTTTTTTTGATTAGCACCTCGATTACCTTTAGCTTACTGGGCTTTATTATCGGTGTGTGGGCTGATAATTTTGAAAAACTACAGGTTGTGCCGTTGCTAATCATCACCCCACTCACATTTTTAGGCGGCAGTTTTTACTCACTTGAGTTGTTACCACCTTTTTGGCAAAACGTCGCGTTGCTGAACCCAGTTGTCTATCTGATCAGTGGTTTTCGCTGGAGTTTTTATGATGCCGGCGATGTCAGTTTAGGCCTGAGCGTCGCAATGACGCTAGGGTTTTTAACCATCTGCGTGGCGGTCATTGCTTGGATATTCAAGACTGGTTACAAGTTAAAGAATTAGAGCTTGTCACTATGCGTTGCCAACCATTGTGTCAGTACGGCAGTCCCTTGCAAAAAATCATCAATGGACATCGCTTCATCAGGATGATGGCTGCCGTTTGGATTGCGTATAAAGATAAAGCCAAACGGTATCCCTGCCGCATGAAAGGCCGCCGAATCATGGGAAGCGGGGCTTGGTAAATCGCAAACCTTAAGTGCTAGCTGAGAAGCACAGTCGCGTAATTGCTGAGTGATCACGGCATCTGCTTTGGCGACTTTTGCAGAGGCGCGCACACCAAGATCAAACGTTACCCCACGTTTTTTTTCTATTTCGCGAACAATGGCCAGAAATGCCTGCTCTAGTTCGGCAACATCAGCGTCGTCATAGGCTCTGACATCCAAACTAAACTGAAACTCACCAGGTACGATTGTGGTGCCGTGACGTGCAGAGTTAGTGTGAAACTCACCGAAGGTACAAGCCATCAAGCGCCCCGTGCTTTCCCACTGCTGCCAGAGCGTATCCAGCGCGACGGATACCTCTGCGGCGGCTAAGCCCGCATCGTGTCGAAAGCGCCGACCAAGCCCGACATGGCCATATTCGCCAGTGATTTTCACTCGCGGATATCTAAAATGCCCAGGCACACCAGTGCCAATCGCCAGTGCATAACCCGTTAAGGCAAGGCTAGGCGCTTGTTCGATATGCAACTCTAAAAAGGCTTTTACATTTTTTTGATTCAGGTAAGCGACACCTTTTGCGACAGCCTCAGGGTCTGCGTCCGCCTCTTGCATGTGTTGCTCAAGGGTGCGTCCGGTATCAATGCGCCGCTGCTGCAACGCACTCGCGGGTAAGGTTCCTAGGGCGCCACGACTGCCCACATACGACACCTGAAACCAGATACTTTCTTCGGCTCTGATACCCATGACCACGACATCGCAGTTCAACTTCAGACCAGCCTGCTGCAAAGCTTGCACGGCAATCAAGCCCGCCATGACCCCAGCCGCACCGTCATAATTACCGCCACCCAACACTGAGTCAAGGTGAGAGCCAATCACGATCGCTGGCGCCTGGCGATCAAGGCCCGGCCACACCATATAGGTGTTACGCATGTGATCATGCCGTATTTCTAGGCCGAGTTTCCTCGCGTGTTTTTCAACTAAATCATGAGCAAACTGCTCGCCCTGCCCGTAGGTATCACGCGTCACACCTCGATTGATCGAATCGGCACTACCAGCGCGCAATTCATCGAATAGCTCGTTGGCTTGAAGCTGTAAGTCGAGTACGTGATTTTTAAGCATGTGCATTTTCAGCTTATGGAGAAAATTATGTCGAAGTCGCTTTGATTGTAAAGCCTCAGTAACTTGAAGGTATCGATTCTAACGATACACAGGCGAAGCAATCGAGGATACACGGGTGAGGCAATGGATTTGCCGTGACTCAACTCTTGCGGTAAATTTTTTAGCGTCACCTGCCAGACAAAATCAACTGAGAGGCCTTTTCAGCGATCATAATAACTGGCGCATTCGTATTGCCTGAAGTGACCTTTGGCATGATCGATGCATCAACCACTCTCAGCCCACCTAACCCTCTCACCCGCAAATGAGGGTCGACCACCGCCTGAGGGTCTACTCCCATCTTGCATGTCCCGACTGGGTGATACATCGATTGCGCCTGCGCACGAATGTAGTCAATTAATTGCTCATCTGAAACGTGTTGCGAACCGGGCATCAGTTCGCCTCGATTGTGTTGAGCAAAAGGGTCTTGTGAAAAAATCTTTCTAATTAAACGCAAACCCGCTAATAAGGGAGTCACATCGCGCGGGTCGGTCAAATAATTTGCCTGCATACGTGGCGCATCATAAGGATTTGCCGAACGCAACGTGAGCGAACCAACAGAAAAGGGCTGCAAAACCCCACAAGACGCCGTCACCGCAGGAGCCTGATCGGCTTTAAACATCCCGGCCGACGAATACATACTAAACGGCCTCATTTGTATTTGTAGATCGACCTTGTCATTGTTCGCACCCGAACGGGCAAACAGGGCAACCTGCGCCGCTGCTGAGTTTAACAAGCCACGACGAGTGAACAAATACTTCAGCACGTCAGGAAGCATTCTGACTGGACTCGCAATTTTTTTATTAATCGAGTAAATGGGATCAACACTTGCGAGGTAATGCACGTAGACATGATCCTGCAGATTCATCCCCACTCCAGGCAAGTCGTGAACCACAGGGATTCCAAGCGCTTGCAAGTTCTTTGCGTCACCTACTCCCGATAGCATTAGCAGCTGAGGAGAATTAATGACTCCAGCGCTTAAGATAATTTCTTTGGCGTGTGCAGTATGGCTCACGCCCTTCACGCTATATTGCACGCCAACCGCCTGCTTATCCTGAAAGAGGATTCGCTCGGTCATTGCCTGAACTTGCACTTTTAAATTTGATCGATCTCGGATCGGCTTTAAAAAAACTCTTGCAGTTGAGGCACGCACGCCGCGATCGATCATGAGCTGCACAAACCCCACACCCTCTTGTATCGCACCATTGAAATCTAAATTGTGGCGAACACCAGAATTGATCGCGGCTTGCACAAAGGCTGACGACGCAACATGGGGCTCTTGCAAGGGTGAGACCACCAACTCACCATTTGCACCATGCCACTCACTTTCTCCTAGAAAATGTTTTTCAGTGCTCTTGAAGTGCGGTAAGACATCACTCCAACCCCAGCCAGTATTGCCCGCCTCGCGCCAACCATCATAGTCAGCGGGCGTTCCACGCATGTACACGTGCCCGTTAATTGAACTGCTACCACCGAGTGTCTTGCCACGAGGCCAAATAATCTGGCGGTTATTTAAACCGGGTTCTGGTTCAGACTGATAGCCCCATGACACAACGGGGTCTGTCACCACACGAGCCACACCCGCGGGAATCTTTAACCAGGGGTTTCGATCTTCAGGACCAGCCTCAAGTAACAACACTCTGGTTCTTGAGTCTTTCGACAAGCGATTTGCCAATACGCAGCCGGCCGAACCAGCACCTACGATAATAAAATCAAATGTCTCTACATCTGCCATGTTTACGATCCATCATGCTACTGTGCTGTCCAACCACCATCGACCTTGAGGCAAGTACCCGTCACCATTCGCGCAGCAGGAGACGCTAAATAGGCGACAGCTGCCGCGATATCTTCAGTCTCAGCCAAGTGACCCAGCGGAATCTTAGAAAATAAAAATGCACGCTTCTCGTCGGTGTTCACAACCTGCCGAACCAAGGGGGTATCCACAAACGTCGGGGCTACGCTATTGACTCGAATATTATGCTCGGCGAGCTCAATGGCCATCGCCTTGGTTAAACCTTCAATCGCATGTTTTGTTGTGCAATAGACGGTTCGGTTAGGTGAGCCAATATGGCCCATCTGTGAAGAGATGTGAATCACGGACCCACCCTTCTTAGCGCGCTCGGGATCCTGCAACATCTTTTTAACCGCCGCTTGCGCAGCGATAAAACATGAACGAACATTCAAATTGAGTAAATGATCAAGATGTTCATCCGATACCTCGATCATTGGCTCTGGAATATTAGTTCCCGCATTGTTCACCAAAATATCCAGGCGCGGCAACTCGTCAATAATCGCTCTGAGCGCTTTCGCGTCCATGACATCACATTGCCGAATCGACGCCCGACCACCCGCCTCAGTGATCTGCTGCGCAACCGTTTGAAGTTCGCTCAAGGTACGCGACAGCAATACCACCTCAGCACCCGCCTCGCCCAAATAGCGAGCAATGGTCGCGCCAATTCCACGACCGGCTCCGGTCACAAGGGCAATCTGTCCATCTAACCGCAGACTTTCGAAGAAGCTCATGAGTCACACTTTCTTGGGTTGACGTGCACACAAATCTTGATACTCACACTCACCTCAGTTCAGCTCAGTTTTGATATAGCAGACGTGGCAACCAAAGCGAAATGCTCGGAAAGCCGATAATCATCGCCAGTGCCACGACCTGAATCACCATAAACTGTGCCATCCCGCGAAAGATCAAGGCTAAATTCCAAGCCGGCATCACGGTTTTGAGGTAGTAGGCCGACATCGCCACAGGCGGGCTCAAAAATGCTGTTTGCAGGTTAACAGCCAAGGTCGCGCCAAACCACAACATTAGTTCGCCCTTTGACAAGCCCACGTCAAGCTTTTGAATCACTGGGATAAATATCGGCACAAACACTAAAATAATCACCGGCCATTCAAACGGCCAACCCAAGAGAAAGACAATGAACATCACCAGCAAAAACTTGCCCATTCCAGGTAGCGGCAAATCATTCAAGAGTGTTTCGATTAAACCGGCCGAACCGAGTTGAACAAATACCGCACCGAAAATATTAGAGGCCATCACCAGCAACAACACCATCGCTGAGGTCAGAAGTGTGCTGCGAGCGGTTCCCTTGATGGCTGGTATTGTCAACTTACCGTACAAGGCAGACAGAATCATCGAACCAAGCGCACCGCACGCTGCGGCTTCGGTTGCAGTCGCCAATCCCGTCAAAATAGTGCCCAGCGTTGAGCCAATTAAAAGCAATAAAGGCAAAATGCTTATGACCACTTCTTTAAACAATTTAAAGTTGTAGCCCATGCGCTCTTCTTTAGGCAGCGGCGGGCCAAGCTTCGGATTGATAAAACTGCGAATCAAGCAGTAAACAATATAAAGAAAAGCCAACAAAAATCCGGGGCCAAAAGCAGCTGCGTAAAGCTTATTCACCGGCACGCCAAGAACTGGGCCCATCACCAATAACATGACACTAGGAGGTATTAAGATTCCGAGTGTGCCGCCAGCAGCAATTGCGCCCGCAGACATCTCCGAATCGTAACCGGCCCTCATCATCATGCCGCCAGCCATGATCCCGAGCACGCTCACTGCAGCGCCGACAATACCAGTGGCCATCGCAAAAAGCGTCGCCGTCAACAGCACGGCCAAGTAAAGCGAACCGCGTATCGGTGCAAACAGTTGCCTGAACGTAGCAAAGAGTCGATCCATCAGGCCTGCCTGCTCACACATGTAGCCCATAAAGATGAACATTGGCACCGCCGGAACAATGTCATCTTTCATCGACCCCCACACTTGCAGATAGGTCAGATAAAACGTGCGATCAACACCCAATCCAATGGCACCAAAAACAATTGCAATGAAAAGCAGCGTAAAAGAAATTGAAAACCCAATGAAAATGACACTGACCATACAAAACAGCATGATCAAGCCAAGTATTTCGTTGAAAGTCATGACGATATCCTGAGAGGTATTTGGCTAGATTTCTACTTTGTCGTGTTGCACTAATTCAGTGCCTTTGTCGACGGCCCAGAGCGACTTTAGAAGCTCGGAAACACCCTGAATGAACAGTAAACCAAAGGCGACTGGCACCACCGCACGTAACGGCCAAATAATCGGTTGCCAAAGACCAAGATTAGATTTTTCGTTGATTTGAAATGACTTAATGACATCATCAATCGAGATCCAGACCAACAACCCCATCACCGGCAAAAATAAGATGGTGTAGGTAATCAAATCGATCCAACCCTTTTTTGAAATTGAAAACTTATCCCACAAAATATCGGTACGGATATGCGCACCGTTCAACAGCGCGAACGCCGAGCCCAACATAAACAACGAACCATTCGACATGAACGTCACGTCACCTGCCCAAGAAGTAGGAGCTTTGAAGAAATAACGCAAAATCACTTCGGCCACGCTACTAAAAATCAACGGCACTAACAAAAACATCGTTAGGTACCCACTATATTGCGTGAAACGATCGATCTTACGAATCGCCGGGATTGCATAACCCCAGAACGACTTTGGTTCGATGTTTTCAAGGCCAACTTGGGTGTCGGTACTCATGTGTCTACTCCAGATTGTCTTGTCACAGCTTCTGCAAAATGAACTGACAGCACGACAAGGGTTTGTCGTGCTGTCAATGCTTAAACAGAACTCTTATTTTTTAGGAGGGAAGTAATAATTGGCGGTGAACTCGTATGATGGACTATTGATCACTCGAGAAGGTACGACCTCAGACGCGTATTTATACAGAGAGTCGTAGACCTTTTTGAAGGTTGCACTTTTTGCCACTTCTTCTTTTGCAATCTCGTCCCACGTTTGTAAAGTTTTCAGCAGAATGTCAGGCGGTGTCGTATGAATCGTCACGCCATGTTTCTCTTTCATCTCCTTCATAGCAGAGGCATTCAAACGATTTCTTTCCATTTCGGATTTGATCGTCGCTTCAATTGACGCAGAATAAATGATCGCTTTGATGTCGGCTGGCAAGGCTTTCCAAACATCTGCATTAATCAAAATCTCTAAGACCGTTGCTGGCTCGTGTGTCGACTGGGCATAAAAGTTCTTTAATACCGTTTGAAAGCCGATCGAAATATCGCCAGCAGGGCCAGTCCACTCTGCGCACTCAATTACACCGCGCTCAAGAGCTGGAATAATTTCGCCGCCAGGTAAGTTCACAGCGGCCACACCAGCACGACCATACACTTCAGCGGTGATGCCAGTCTGGCGGCATTTCTTACCTTTTAAATCTGCCCAGCTATTAATTGGCGTTTTAAACCAACCCAAGGCTTGTTGTGCGACAGACGTCAGCGGAATAGGCACCACATTCGCTTTCAAATCTTTCTGGTAGAAATCGGTGTACAGCGCGAGGCCATCGGCTTCGTAGATCCAGCCAAGATAGTCCATCATATCCATGCCAAACGGACCGCCAGGTGCAGGGCCAAACAACGTGGCAGCACGGTTTTTACCGACCCAATAGGCCGCAGCAGTGTGGCCGCCGTCAACCACTTTACGGCTGACCGCATCAAGAATTTCGAAAGGAGGCACAACCGCACCTGGGGGCAAGATTTCAATAACCAAACGCCCACCAGCCATTGCGTTAACCTGCTTGGCCCAATACACAGAATTGAGATAGATCAAACTTGAGGGCGGAAACCCAGATTGAATCCGTAGTTTTGTTTGAGCTTGCGACTCAGACGAAAAAAGGACCGTGGATAAAAATAATGTTGCGATTGCTAAAGAGAAAAATCGATAAAGCTTCATGCGTGTCTCCTGATGATCGGTCTACGAGTCAAAGCCCAAGCCATCAAAAGATGACTCGCGCAACTGATTGTTTTTTTGAATCAAACAGCAACTAGCTTTTTATTTACAACAGTTCTTGCTTTTTTATTTTGTGGTAGTTGTCTTGCACTACTGCACTAGCAAATTATTTATTTTTCTAGTGACTTTCATGATCCTCCGGAATAGCATTTGGATCGATAGGGGTTTACCCCAAAATCCATAAGCTAGACAATTGCGGCAGCGCAGCGATCTTATTTCCTTTCAGTTCAGTTTTACTTAAATTTCATTTCAGTTTATCTTCACTTCACTTTCACTTCACTTTAGATCAGCACAGCAACGCTGTTCTACGAACTACCTCTCAGCCGACAAGCATCGAAAACTCTTCCATCAAATTAGCCTTCTCTTCAAAGCCAAAACCAGCGGCGTCTGACACCTTCACCGTGCCTTGTTCAATCTTGGTCTGATCGCCAAAACCGCCCATCGGCTGAAAAATCCCTGGATACACTTCGCAGCCGCCAAGCCCTAGCCCCGCCACGACATGCAAACCAAGTAATTGACCGCTGTGGGGATAACAGAACTTTCGGTCAAAGCCGCGACTTTCAAGTTCGATCATCATCTTGGAGTATTCAGTGACGCCATAGCAAAGACCAGGATCCATTTGAAAGATATCAAGGTCTGCGCGGGTACCACCAAACAGCGCAAGATTTTTGACGTCTTGGCGTGAGAAAAGATTTTCACCCGTTGCAAGCGCCCCTTTGTATTCTTTGGCGAGCAATGCATTCAGTTCAAAATCTAGTGGGTCCCCCGCCTCTTCGTACCACAGCAAGTCGTAGCCTTGCATCGCTTGCCCGTAGGCAATGGCTTGCTCGAGGCTAAAACGCCCATTGGCATCGACTGCGAGTTTTTTACCCGCGCCCGCAATCGTCAACGCTCGCTCAATGCGCTTCATATCTTCAGCAAGCGAGGCCCCGCCAATCTTAATTTTGAAGCGATCAAAGCCCAGATCACGATAGCCGCTCAATTCGCTTTCAAGTCGACCAGCTTGTTCGCCAGGATAGTAGTACCCACCTGCAGCATAAACAGAAACCTTAGGCGAGTAATGTGCACGACCAAAGTGGCGTGCAATCAACGCACTGGCGGGTTCGTCATTGAGCTTTGCATTCAAATCCCACACGGCCAACTCTAGCGCGCTGGCGGCATGTGCGCGATCGCCATGACCACCAGGCTTTTCATTTTGCATGGCACAGGCTAGAACTTTTTCTGCACTTAGTTGCCCGTTATCTTGTAGCAAGTTCTCGGGCTTAGCAGCCAAAAGCCTAGGCGCCATCCGCTGCGCGATGATGCCACTTTGCGCATAGCGACCGATCGAATTAAACGATAGG
>JBAWWV010000081.1:0-14111 GCA_037146575.1 Alcaligenaceae bacterium | reverse complement strand
TTTCGCGATCGGCAACATAGACCAAACCGTTGGTGTCGCACAAAATATTGTGGGCAATGTTGAATTGACCAGGGTCTGTGCCGGGCGAGCCCCACGAAAATAATAATTTGCCGTCTGGACTGTACTTGTGTACACGCGAATTGCCGTAGCCGTCTGACACGTAGATGTCGCCTTCGGGCGACAGCGCCGTGTGGGTGCAACGGTTAAAGGGCTGGCCGCTCATGTAGGGTGAGGCTTGGCCAGGTAATCCAATCTCTAACAAGATTTTTCCGTCAAGCGTGCATTTGCGTACGGTGTGATCACCATCATCGGTCAAATAAATCGTGTCGTCTGGGCCCATTTGAACGCCGTGAGCGCGTTTGAAGACCCCTTCGCCCCAAGAGTTTAAAAAGTTACCGTCGCGATCAAACACCACCATTGGGTGCTCGCCACGGTTAAAGGCATAGACACGATCCTGGCGGTCGATTCCCACGGCCGCGACGTCGCCAAATTTCCAGCCAGCGGGGAGTTTGCCCCAGCCTTCAGCCACACGGTATTTAAAATCGCCTTGCCCGATGATCGTAGTCATGGTTGATCTCCTGGATCGATATCTGTTGAGTCATTGTTATTTTGTCATCATCATAAGGCAGCCTTTCGCAGACCGCCATAAATTTCTTGAAGGGGTATCTGTTAGCTCTCTTTGGTGGTAGCCTCATTGTGTGGTTTAAAAAAATATCAGGCAAAGTCCCTGAACGGAGACAAATCATGTTGCGTAGCATTTGGCTGGGTGTTGTTCTTGTTTGTTGGTCTGTTTTGAGTCAGGCTCAACCATATCCCTCTCAGGCTTTAAGGTTTACGGTACCTTGGCCACCAGGCGGTGGCGTCGACTCAACCGCGCGTATGATTGCCCAACCGCTCGCGAATGCTTTGGGTCAGTCCGTTGTCATTGAAAATAAGCCTGGTGCCGGAGGCAATATCGGCACCGAACAATTCGCCCGCGCCAAGCCTGACGGTTATTCGATTTTAATGGGGTCGTTGAGCCCCAACGCCGTCAATGTCCACTTATACAAGAAGCTTGGCTTTGATCCCGTTGCAGACTTTGCGCCGGTGATCTATGTGTCTGCGGTCCCCAATATTCTTGTCGTCCCAACAAATTCGCCAGTCCAAAATGTTGCAGAGCTCATCGCGCTTGCCAAGGCAAATCCCGGAAAATTGAACTATGGCTCTGCCGGCGTGGGCTCTTCACAACATCTGGCGGGTATTGTGTTCGTGCAGGCAACGGGCGTTGAGGTTGTGCATGTGCCCTATAAAGGGACTGCCCCCGCCGAAGCAGACCTGATGGCCGGGCATATTTCCTTCATGCTCGACACCACAGCTTGTTTGTCCCTGATCGCAGGAGGCAAGCTGCGGGCGTTGGCGGTTGCTTCAAAGGCGCGTAATCCCGCCTTGCCCGACACCCCAACGTTTGATGAATTAGGGATACCTGGCGTACACGCGGTGTCTTGGTATGGCGTGATGGTGCCAGCCGGCACGCCCAAACCAATTATTGAGCGCTTGAACACCGAGCTTAACCAGATTTTGAAGTCGCCTGACCTTAAAAAGCGGATGGCGGATTTTGGTGCAGAAATTGGTGGAGGCACACCTGAAGAATTTGGTGCGTTTATTGCCTCTGAAACGTTGCGCTACGAAAAAATCGTTCGTTTGGCCGGTGCAAAAGCTGAGTAGTCGTCAAACATCTAAAAAAACTGTTGAAGGGAAGCAAAGAATGAGTGCAGCATCACGCCCTAAAACGCTCTTTGAAAAAATCTGGTCTAAGCACCGTATCCTTGAGCGCGAAGACGGGCAAGAATTAATGTTCGTTGATACACATATGATTCAGGACGGCTCGGCGCCGGCGTTCGAGATGCTTCGTCAGCGCAAGCTCACCGCCCATTCGCCCGAGCGTGCGTTCGGTACGCCCGATCATTACATCCCGACTAATAGTCGAAATTTAATGGATTTAGCCGATCCCGAAAGCCGTGCAATGGCCGAGTCGCTGGATCGCGATACTAAAGCGGCCGGCATTCAATTTATTGGCTTACAAGATCAGCGTCAGGGCATTGTGCACGTGATCGGACCCGAGCAGGGGTGGACGCGACCCGGTTTGTTGATGGTGTGTGGCGATAGCCATACTTCTACACATGGGGCTCTGGGTGCGCTTGCCTTTGGTATCGGCACAAGTGAAGTCGCGCATGTGGTGGCGACACAAGCGATCTGGCAGCGGCGGCCTAAAACCATGCGTATTACGGTCGATGGCACACTTGCGCCGGGTGTGTCAGGCAAAGACATCATCCTCGCCATCATTGCAAAAATCGGTGCCGCAGGGGCAGTGGGCCATGTCATCGAGTATGCGGGTTCGGCGATTCGAAATCTGTCGATTGAAGGGCGTTTAACGATTTGTAATATGTCGATCGAGGCGGGCGCACGTGCAGGCATGATTGCGCCCGATGAGACCACCTTCGCGTATTTAGCAGGCCGACCATTTGCTCCAAAGGGTGCGCAATGGGATCAGGCCTTGGCGTACTGGCGCACCTTGCCTTCTGATCCAGGGGCAACGTTCGATCGCGAAGTCAGTTTGAATGCCCAAGACATTGAGCCCATGTTGACCTGGGGCAATAGCCCCGAAGATGCCATGCCAGTGACCTCACGCGTCCCAGACCCAGCAGAGATTGCTGATCCACAAAGACGCGCCGTGGTGGAGCGCATGCTCAGCTACATGGGGTTAAAAGCCGGCATGGCGCTGACTGACGTGCGAGTTGACCGTGTGTTTATCGGCTCATGCACGAACAGTCGCATTGAAGACCTTCGCAGTGCAGCGTTAGTCGCCAAGGGGCGAAAGGTGGCAGCAGGCGTTGAGGCTTGGGTTGTGCCCGGCTCTGGGCTGGTGAAAGCGCAAGCGGAGGCCGAAGGTCTGGACAAGATTTTTGTTGCAGCTGGCTTTCAGTGGCGCTTTGCCGGGTGCTCAATGTGCTTAGGTGTTAACGGAGATTTAGTCGCCGCGGGTAAACGGTGCGCGGCAACGTCGAATCGTAACTTTGTAGGTCGGCAGGGGCCGGGCTCTCGAACCCATCTCATGAGCCCGGCAACCGCTGCGGCCAGTGCAATTGCTGGTCATCTCGCGGATGCACGCGCGCTGGTCAACGCCGCACCTTAACGACTCAGGATCTAATATGCAACCATTTAAACACCTTGAGGCTGTGGCGCTGCCTTTAACACGCGCCAACATCGACACCGATCAAATTATTCCAGCACGTTTTTTGCAAAAACCACGTATTAATGATTTTGGCGCGTACCTTTTTCGAGACCTAAGGTTTAACAAAGACGATTCAAAACGCCCAGAATTTATCTTAAATCAGTCAGAGTATGTGGCAGCAAAGATCGTGGTGGCGCAACGCAATTTTGGCTGTGGCTCTTCGCGTGAACAAGCCGTATGGGCGCTATATGACTATGGCGTGCGTGCAGTACTTGCGCCAAGTTTTGGCGATATTTTTTACTCGAACTCGCTTAAGAATGGCTTGCTGCCAATTGTGTTGCCTGCCGACGTCATTGAGGCAATTCTAGAAACGCTCGCAAGGCAACCTGGCGCACAAATCGTGGTCGACCTTGAGCAACAATGCGTGCGCGCTCCTGGGCTCGCTGAGCAGTCGTTTGAGATCGCACCTTTTTCAAAGCATTGTTTGCTCACTGGGATGGATGAGCTGGATTACACCTTGACGCACGCTGACAAGATCGCTGCGTTTGTACGCCAGTACGAGGCGAATCCTTATTCGTAAAGACAGCCACCAAAGCGCTCGACCTCATCCTGGGGTTGAGGCAGCGCGAATCCCCGTCTGTTAGGGCGGGGAGGATATCAAATAAAAGGATGAAGTGTATGAAGATTGCAGTGTTGGCCGGCGATGGCGTAGGCCCAGAAGTGACCGCCCAGGCAGTAAAAGTGTTGCGCGCGACGATTGGTGACGCATCGTTGCAGTTGACCGAAGCGCCGGTTGGCGGAGCAGGTCTTGCCGCAGCGGGCGATCCCTTGCCGGCTGCGACGCTGGCGATTGCTAAAAGCGCTGACGCCATTTTGTTTGGCTCGGCCGGGTTGCCAGGGGATGAAACCACTCCCTATGCGATGCGTGCAGGCGCAAGCTTATTGCGCTTGCGCAAAGAGCTCGATTTATTTGCTAACTATCGCCCTATTTTTATGTTTCCCGAGTTGATTGGCGCCTCATCACTCAAGCCGCACTTAGTCGAAGGTTTGGATTTATTGATTTTGCGTGAACTCAGCAGCGATATTTATTTTGGTGAGCCACGCGGCGTGAGCACCAATGCACAGGGAGTGCGGGTCGGGATCAATACGATGTATTACACCGAGCCTGAAATCGAGCGCATTATTCATGTGGCCTTTAAAGCTGCCCGTCAGCGCAAGGGCAAGGTTTGTTCGGTGGATAAGGCTAATGTTCTTGATACGATGCAGCTTTGGCGCGAGGTCGCTGAGCGTGTCAGTAAGCAATATCCAGACGTTGAATACTCAAACGCGTTGGTTGACGCCTTTGTGATGATGATGATGCGACAACCTAAACAGTTTGACGTGGTTGTGACGGGTAATATGTTTGGCGATATCGTCTCAGACGCAGCGGCAATGTTGACAGGCTCAATCGGTATGCTGCCTTCGGCCTCGCTAAGCCCAGATGGTCGTGGCTTGTACGAACCTGTTCATGGCACCGCGCCAGATATTGCCGGAAAAAATATCGCCAATCCTTTGGCTTCTATTTTATCGGCCGCAATGATGCTAGATTATTCGTTCAAGCTGCCAGAGCAGAGCGCGCGTATTAAACGTGCGGTTGCCGCGGTGCTGGCGCAAGGATATCGCACTGCAGATATTTTTGAAGCGGGCACTAAAGCCATCGGCACGGCAGAGATGGGCGATGCAGTGGTCGCTGCGTTAAAAGCATAAGCACTGGTGCTCGCCAAAGGCGGGCGCCTTTGCGGGCCATTTGTCGCTGGTTGCGAGCGAGCTCAACCCAAATTGTTTTAGATAGTTCACTGCGCGAATGACGCCAGCGTGAGTCACCCAGACAACATTTTGGTGGACTGAGCACTCGTTGAGCGCCTCGTATGTTCGAGTGAGTACGTCGCGCACGCTTTGCGCGTTGCCAAACCGGTGTGCATCAAAATCGTCTAGCCACGTATCGAAGGCGGTCTGAGGAATCGCATCCCAAGCGATGCCTTCCCAAGTGCCAAAATTCATTTCATTTAAGCGTGGATCGACGTTAAGTATTAAGTCATGACGCAATTCATGCAAGGCTTGCGCAAGCTGTTGCGCGCGTTGCAGAGCGGAACAGTAGAGCATTGCCTGTTGCGGCAAGAGTGGCGCAATTTTTTTTGCAGCCTGCTCAGATGCAGTCGGGTCGGCTGCGATGTCGAGCTGCCCATAACAGAGGCCCTCTGTGATCAGAGGTTGTGCATGACGCACAAGCCAAAGCTTCATTGAGCGAGTCCTAGCAAGACACCAAGATAAAAGGCGAGCTCGCATACCTGTTGAGTGGCGCCTAGCGCATCACCTGTGAAACCGTTTAGACGACGGGCGAATAAGCGCAGCATCAGCGCAAAGGCAACCAAGCTACACCCGGTTGCCCAAAGTAAAAGGATAGACGAGTGCTGTGAGGCGAAGGCGAGGTCGGCAAGTGCTAGCCAGACTAAGGCAACGAGCAAAGTGTACAAAGATATTTTGTTGGCGAGTGGCTTGGTTTTAGTCGCGACATCGTCGCCAACGTTGGGTAAGAGTGCTGCAATTAGTAGAGGCATGACTCTTGAGCAAACGTGCGCCGCAAACAGGCTCCAGGCCGCAAGTGCAAGATTGATTTGCCCTAGCATTGTGAGTAGTGCGAGTTTCGTTGAGAGGGCCAGGATAAGCGCTGTGGCACCGTAGCTGCCAATGCGTGAGTCTTTCATGATCTCAAGCGCACGCTCTCGCGTCACCATGCCGCCCAAGCCATCTGACGTATCGGCTAAGCCATCTTCGTGAAAGGCACCGGTGAGCATCACGCTCAGCACTGTGCTGAGGCAAGCTGCGAGCCAGGGTGCCGTGCTGGCAACCGGAAGCAGCGTGGCAAACAAATAGAAGGCCGTACCGGTTAACGCACCGACGAGGCACCCTACTCCTGGAAAGTGCGCCAGGCTTGCTCGTTGCATCGTAGCGTTAAATCCTACCCAGCGCGCCACGCCTGTCGGCAAGGGGATGCGAGTGAAGTATTGCAAGGCAAGTAAAAAGTGACGCACGAACTGCATAGGCGGCTTTCCTGTTTATGAACTGGCGTGAGAGACGCCTGCTGAGTCGAAGCTTGCCATCTGAGACAGTACGTTACAGGCGGACACAAGTAAGGGCCAGGCCAGCGCTGCACCCGATCCTTCGCCTAAGCGCAGCTGCAGGTGTAATAATGCTTTGGCATGTAGTCGCTCAAGCAATAACGCGTGACCACGTTCGTCAGAGCTGTGGGCAAAGATACAACGCTGCAAGACCAGAGGTTCGAGTTTGCTAGCAACTAGCACAGCCGCGCTGGTGATAAAGCCATCCACGACGATGACACGATGACTGGCGGCCGCCTCAAAAATGGCGCCAATCATAGTTGCAATTTCAAAGCCGCCAAAGGCGGCGAGCGCTTGCAATGGCTCCTGCGCGTGCGCGTGCAGCGAAAATACTTGCTGCAAAACCTTTGTTTTGTGTTGGATGCCTTGCTGATCTAAGCCCGTGCCAGCGCCGACGCACTGTTCGAGGGGTAGGCCCGTCAGTCGTGCGAGTAGCAGCGAGGCGGCTGAGGTATTACCGATCCCCATCTCACCCAGTAACAGTACATTGCCGGGTAAGGATTTCACTAAGTCTTGCCCATTTAAAAGTGCTTGCGCACATTGTTCGGCAGACATGGCAGCTTGTTGGGACGAGTCGGCAGTACCGTAAGCGACTTTGCAGGCATACAAGCCCTGTTGTGGCTCGAAGGTGTGCCTGACTCCACAGTCGGCGATGGTGAGCGTCAAGCCATGCTGGCGGGCAAGCACACTGACCGCCGCACCTCCGGCCAAAAAGTTGTTGACCATCTGCCAGGTGACATCACTGGGGTAGGCTGATACGCCCTGTTTTGCCAAGCCGTGATCGGCGGCAAAGACGACCAACTGAGGGGCTTGTAGTAAGGGCGAGTCTGTTTGCAAGATCAGGCCAAGTTGTTGTGCGAGTGTCTCTAACGCGCCCAGCGAACCAACGGGTTTAGTTTTGTTGATGAGTTTGTATTGCAACTGTGCGAGCAGTGCTGGCTGCTGTAAGTCTTGAAGCTTCGGTTGATTAAAGCTCATACGCCAAACCCGTGCTTGACTGAGCGCTTAATTGTCTCAAAAAACCCCGCGGCGCTATGGCAGCCAAAGGAGTCGGCCACGCCCGTCAGCGGCATCAGTAATGCCATTAATCTTCTATCCCGCGTTGAGCAGGGATACCTGCATCGAAGGCATGTTTGATCATGGTCATCTCAGTCACAGTATCTGCAAGCTCAATGATTTCTGCTGGGCAGCGGCGACCCGTGATCACGATGTGTACCTCTGGTGGGCGAGTGCGTAAGGTTTGCAAGACGTCTTCAAGCGGAACCCAACCAAAGGTAATCGGATAGGTGAGCTCGTCAAGTGTCACCATAAAGAACTCGCCGCTCAAGATCGCTGCGCTTGCCTTGGCCCAGCCGTCGCGTGCGAGTTGTGCTGAATGTTCAAGATCTTGGCTCTTCCAACTAAAGCCATCGCCTAAGCCTTCGATCGGAACATTTAATTGTTCAAACACGCGGTGCTCGCCAAAGCGTGCACTCGGCACTTTCATAAATTGAAAAATTTTGACCGCTTTGCCGCGTCCGTGTGCCCGCATCGCTAAGCCGAAGGCAGCCGTGCTTTTACCTTTACCGTCACCGGTATTGATGATCAACAATCCTCGGCGCTCACCCGTCGATTTTTCATAAGGTTTTTCGGTTGGTGGTGTAACAATTTCCATAGCAAAAGATCCAGTGTTAAGTAAGTGTTGGGAGGGCCACCCAATGGGTGCCCAGAGCTTGTATGGCAATGCGGCGTTCAAAGACGTTTTCTATTTCACGGTGTAAAGCAGGCTCGTCGCGTTTACCTGCGTATTGGACTTTTCCTTCAGACATCACGATCAAGTCATCGGCATAGAGGGCGAAGGTGACTTCGTGCATGACGCTCACGACGGTTTTTCCTTGGGCGATTAACTGACGCACCAACACTAACCAATCGACCTGGTGAGGAGGGTCAAGATTTGCCAAAGGCTCATCCATCAAGAAAATTTCGGCATCGACTGCCAGCAGTCTTGCGAGTAGTACGCGCTGTTTTTCACCGCCCGAGAGCGTGTTCAGCGTGCGGTCGCGCCAGTCCCAGGCGTGGGTCAGTTTGAGTGCGCGCTCAACCGCGAGGTGATCGGCCGAACTTTGGCCACCAAGCCAAGACTGGTAAGGGAGCCGACCGAGCATCACAACGTCGTAGGCAGTGAGGTCGTCTGCACTTTGCACCGAGCCCTGAGCAAGCCACGCGAGGCGACGTGCCCGAAGCTGCCTAGCTTGTTGTTGCAACGGTTGGCCCAAGAGAGACACCTCACCCTCAAACGGCAGGATACCCACTAGCGCCTGAAGCAACGTTGATTTGCCTGCACCGTTTGGCCCGACAATAGCGCACCAGCGTCCTCTTGAGATCTTGACATTCAGGCCTTTCAGCACGGATCGTTGACCACGCTTAACCTCAAGGCATTGAGCCTCTAAGGCTAGGCTGTCGTTGCTTAGCGTCGTGTTTGACTCAGTCATGTGTGAGGCCTCTACGATTCATCAGCCACATTAAATAGCCACCGCCTAGGATTGCGGTGAGCACACCCACTGGCAGCTCTTGTGGTGCGATTAAGCCTCGGGCCAATAAGTCAGCGAGTGATAACAGTAGGGCCCCCATTAAGCTGGCTAAAGGAAGTTGCCAGGCATGGCGGGTGT
Source organism: Alcaligenaceae bacterium (assembly GCA_037146575.1). GTDB lineage: Bacteria > Pseudomonadota > Gammaproteobacteria > Burkholderiales > Burkholderiaceae_B > Zwartia. The sequence continues at coordinate 5,094 of JBAWWV010000081.1, read as the reverse complement.
GCACAAGCGCACGCACAAGGTGCGGCGCAGCCAAGCCGACGAAGGCGATGAGACCCGTGTGGGCGACAGCCGTGCCAGTTGCGAGGGCAAGAACTCCAATCAAAGTGACGCGCAGTTTAGTTAACGGCAGACCTAGGCTTAAGGCGGTCGCTTCGCCCAAGGCTAAGCCATCTAAGACCCTAGAAAAGGCCACACCTGCAGCCGTACAGACGAGCCACACGGCTGCCATGATTGCACAAGCGGACCAACTGACAAAGGCAGTTGACCCAAGCATAAAGGCTTGCATGGTTTGCAAAATATCGGGGCGGGTCAGCGAGAGCAATGATGTGAGCGCGCCCAACACTACACCGACAACGACACCCGCCAATAATAGTCGCAAGGTGTGCTGAACACCTCTGGCTAAACTGAGTGTCAAACATACGGCGAGCACCGCACCCATAAACGCCGCGCCCGTGAGCCCGAGCCTGACGAACCATTGTGAGGCTAAAGGCGAAATCCCAAAGCCCGCCAAGATCACTGCGACACCCAACGAGGCACCCGAGGCGCTGCCCAAGAGAAATGGATCAGCGAGTGGATTTCGAAAAAGCCCTTGAGCAACGGCACCCGCTAAGCCAAGCAGTCCGCCGGTGAGCAGTGCGCCTAGGGTACGTGGCACACGAACATCCCAAATAATTTGCGTGGCGACGGGATCAGAGCCAAGACTCAAGAGGGGTTCGAGGCCTGTGCTGCCTACGCTCAAACCAAGGAGCAGAGTGACGGCGCACAGTATGCCTAGCAGGCCTGCGAGCAGCAACGCACGAGGCTGACTCAGGTGCTGTCGTAATGGCAAGGCGCTCATCGAGTAAACCGTTTCAGACAGTCGGCCATGATCTGCGCGGCTTGTGGCAGGCGTGGACCGGGCCGCACCAAAATATCTTGGTCGATGGTTGCAAAGGCACAAATCCGGTTGCTTTTGATGGCGGCCATCGCCGACCACCCCGGGCGTTCAAGCATGGCGATCAGATCGTGCTCGCTAATCATAATGAGGTCGGGTTGTGCGCGAATCACAAATTCGGGATTAATGCGTGGAAAGGCGTCTGACTGCTCTTGCAGAATGTTTTGCGCGCCTAAGCGACTAAGCGTCTCGCCAATAAATGACTGCGGGCCTGCACCGAAGGGTGCGCGGTTCACTTCGATATAGACCCGAAGTTGTTGGGTGTTTGCAGGGAGCTGTTGCGCCGCCGTCGATACGCCTTCGTCGATACGATGCCAAAGTTTTTTGGCCTCCTGTGGATCAACGCCAAGCACTTGAGAGACCTTCTCCAAGAGTCGTTGGACATCGGCGTGGCTTGTTGTCTCGAGTGCAACGACCTTTAAACCGAGTGCCTCGAGCCGTTCTGCAATACGAGATGATTGTGCGGTGAAGACCACGTCAGGCTTTAAAGACATGATGGCTTCAATATTTGGATCCATACCGCCACCAAGGGTAGGCAGTAAGGTCACTTGTGCCGGCCAGTTCGAATAGCGATCGACGCCCACCAAACGTGCGCACTGCTCAAGCGCGCAGACAGTTTCGGTGAGAGAGGGCAACAAGGTAATGACGCGTTGCGGCGCTGTTACCCATCGTGTCGTGACGCCGCGGTCATCTGTCACCAGTGATTGCGCGTTAGCTGTCGTCAGGCTCAAAGTGAGCAAGACAAGCACGACAAAAGCTACCCACGTTTTACCTGCCGCAGCGGTGTAGGGATTGACAGCAGCCGCGGACGCTGTGACGGTATTCAAGCCGACCCCTTGAGCGTCAGCGGTAAGCCCGCCGTCATGAGCGTGACGCGTTCACAGGTTGCTGCCACCATCTGGTTGAGCAACCCCAGCGCGTCAACAAAGGCGCGTACCTCTTGACCTAAAGGGATGACGCCCAAACCAATTTCATTACCAACCAACACCATTGGCCCGCGCGCTTGCGCGATCGCACTGCATAAATCTGAGGCTAAAGCCTGCCAGTCTGTTGAGGGGTGGGCGAAGTGTGAATCTGACGGCATGAGATGCGCCGTCAGCCAGAGTGTTAGGCAGTCGACAACGATCAGAGTGTTTGGCTGGCTGTACGCTTTGATTGTTTCGGCGAGCACCAGAGGCTCTTCGATGGTGTGCATACCTGGTATGCGCACCAATCGGTCTTGGCGATGACGCTCAATTCGTAGCCGCATCTCGTCGTCAAAGGGCTGAGCTGTTGCAATCAACAGGGCCGAGCGCTGTGGTGCCTCAGCCAGCCAGCGTTGGGCAAGCGTTTCTGCGCGGCGCGACTTGCCGCTCTTTTGACCACCTAAAATTAATTCACTGCGCACGACATGAGTCATGTGGCAAGATCCACAACAACGGCATAGCCCTTGACCGCAATCCCCGACGGTACTTGGGTGTTTCTGCAGTGTGGTTGATTGCACACTACAACCTTGTTGGCCGGTATCCGGGCTAGCGAAGCAACCTCTGTCGCCTTCCCAGTCGTTTGTTCAGGCGACCAGTGGCTAATGTGACAGAAGCGAAGCCGTGAGGCTTGTTCGCTTGACCGTTGCGGGGGCAGCGCAGGCTAGACAAGGCGCGCAAGCGGCTAAGTCTTTCTGCTTCCCGTTGAACTGCAGCCTGTGAACCACGCCGCGAGCACCAACAACGCTATTTTACTGGCAAAGGCCGTTTGGGCTTTGATTGCCCAAGGCGACCTTGGTTTTTAGGTGAAGCGAGCTAGAAAAGTAGTCTAATTACGGTGTGCATTCAAAAACAAAGGGAAACTCATGAACGGACTCGTCAAACGGCTTAGCGTCTTGGCACTGCTCGCGCTGTGTACTCAGACTGTGGGTGCACAGTCCGTTTATCCTAACCGCCCCATCAAGTTGATTGTGCCGTTTCCGGCGGGTGGAGGCACCGATATCGTGGGTCGGATTATTTCGCAGAAATTTGCGGCTGAGTTGAACCAGACCATTGTGATCGATAACAAAAGCGGCGCTGCTGGAATGATTGGCGCCGAGATCGCGTCTAAAGCTGCTCCCGACGGTTATACGCTTTTGCTGTCAACAAATAGCACGCATGTGCTTGGCCCCTTGCTGAACCCTGCCACACCCTTTAATCCGACGAAGGATTTCAGCCCTATCAGCTATGCCGCACAGTCGCCTTCAATGATGATCGTGCCGCTGACTTCACCAGCTAAAACGGTCAAAGAATTCATTCAACTTGCGCAGCAACAGCCAGGCAAGCTGAACTTCGGTTCTGCGGGCACTGGCGGTATCCCCCACCTGTCTGGCGAGCGCTTTCAGGCCTTGGCTGGGATTAAGCTCACGCACGTTCCTTATAAAGGCACAGCCCTGGCCATGCCCGATTTAATGGCGGGGCGCCTGGATGTCATGTTTGATAGTTTTTCTTCAGCCTATCCACATGTGCGCGATGGCAAGGTCAGAGCCTTGGGCATTTCTGCGTCTGAGCGTTCGGCGCTCGTGCCGGATGTGGCGTTGATTTCGCAAGACTTGCCGGGGTTTGTATCGTTGACGTGGTTTGGTGTCTTTGGGCCAACTGGCTTAGCACCCGAGATCGTGTCCACGTTGAATCAGGCGCTTAACAAAGCGCTCAAGGATCCCGCCGTTGTCCAGCAACTCGCTGGGGTCGGCATCGAGGCCGTTGGCGGCAGCGCAGCCGACTTCACGCAAAAAATTGCAGAAGATACGGCGCGTTGGTCAAAAGTGATTCAAGATGCAAATATTACGCTTCAGTGAGGCAGATTACGCTTCAGTGAGGCAGATTACGCTTCAGTGAGGCAGATTACGCTTCAGTGAGGCAGATTACGCTTCAGTCAGGCAGATCACACCTCAGTGAGGTCGCTTGCAGTTACGCCTTGCGATGTAAAAAGCGTTCGGTTAGGTCGCTAAAATTGCCACAACCAATCTGCGTGAGTACAGCATCGATTTCGCGACGCATAATTGCAAATACTTGATCGGCGCCATCCTGGCCTAAGGCTGCGACGGCATACAGCGTGGGACGCCCAAAAAAGCAAGCTTGTGCGCCTAAACATTTCGCAGTGATGACGTCTGAGCCGCGGCGCACGCCGCTGTCGAGCATCACGGTCATCCGCTCACCTACCGCAGCACGAATTTGTGCGAGCATAGAGATCGGCGATGGTGCCGCGTCTAATTGCCGCGCCCCGTGGTTAGATACGATGACGCCATCTAAGCCGTGTTCCGCCGACTGTAGCGCGTCGTCGGGGTGCAAGATCCCTTTGATGACAAGAGGGCCTTCCCAGTCGCGACGAATCGCGGTAACGGTGTCCCAGGTCGTCATTGGTGCAGGTGTGAGTGTGCCGTACATGTCGGCCACTTCATCCGCATTTGCACCTTCGCGCGCATAGGGTTGCCAGTTGCTCATCATCGGCATGCCGCCCGATTTTAGATATTGCATTAGCCAACCTGGGCGACTGAGGGTGTCTAGCATGATCGAGGGCGTCATGCGAAAAGGTCTCGTAAAACCGTTGCGACGGTTGCGTTCGCGATTTGAATTCACTGGCACATCGACGGTGATCACCAATACACCGACTTTGGCGTCGCGCGCGCGACGCACCAGATCCATATTGATGCGATGGTCGCTCGTGGCATACATCTGAAACCAGACGTTGTCAGGTGCAATTTTTGCAGCATCTTCAATTCTGAAATTGCTGGCGCTCGATAACAAGAAAGGGACGTTGGCTTTTTTGGCTGCCGCAGCGAGCATGCTGTCGGCGCCTACGCGAAACAGACCCGCCATCCCTGTAGGAGAAATGCCGATCGGGCTCGAGTACTTTCTACCAAACAGGGTGGTTGACTGGTCCCGAGTCGTGACGTCATTGAGGTAGCGTGGCAGAAGCTGGTAGTCGCTGAAGGCTTCGCGATTGCGCACCATGCCAAGCTCGTCGTCAGAACCGCCATCGATAAAGTCAAAGGCGATCTGAGGCAATTTACGTCGGGCCATAGCCCTGAAATCGTGCAAGTTAATGGCAGGGCGCATAGGTGCTGATGTCCTTGAGGGTTTGCCTGACCGATACTCTCGGGTGGTGAGGGCGAAAAAATCATGTTAAAAGATTAACAAAATAATACCTAATCGATG
>JBAWWV010000080.1:0-14114 GCA_037146575.1 Alcaligenaceae bacterium | reverse complement strand
TAATATCAAGAACATTGCCAAGTGCTTGTTTGGCTTGAGGCGAGCAGCTCACCAAAGTGGTGTTTTCAAGTGGCTGACTGCTGAGTGGTGTTTTGTTGGTCATCGGTTAGCCCCGCTCTTGCGGCGTAAACCACTGATGCAAGCCATCACCAGCAAGATTAATCGCAAAGATCAACACTGCGAGGGCGGTGCCGGGGATGGCGATGAGCCAAAACGAAAAGAACATGTACGACTTGGCTTCAGAGATCATCAAACCCCAAGAGGGCAAGGGCGGTTGCACACCCAAGCCTAAAAAGGATAGGGCGGCTTCTAATAAAATGGCACTTGCGGCTTCTAGCGTTGCGATCACAATCAGATGTGGCAACACATTGGGCAAAACTTCAGTTAGCAGAATGCGCAGCGTTGAAGCGCCCGCTGATTGTGCCGCAGAGACGTATTCCATGGCACGCACCTGTTGCGTGGCGCTGCGCATGACCACTGCAAAGCGATCCCATTTCAGCAAACCAAGCACCATGATCACCACAAACAGCGAGCTGCCCACTAGCGCAACCGTTGCGAGTGCAACCAAAATGACGGGCATCGATAGTCGTGTCGTCACAAAAAACGAGACGATCATGTCGATACGACCGCCAAAGTAGCCCGCTAGCATGCCCATGGTGCAGCCAATCAAACCCGAGATGACCGCAACGCTTGCGCCGATTAGTAAAGAGATGCGGGCGCCATAAAATAACCGTGACAAATAATCACGGCCAAGTTGATCAGTACCGAGAGGGTGCAGCCAAGTGCCTTGCTCGTACCAAATCGGCGGCACAGTACGATAGGTAAGATCCTGAAAATACGGATCGTGTGGCGACAGCCATGGCGCGAATACTGCCATACAAAGAATCAATAGCAGCAAGCCGCAGCCGATATAAAGTGCTTTGTTATTTTTCACGTCAAGCCACCCGAGGCGTTGCGGAAAGCCTGACGCTGATAGCGAATATGGTTCAGTCTGTATCGCATCTTAAGCCACCCGAATCCGCGGATCAAGCCAAGCATTAGCAACATCAGAGGCCAAGGTGAGCAAGATATAAATCACGGATAGCAACAGCACAATAATCTGCGTGACGGGATAGTCTTTAAACGTAATACTTTGATAGGCTAGGTAGCCTAATCCATCAAGCGCAAAAATTGTTTCAATCACGATTGACCCGCCAAGCAAAAATCCGAGTTGCACAGCGGCTAATGCCACTACCGGTACGATCGCGTTGCGTAAGGCATGCTTAAAGATCACCGTCTGGGTCGGAAGGCCTTTGGCGCGCGCCGTGCGAATGTAGTCGGCACTGAGCACCTCGATCATGCCTGCGCGAATTAAACGCATAAAGGCGGGTGCCGCGTAATAGCCCAGCGTAATCGCAGGCATCACAAAGTGTTGCCAAGTGCCGCTACCTGATACGGGTAACAGGCGCCACGAAATTGAAAACAGCATAATCAAAATCAGCGCGAAGAAAAAATTTGGCATGGCCTGACCGACCACTGCGACGGCTAAGCAGACACGATCGATCCAGCTATTTTTGTAAATCGCTGCTAACACGCCCAAGGGTACCGAGATCGCTAAGGCAACGACTAAGGCATACAAAGCCAACAGAAGCGTGGTCTCGAGTTTGCTAAAAATAAGCGGTGCGACATCAGTTTTAAAGTACATTGAAACGCCCAGGTCGCCTTTGAGCAGCTTGAGTAACCAGTCGCCATACTGCACTATCAAGGGCCGATCAAAGCCGTAGGTTTTGCGGATCAGATCAATATCGGCTTGTCGAGCGCCTTCGCCCGCAATGGCAAGCGCTGGGTCGCCCGACAGATACAGCAACATATAGGCGATGACGGATACGGTGAGTGCTACCAGCACCGCCAAGCCTAAACGCTTAATAAGATACGCAATCACTTCCAGCTCATATCCCAAAACCGGACAAGCTCGTCGTGATATGGCTTAAAATTCACGTCTTTATTCGCCACGTAGTACACAGGAACTGACCACAAAGGTAGCGCGTACGCTTTTTCTGAGATCAGCACCAAGGCCTGGTTATAAACTTTTTTTCGCTCGGCTGGATCGACTGTATTGTCGCCCTTGTTCAACAGGGCGATGACTTCGGGATCGCGACTGACGTCATCGCTACCGCCACCAAAATATACGGGTGTTGAAGCCGACAGATCATTGACCAGGTTTGAGCCCCAGGTTTGATGAGTCAACGCGGTTTTGTTTGCACGCGCCAGGTCGCGCATGGCAGCGTACTGCATAAAGCCCAGTTTGGCTTTGATGCCAACCGCCTGAAGGTAGTTGATCATGGCTTCGGTTTGTTGGCGTTCTCTGTACGAAAAAATGTCAAGACTAAAGCCGTTTGAATAACCAGCCTCAGCTAAAAGTTTTTTCGATAAGGCGGGGTCGTATTTGTAAACCGTTGCACCATCGCTGCTACAGCCAACCTGGGAGGGGGTGCAGATGGTGTTGATGATCTCGCCTCCACCCACAATATTTTTAAGAATGGCCTCGCGATCAATTGCATGCGCAATCGCCTTGCGTACGCGAACATCAGCAAGTTCTGGGGCCGGAGTCCCGTCGCGAGAGTTCATTTGCAAAAATGCAATGCGCATTGTGTTGCCACTTAAGACTTGTAAGTGTGGCAGCCCTTTGAGTTTTTCGGCTTGGTCTTTTGGTACGTGCATAATCAGATCTTCACCACCCGCCATCACTTCTGCCATTTGTGTTTGACGATCTGGGATGAAGCGAATTTTGACTTTTCCGATTTTGCCAGCACTTTTGGGAGAGTCTTTAAAATAATTGGCATTGCGCTCGAGCGTGACCGATTTGCCGGGCAGGTATTCAATAATCTTGTAGGGGCCCGAGCCAACCGGCTTGGCGTTCATGCCTGTGGGGCCTACCTCTTTGTAATATTTTGCAGGGTGAATCGCTAAGGTGGTGGATAAGTAATCGATCGCTGCCGGAAACGGCTCTTTGCTGACAATACGAACTTTAAACTGATCGATTTTTTCAACCTTTTCGATCCAGCGCACGTTTGCTTGTGTTGTGGCTTTATTTGCCGGATCTGCGACGTAGTTCAGGGTAAAGACAACTGAGTCGGCGTCAAAATCTTCGCCGTTGTGAAATTTGATCCCTTCGCGCAAGTCGAACTCAAGCGTGCGTGGATCGATTTGCTTCCAACTCTTGGCAAGCTGGCCGGTGTACTCGTTGGTGATCGGGTCGCGATAGACCAAGGTATCCCAGACATTCGCGGCAATGATCACGCCAATTCTGACATTATTAAAGTAAGGGTCGATATTTTCAGGCGCTTGGTCGTAAGCCATCCCTAAGGTGTCGTTCGCCTTGTTGGCGAAGCTCAGGTTGCTCAGACATAAAAAAGCACTTAGCGCACAAGCTGCCCAAGTCAGTGGGCCTAACCGACGGCGCGAAGCGACGCGTTGGAGGGACAAGTCGCGGGGTTGGGCTAAAGAGGTCATTTTTTTCCTTAAGGTGCCTGTCATACTCAAAGGTGAGCGTGAGTATGAAAAGAAAGCGCAAATAAAAAAGTGCAAATAAAAAGTACGAATGAGAACATGCTAATAAAAAAGTGCAAATAACAAAGTGTAAATAAGATAGCTCAAGAATTTGAATGCTAAGCAGCATGACAAACAGCGTGTTCAGGCAAATTAGCAAGTAGCGTGCCAGAACCCAGCTCTAATAGGGTGACGCCTCGAAGTTTGTTATAACATTAGCTGGCACACTAGCGTGCGAGACCCGACTGGGTGCCAACCCCTATTTCGCTGATTTTTTACCTAAATTAAGGCGCTTTCATGCAGAACCCTATGCTCGAACAGGCGATTCAGTTTGCCATTGAAAACGAAAGCCCCTGGAGTCGTGATTGCACCTCACCCAACTGGGGGGTGCATCACCCAGATCCAGTGCCCTATAACCGTCTGCGCGGCCCCGTGCACGATCGTGGCCCTGAATCGGGCACGATCTTGCTTAAGGGCAAAACCTTGACCTCGTGGGGCGAGCCTAAACGGGCTGACCTGACATTTAGCGTTGCCAAAACCTATCTGGCTTTACTGGCTGGCGTGGCGTTTGATCGAGGTCTGATTAAAGACGTCAACGCCCCTGTTGGCCAAACACTTAAGGGTATCGGCTTTGATTCAGGCAACAATGCGCTGATCACCTGGGAGCACATGTTGCAACAGACCGGCGAATGGGAGGGTACGCTCTTTGGTTTGCCTGATCAGGTCGATCGTTATCGTGCCGTGACCTTTGCTGCAGCCCCCGATGGCAAAAAGGGTGATGCACGGCCCTTGCAACCAGCTGGCACATACTGGGAATACAACGATGTGCGCATCAACCAATTGTCGCTTGCCCTGTTGCACTTATTTCAACGCCCTCTACCCGAGGTGTTTCGTGAAGCGATTATGCAGCCGGTAGGCGCTTCAGACACCTGGAATTGGGTCGGTTATGACGACGCTTGGGTTGAAATCGCTGGCAAGCGAGTGCAATCGGTACCCGGTGGGACCCATTGGGGTGGCGGGATGTCGATTAGCAGCGAAGATCAGGCTTTGGTGGGCCAGCTGTTGCTTGATAAGGGCATGGCGCAAGGTAAACGAGTCCTGTCAGCCGAGTGGATCAAACGCATGCGCGCACCGTGCGCCATTGCGCCGTTTTATGGCTACTTGGTGTGGCTCAACGATCAGCGCAAGGTGTTTCCGAGTTTGCCTGAGTCAAGCTATTTTGCAGTGGGTGCCGGTAGCTCATTTACCTGGATTGAGCCTGAATTAAACATGGTGGTGATTATTCGTTGGCTCAATTCGGCGCATGCAGATGCAGTATTTGGCAAAATTTATGAAGCCGTGAAAGCTCTGAAAGACTAAGGGATAGCATAATGTCTTCACAAGCCACTATACTCACTGCGTCAATTTAAAAGTATCTTTTAAGGATCAACATGCGTACCTTCACCCTTTCGGCTGCCGCTGCAGCGTTCGCGCTCACCTTGGCCACTGGTGGTCAAATCGTGGGGGTTGCGTTTACTGCTCCTGCTTATGCGCAATCCACTCAGCAAAGCGGCAATCTGTCGATGCCTGAATTGCAGTCACTGGTTTCACCGATTGCGCTTTACCCCGATTCGCTGTTGTCGCAAATGCTGATTGCGTCAACGTATCCTCTTGAAGTCGCAGAGGCTGCCAATTGGCTGCGCAGCAACAACCGTTTGTCGAGCTCAGCGTTACAAGACGCGTTAAAGCCACAAACTTGGGATAACAGCGTTAAGTCGCTGGTGACCTTTCCTGACGCTTTGAATATGCTGGGCAATAAATTAGACTGGACGCAAAAGTTAGGCGACGCCTATCTGGCGCAACCTAAAGATTTGATGCAATCGGTGCAGGCGTTACGCCTCAAGGCTAAGCAGGCTGGTAATTTACAAACGACGCAACAATTGATGGTGTCAACTGACGCTGAAACCAACATTATCATTATGCCCGCCAATCCTCAGGTGATATATGTGCCTACCTACAATCCAATGATGGTGTATGGCGCGTGGGGCTATCCTGCCTATCCTCCGTATGCTGCCTATAACCCCGCTTGGGGTTTTATGGCCTTTGGTGTGGGCATGGCCGTTGGCGCATCGCTCTGGGCGCAGCCGCACTGGGGCAGTGGCTCGATCACGATTAACAACGCTAACTTTAATAACTTTAATGGCCGCTACAACTCACTGGCCAATCAGGCAGCAAATCATGCTGGCGCTGATAGCACCTGGGCGCACAACGTGGCACACCGTGATGGCGTGCCCTATGGCAGCGCCGCCTTGGATAATCGATACGGCGTAGCGAACCATAGCGACATCGATCGCCAAAGTATTGCGCGCCAGCAAAACGCCGCTAACGACTGGAAGAACAACGCCAGCCCTGAAGATAAACAACGTGCTGATCAGGCGCGTCAAAATGCGAATAGTGATTTTCAGCGCAACGCAACACCGCAAGAAAAACAGCAAGCTAGCTCTTTAAATTCGCAAGCGCGTAGCGATGCGTCACAAGATCGTGCGGATCCCAATGCCTCACGCGAGGCTTCGCAAGAACGACAGTTAGGTAGCCAGGGGCGCAGCGACTACAGTCAAGACCGCTCAAGCGGCGGTGGGCGTAGTTTTGGTGGTGGGCATATGGGCGGGTTTAGGCGTTAAAGAGAGTTTGCAAAGCGCGGCAACGCAGGTTTAAAGTCGACAGCACAGCTTGATTTGACCCGCTTTATCCTTGATCTACATACACAGTTATTGAGAACGATTATGTTAAAAAAAATAGTAGTCACCGCCGCTCTCGCCTTGTTGCCGTTATCAGCAGCCTTGGCACAAAGCACGACAGCACAAAACTTGCCACGGGCAGACGTCTCAACCGAGGCGATGGTTGCCTTGTGCCAAAGCCGCACCGACCTTGAAGCTCAAACCTTTTGCTATGGTTTCGGTGAGGGCGTCTACCAAACCTATGAATTGAATCTTGATCCGAAAGCGCCTAAAACGGTGTGCCTGCCAACAGTTGGGGTGGCGCGTGACGTGGTCTTGGCCGAGTTCATTCAATGGGCGCTCGCCAACCCCCAGTACAACAAAGACAAGGCGGCTGCAACAGTGATTCGGTACCTGCCAATTAAGTTTCCTTGCAAGGGTTAGGCCCGCCCAAACAAGATTTGGCGCTTTCGTTACAATAGCGCCTGTCTAAACTGCCCCGATGATGAAATCGGTAGACATATGAGACTTAAAATCTCAGGCCTCAGGGCGTGCCGGTTCGATTCCGGCTCGGGGCACCAGACAAAAAAGTTTAAGGTTCTATCCCCTCAAGGGGGCTCTAACGGTTCGCCCCACGGCTCTACCCCACTAATGGGGATCCGCAGTATCGGATCGAGCCGTGTTGGATTCAACGCTTGCGTACCAACTGCCAAGGCCGAATCAGGTACGTGATTGAGGCAAAGCCGCTCCAGACATGTACTAGCCGTGTAAACGGAAAAATCACAAACAGTGTCATGCCCATCATCATGTGCAGCTTAAACAGCCAAGGCGTATTGAGCATAAAGCTTGCTGCATCACCTTGAAAGGTGAGTAGATGCTGTGCCCACATCATTAACTGCACCATCACTTCGCCATCGCTGTGTTTTGCAGATTCTGTAATCGTGAGCAAGCCTAGTAACAGGGCACCCAAAATCCAACTCAACAATAACCAATCGCGCTTGCGTGTGGCTGCTGTTATGCGGGCATTTGTCACGCGTCGATACAGCAAAATACCAAGGCCTGCTAGGCAGACGATGCCCATGGTGCCACCAGCAATGAGCGCCACCATTTGTTTTAGGCTGTGCGTGACACCTAAGGTTTCCCAGACCCAAAGTGGTGTGAGCAGGCCAAACAAGTGACCAAAAAATAAACCTAGTATGCCGATATGAAAAAGAATATTGCCCAAGCGTAGCTGACCGCGATGTAATAGTTGAGATGACTCGCTTTTCCAGGTGTATTGCTCGCGCTCAAAACGAATCAGGCTGCCCAGTAAAAAAATCGTCAGCGCGATATAGGGGTAGATGCCGAAGGCGAGTTGGTTGAGGTAGGTCATGTTGGGCCTCTTAGGTTCAAGAGCAAGAGTGAGTGGGCCGGCGGCTCGGCTCAGAGCCGGACGTGGGCTTTGGCTGAAACTGCATCGTGTGTGTCATGCTCGGTCGCAGCAGGGGTTCAACGCCGTCTGCGCCTGCACCAAAGGTTTCAAGTGCCTCATCCATGTCGCGTACGGGCGGCTCACTAAACGCTTGTGGTTCGGTGGTGCAGTGGTTACGCAGCACCTCAAAGACGCAAGCGTAAGGGCTTTGTGCTGCGCTTAGCTTGTTGCCAATCATCGCCAGCACGTGAATGGCATCGCCTAACAGTGCTTGCACTTGGTCTTCTGGTAGTTGCGCTAAAAACTCTAAAAACAGTGGTACATAATCGGGTAACTCTGTGGTCGAAAGCTCGAAGCCATGCTTGCGATATTCTTCAAGCAAATCCACCATCGCTTGCCCGCGATCACGACTTTCGCCATGAATGTGTTCAAACAAGTGCAAGCTGTGTGAGGTGCTGCGATCAAAGGTGGCGACGTAGTTTTCTTGCAGGCGGATCAGAGGCGCGCTGCTTAAATAATCAAGCAGCGGTGCGAGCGAGTGCTCAAGGTTTGCGCCGCAGGCCGCTGCGGTCTTGGACACACCTGTTGGTGTGCCTGTAGCTCCCACCTTTGCGCAAGGGCTGTTTAAAACTGCTGCGAGCTGAACGCGCAGCACAGGCAGCGCCGCAAGTAATTCTGACTCGGGGTAGCAGAGTAGGGCAGACAATAATTTAAAGCTTTGCATGAGCGGTCTCCGCCTTACGCACAAGGTACGCAAGGGTTAAGCGTTAAAGGGTTTCGGTACGTGCTTTACGCGACTTTGGCATCTCGATAAAGATCTCGCTGCCTTGTTTCTTTTTGCCAAAGAGTGAAGGTTCAGAGACGCCATCCGAGCAACTATTGCCAAAACTAAAGCCGCAGCTGCCTTTTTCGTTAAAACTATCTTCGGCCATTTCTTTGTGGCTTGAGGGCACCACAAACCGATCTTCGTAGTTGGCGATTGCCATGATTTGATACATGTCTTCGACCGTTGCGGCATCAAGCCCAACTTGATCGAGTACGGCTGTATCGACGTGCTGATGAACAGTCTCTGCCCGTTTAAAAGCGCGCATCGCTAATAGCCTTTCAAGCGCCAGTACGATGGGCTCTTCTTTACCTGCGGTTAAGAGATTTGCAAGATAACGCACGGGGATCCTAAGGCTTTTGACATCGGGGATGATGCCGTTCATACCCATGTGTCCTGCCTGAGCCGCGGCTTGTATGGGCGACAAAGGGGGTACGTACCAAACCATCGGCAGGGTGCGATATTCAGGATGTAAAGGAAACGCGACTTTCCATTCGACCGCCATCTTGTAAACAGGCGAGGCCGCTGCAGCATCCACCCAGGCCTGTGGGATACCTTGTTTGAGTGCTTCGGCAATGATCGCGGGGTCATGCGGATCAAGAAAAACGTCGAGTTGGCTTTGGTAAAGATCTTGTTCGTTCGGTGTGGCTGCAGCCTCGCCGATCTTGTCAGCGTCGTACAGCAATACGCCTAGGTACCGGATGCGACCCACACAGGTCTCAGAGCACACAGTCGGCTGCCCGGCCTCGATGCGTGGATAACAGAAGGTACATTTCTCGGCTTTACCGCTTTGCCAGTTGTAGTAAATCTTTTTGTAAGGGCAGCCCGAGATGCACATCCGCCAACCGCGGCACTTGTCCTGATCGACTAACACGATGCCATCTTCTTCGCGTTTGTAGATTGACCCTGAGGGGCAACTCGCCACGCAAGTCGGGTTCAGGCAGTGTTCGCACAGTCTGGGCAGATACATCATGAAGGTATTCTCAAACGTCGAATACATTTCTTTTTGAACGCCCTCGAACAAGGCATCGCGACTGCGTGAGGCAAACTCGCCTCCTAGGTCGTCTTCCCAATTTGGTCCCCATTCGATCTTCTCCATCTTTTTACCGGTCAGCACAGAGATGGGGCGTGCGGTAGGTGGCGTTTCGCTTAAGGGGGCGTTTTGCAAATGCTCGTAATCAAAGGTGAAAGGCTCGTAGTAGTCGTCAATCGCGGGTAAGTTTGGATTGGCCAACATATTTGTCAAAATCTTTAGACGCCCACCTTGGCGAGGCTCGAGCTTGCCGGCCTTGTTGCGAATCCAGCCACCTTGCCACTTCTCTTGGTTCTCCCACTCTTTGGGATAGCCGATGCCGGGCTTGGTTTCAACATTATTGAACCAGGCGTACTCAACGCCATCGCGACTCGTCCAGACGTTTTTGCAAGTGACCGAGCAAGTGTGGCAGCCGATACACTTATCCAGATTTAGTACCATACCGATTTGTGCGCGAATTTTCATAACGAATCCTCTACCTCGACGAGCGGCCCTTCTAGCCACTCAACTTTGTTCATCTTGCGAAGCACCACGAACTCGTCGCGATTGCTGCCCACCGTGCCGTAGTAGTTAAAGCCCCAGGCTTGCTGGGCGTAGCCGCCGATCATGTGAGTGGGTTTAAGTACCGTACGTGTGACTGAGTTATGAATCCCTCCTCGCATGCCGCTGGTTTGGGCGCCGGGCGTATTAATAATTTTTTCTTGCGCGTGATACATCAGGCAGGTCCCGTCCGGTATGCGCTGACTGACAACGACGCGTGCGGTCAAGGTGCCATTGACGTTAAAAACTTCGACCCAGTCGTTATCAACGATGCCAGCTTTGCGAGCTTCTTTTTCAGAGATCCAGACGTGCGGGCCACCGCGACTGAGTGTCAGCATGCGCAAGTTGTCTGAATAGGTTGAATGGATCCCCCATTTTTGATGGGGTGTGAGCCAGTTCAGCACCAACTCGGTTTCGCCATTGGGCTTAAAGCCTAGAACCGGTTTAATGGTCTTGGTGTCGATCGCTGGCTTATACACACAAGAGCCCTCACCAAAATCAAGCATCCAGCGATGATCCTGGTAGAACTGCTGGCGTCCTGTCAGCGTGCGCCACGGTATCAACTCGTGAATATTGGTGTAGCCGGCGTTGTAGCTCACCTCTTCGCTTTCAATGCCCGACCAAGTAGGCGCCGAAATAATCTTGCGCGGCTGAGCTTGTACATCACGAAACCGAATCTTGTCATGCTCGCGGCCTTGCGCCATATGGCTATGATCGCGTCCGGTGATTTTTGACAAAGCTTCCCATGCCTTGACTGAGACGTGGCCATTGGTCTCTGGTGCAAAGGTCAAGATCATTTCAGCGGCGTCAATGGCGGTGTCTAAGCGCGGACGTCCTTTGCCGACACCTTCTGTTGCAACGGCCTTGTTGATACCTTTTAGTTCTTGTACCTCGTGTTCGGTGTTCCAGTTAATGCCTTTGCCGCCGTTGCCCAGTTTTTCAAGCAGCGGGCCAACCGAGGTGAACTTGTTATAGATCTGGTTGTAGTCGCGTTCAACGACCGTCATGTTCGGTGCGGTTTTGCCTGGGATTAAGTCGCACTCACCGTGCTTCCAATCTTTTGGCTCGAAAGGCTGACCAAGTTCGCCGGGTGTATCGTGCATCAACGGCGTAAGCACTAAATCTTTACGTGTGCCAAGATAAGGTCCGCCAATTTCACTAAACTTTTTGGCTAAAAGTTTATAAATTTCCCAGTCGGTTTTGCTTTCCCACAAGGGTTGTACCGCCTCGCTAAGCGGATGAATGAAAGGATGCATGTCTGAAGTGTTCAGATCATCTTTCTCGTACCACGTTGCGGTGGGCAGCACGATATCGCCATACAGGCAGGTGGTACTCATTCTGAAGTCAAGCACCACCAGAAGATCGAGTTTGCCTTCGGCGGCCTCGGCGTGAGCCTTGACCTCGCTAGGCTTGATGGCATCGGCTTCGTCTGCGAATAACGCATTTTGCGTACCCAACAGATATTTCAAGAAGTACTCGTGGCCCTTGCCGCTTGAACCCAAAATATTTGAACGCCATACAAACAGGTTGCGCGGAAAATTCTCTGGTGCATCGGGCTCGTCACAACTCATACTGAGCGTGCCGTTTTTTAATTGCTCAGTGGCAAAGGCGACTGGGTCGAGCCCTGCCGCCTCGGCTGCAGCAACCACCTCAAGTGGATTCGTCTTCAATTGAGGTGCCGACGGTAACCAGCCCATCCGCTCAGACTTTGCATTCAAATCCAACATGCTGAGCTGGGCATATTTTTTTGCGTCTGCAGTGGGTGCCAAAATTTCATCAAGGTGTAGCTTCTCGTGGCGCCATTGACTGGTGTGTGCGTAAAAGAAGCTCGTACCATTCATCTGGCGTGGTGGGCGCGACCAGTCAAGTGCAAAGGCCAAAGGCGCCCAGCCGAACTGAGGCCGCAACTTCTCTTGGCCGACATAATGTGCCCAGCCTCCGCCACTTTTACCGACACAGCCACACATCATCAGCATGTTGATGATCCCGCGATACGTCATATCCATGTGGTACCAGTGGTTGAGTGCGGCCCCAACGATGATCATCGACTTACCTTCGGTGTCGTGGGCGTTTTGCGCAAACTCACGTGCGACCTGAATCACTAGCTCTGGCTTAACGGTGGTGTGCTTTTGTTGCCAGGCGGGTGTGTAGGGGATGTCGTCAATGTAGCTTGAGGCAACGTTGCCGCCACCTAAGCCTCGGTCAATGCCGTAGTTGGCCATCTGCAAGTCATAGACGGTAGCAACCCGTGCAAGGCTGCCATCGGCTAACTTCAGCGTCTTAACGGGTACGTTGCGAACTAACAGCTCGTCGTGTTCGCCGCCAAAGTAAGGAAACGCGACACCGACCACTTCATCGTGTTGTTCAACTAGAGTGAGCAATGGGTCAACCTCACGACCTGAGGCGGCATCTTTTTTCTCAAGGTTCCAGCGCCCAACTTGCGCGCCATCGTTGACCTTGCCCTCACCCCAACGTAAACCAATCGCCCCATTGGGCACGACGAGTTCGCCACTGATTGTGTCAAGCAATAGCGTTTTCCAGTCGGGGTTGTTGGCCTCGCCGTGATTGTTGGTTAAGTGTGAAGCACGCAAGAAATGATCTGGCGCCCATTGGCCGTTATGCTCTTTTAATAACACCAGCATCGGCATATCGGTGTATTGCTTGGCATAGTTGCTAAAGTATTCTGACTTGCCACTTAAGTGAAACTCTTTGAGAATCACATGCCCCATTGCCATCGCTAAGGCGGCGTCGGTACCTTGCTTTGGTGCCAGCCAGATGTCGCCAAACTTGACCATCTCGCCATAGTCGCTTGAAATGGCGACGGTCTTGGTACCCTTGTAACGAACCTCGGTATAAAAGTGAGCATCTGGTGTGCGCGTTTGAGGTACGTTTGAGCCCCACACCATCAAATATGTCGAGTTGTACCAATCGGCGGATTCGGGCACATCGGTTTGCTCGCCCCAGACCTGTGGGCTTGCGGGCGGTAAATCGCAGTACCAGTCATAAAAGCTCAGGCACACCCCACCGATTAGGCTCAGGTAACGCGAGCCCGCCGCGTAAGACACCATCGACATCGCTGGAATAGGTGAGAAGCCAAGGACACGGTCAGGGCCAAACTCTTTAATGGTGTAGGCGTTGGCCGCTGCAATCATTTCAGTCACAGTGTCCCAGTCTGCACGCACAAAGCCACCTAGCCCTCGAACGCTTTTGTAACGTTTCGCGCGTTCAGGGTTTTGGCTGATATGTGCCCACGCTGCGATCGGGTCCATTGTGAGGCGTGCCTCGCGCCACATCTCCATCAGGCGTCCACGCATCATCGGGTGTTTCACGCGCTGAGCTGAATAGACGTACCAACTGTACGAGGCACCGCGTGGACAGCCACGTGGCTCGTGATTCGGCAGATCGGGGCGGGTGCGCGGGTAGTCAGTCTGTTGGGTCTCCCATGTGATCAAGCCACTTTTTACGTACACCTTCCACGAACAAGAGCCGGTGCAATTCACGCCATGGGTTGAGCGTACGATTTTGTCATGCTGCCAACGCTGCCGGTAGGCGTTTTCCCACTTACGGTCTTCGTTGACCACGGCACCGTGGTTGTCTGAAAAAGTACTTGTTGTGCGCGAAAAAAAATTCAAGCGATCTAAAAAATGACTCATGACTGAGCTCCAAAAGGGCGACGTATTAGGTGTTGACGGTTTCAAGTGCGTGTTGCAATACGGTTTTAAAGCTGCTGCAACACTGTTTGGTTGAAACCGACCGTCTTTAAAATAGGTGCAGTTAGTATTTATCTTGAAGGGGGTTAGCAAACAGCAAAGTTCAGACGCGGGCTAACCTAACTGCTAACACGGCATCTGCGCTTTGCTGCGTGCGTACCAAATCCAGGTGACTGCAACGCAGCTGAAATAAAACAGCACAAAGCAGAACAACGCTGCGTGTGGCGTGCCCGTAAGATCGATTGAGGTACCAAAGCTTTTTGGGATAAAGAAGCCGCCATAGGCACCAATTGCACCCGAAAATCCCAAGACCGCTGCCGCCTCTTTGCTGCCATCAATCATTGCTTGCTTTTGCGAAGCAAGATCTGAGTTT
>JBAWWV010000079.1:0-14143 GCA_037146575.1 Alcaligenaceae bacterium | reverse complement strand
CACTGCTGCCGATCGTTTAAAAAAATTACTGGAATCATTCGGAAAGTCGACCCATTACCGATTCCGGTGAGGGCAAACAAAATAATGAACAGCGTGAGAAAGCCAGTGAAGTTACCGGCGCTGCCTTGGCTGGGTAAAAAATACATCACCCCCAGCACGGCAAGCATCATGCCAATGAAGGTCCAGAGGGTGACACGGGCACCCCCAAGTTTGTCCGACACCCAGCCGCCTAGCGGGCGCACCATGGCACCAACCAGCGGCCCAAGAAACGCATACTTTGTTGGATTGACATTAGGAAACTGCGACTGCGTCAACAACGCCAAACCCGCAGAAAATCCAATGAAAGAACCGAACGTGCCCAAATACAGCCAGCACATCAGCCAATTATGTTTGCGCTTGAAGATCACAGCCTGATCCACAAACGAAGCCTTGGCATCTGCGATATCGTTCATGCCAAACCACGCGGCAAGTGAGGCGATCACAATAAACGGCACCCAAATAAAACCGGCATTTTGCAACCAAAGTGTTTGCGTCGTATCGTTGGCTGTGTAGTCGTGACCCGTACCACCAAAGGCACCGAAGGCTGCCATCGAAATCACCAAGGGTGTGACGAACTGTACGACTGAGACGCCCAAGTTTCCAATCCCCGCATTCAAGCCCGTGGCGAGCCCCTTCTGTGCCTTCGGAAAGAAGAAACTGATGTTGGCCATCGAAGAGCTGAAGTTGCCGCCGCCTAATCCGCACAACAAGGCCAGTACTAAAAGAGTTGGATAGCTCGTGCTCGTATCGCGTAGCGCAAATCCCATTCCAAGAGCCGGTATGAGTAGGCTTGCTGTTGAGAGCGCGGTCCAGCGGCGTCCGCCGAAGATTGGGATTAAAAAGGAGTAAAAAATGCGTAGCGTCGCGCCAGAGAGGGCGGGTAAGGCGGTTAACCAAAACATTTGGTTTTTGCTGAAATGAAAGCCTGCCTTATTCAGATTCACCACCACCACTGACCACAACATCCAGACGCTAAAGGCCAACATCAGGGCCGGAATCGAAAGCCAGAGATTGCGCTGGGCAATGCGGTGTCCCTCTGTTTTCCAGAACTCTGGTTGTTCGGGTTCCCAACGGGTAAGAACATAGCGTGAAGACATGGTGAACTCCGATCGCGAGTGTGAAGTTATGAGTGAAGTGAAAGTGCAGGGGCTGAGCCAGCTTTGGTTGGCTTGATGTCAGTTGGGCCAACGCTTTCCTTTCTAAAACTGAAGTGCATCCAGACCAGTGATACGCAGACGGTGCCATAGAGCAGCATGAAACTTGACGAGCGCACACCCGTCAGATCCACCATGGCGCCGAACATAATGGGCAGCACAAAGCCGCCAAGCCCGCCTGCAAGACCTACGACGCCAGAGACAGCTCCAATATTTTCAGGAAACTCATCTGAAATAAATTTAAACACCGAGGCTTTACCAATCGCCATCGCAATCCCTACAACGAAAATCAATGCTGTAAAGATGGTCGGAGTCAGCCCAATAAAGAAATCGCGTGGCCCGTTGACGGTCATGACTGTGAAATTAGTTTGCGGATAGCTCAACAAAAAAAACGCCACCCAACAGACCCACATGACCCACCACGTAGTGTGATAAGCGCCATAGCGGTCTGATACCCAGCCGCCGAGCGCACGTAGTACCCCACCCGGAAGTGAGAAAACTGCAGCGAGCAGTGCTGCTTTTTGCATATCAAAACCATACTCACCGACGTAATACTTGGTCATCCATAACGCCAAGGCAACATAGCCACCGAACACGACTGAGTAGTACTGGCAATAGCGCCAGACTCTAGGATTTTTAAGCATGATCAGTTGCTGCGAAAACGTGGTGCCTGAAGAGACGTTATGAGCTGGGTTGGTGTTAGAAAAAAACCAGAACAAGATAGCGGTGAGCAGCATTGCAACCGAATACACCTGCGGGACAATTGTCCAGGCGCCTGCTGCAGAAGCGATCAGAGCGGGAGCGACAAACTTAGTGAGCGCAGAACCCGAGTTACCCGCGCCAAAAATCCCCATCGCCAGACCTTGACGATTTTTAGGAAACCAGCGGGCGACATAAGGCGTGCCGACCGAAAACGAACCGCCAGCTAAGCCGACAAAGCAACCAATCGCTAAAAAATGCCAGTACGCAGTCGCGTAAGACATCAACCATATGGGCGCCACAGTACTTAACATCAGCAAAAAAAATACGATGCGCCCGCCAAAACGATCGGTCCAGATCCCAAGCGGCACTCGTATCAACGAGCCTGTTAGTACTGGCATTGCAGCAAGCAGACCAAATTCAGTCTCGTTAAGCCCTAGTTGCTTTTTGATCGGGATGCCAATGACTGCGAACATCATCCAGACGGCAAAGCAGATCGTAAAGGCTAAGGTGCTAGAGGTGAGTACCATCGTGGCGGTGCGAGTTTGAGAGCTCATCGTGTGTCTTGAAGGTTGTGAAAGCGACAAGACAAAGACTAGAAGTTGGCGAGGCCCATGCCTATTGGCCGCTGGTTGGGTGATAGTCAGGCATCAGAGAGGGGTCATCTAGTTCTTTCGTACTAGAAAGGGATGTATTCGTATCCATTAGGCTTAGCATCGGTGATAATGGGTCAACGGGGTGTCTGCGCTACAGGCGTCATCCAACAATGGGTAAAGGCTTTGTTTGCAGGGCATAGGTCATCAAGCAATGGATCACGGCCTTGTTTGTAGGGCATGCCTAAGCAGGCTTCTTCATGGAGGTATCGTTTGGCATTGACTTGGCCTCCTCCGCTTGGACGAAACCACAAGCTCGGCGTACGACTCGTGTCGGTCTCGCTTGTCGGTTTAATTTTTGGTCTGGCGATGGTGCTGGGCACCTTATGGTTGTCGTGGGCCCTAGAAGGAGCAGCTGCTGCAATCAATGACACGGGTAGTTTACGAATGCAATCGGTTCGACTAGGTCTGACCCTCAGCCAGTTGCAAGAGCCGCCTGCACCAGAACTCGACATCATTCGCCGTCAAAAACAAGCCCTCGATCAGACGCTTGCAAACTTGCGTGAAGGCGATCCGCAACGGCCGCTGCGTATGCCCGGCAGTCAAGCCGTCCAAGAGCAGTTCGTGCGGGTGACGATGCTCTGGAGCGAAACCTTATCACCCGCCTTGCTTGCAGTGACTCGCGGCGACATGGCGCGTACGCAGGCTGTCTCGTTATATCTGCAAGAACTGCCTCAGTTTGTCGAGCAAACCGATCAATTGGTGTCGCGTATCGAAAGCGAAAACAGTCGCACCACTACCTATTTGCGTGGCTCTCAGCTTGCACTGATCGTGTTGATGTTGGTGGGTAGCGTTGCAATTATCTACCTGTTGTATGGCTGGGTGATTCGCCCGGTGCAAGCTTTGCAGGCTGGTATCGTGCAAATGACGGCTAGAAATTTCTCGGTGCAAGTGCCCGTTGAAGGGCGTGACGAATTCGGTGAGCTTGCCTCAGGCTTTAATGACATGGCGGCTCAACTCAAGGCGCTTTATGCGGATCTTGAAGATCGCGTGTCGCAAAAAACCTTGGAGCTTGCGCAGCAAAATCGTGCGCTCAGTACGTTATATGACGTCTCGTCATACCTGAGTCAGCCCGGTGAGCTTGAAAAGCGCTGCTCTGGGTTTTTAAAAAAATTGGTTGAGTATTTTGGTGCCGATGGTGGCACGGTGCGTATTTTAGACCCGCTACAAAATAATCTGCACCTGACGGTACATCAAGGTGTTTCGCCTAACTTTGTTCAAGAAGAGCAGTGTGTACACACGGGTGATTGCTTGTGTGGTGAAGCGGCAGCACTTGGCGAAACACAGCTACATGATTTTCGAAAATTACCGGTCGACCAACGTTATTTGTGTCGAGAAGAAGGTTTTAATTCAATTGCGATCGCACAAATCACGAACGGTGCGGCAACCTTGGGTAGTTACACCTTGCATTTTGCTGAGCCACGCGAGTTTTCTGGCGATGATCGGCGCTTATTTGACTCGGTGGGTCAGCACCTTGGGGTGGCGATCGAAAATCAACGGCTGCTGGCGCGTACCCGTGAGCTTGCAGTGGCACAAGAGCGTAATCTAGTGGCACAAGGCTTGCATGATTCGATTGCACAAGGACTGAATTTTTTGAAGTTACAAGTTCAAATGCTCGAAGACTCACTGAAGCGTAAGGATGCAACAGAAGTGACAGAAAGTATGCAGATGATCAAAACGGGGTTGCGTGAAAGCTACGATGATGTCCGTGAACTCTTGCTAAATTTCAGAATCAAGCTCGACACGGGTGATTTGAATCAGGCGCTGCATCACGCGGCCGAGCGTTTTACGCGACAAACGATGATTCCGGTGTCGATTCAAGCAGTGGGGCAGGGCGCACCCTTGCCTGCAGAGCAACAACTGCAACTACTGTTTATCGTGCAAGAAGCCTTGTCAAATATTCGCAAGCATGCAAAGGCTAAGGCAGTGAAGATTGTTGTGACCAATGCGCGAGATTTTGAATTGTGTGTGCAAGATGATGGGTGTGGCTTTGATTTGTCAGCGTCAAGCCTTGAGCCTGAGCAGCATGTCGGCTTAACAATCATGAAAGAGCGTGCAGCCAGACTGGGGGCTGATTTGGCCGTTGCGAGTGACGCCACGGGCACGCGTGTGATGTTGCGTCTTACACACGACGAACGCGTAGCGGCTTGACGATGACAACACCCATTCGCATTTTGCTTGTCGATGACCACACGTTGTTTCGCAGCGGCATTCGTCTGCTGCTACAGCGCAACCCTGATTTTGAGGTGGTTGGCGAGGCTGCAGATGGACTCGAGGGGGTTAAGCGTGCCAAAGAACTCAAGCCCGATATTGTCTTGCTCGATCTGCATATGCCAGGGCTGTCCGGGCTAGATGCTCTTGGTTTGATCTTGCAAGAAAGCCCAAAGTGTCAGGTCGTATTGTTGACCGTTTCTGAAGACGCAGAAGATCTGGCGATGGCACTCAAAAAGGGTGCCGCCGGCTATTTGCTTAAAAATATTGATGCTGATTATTTGCTTGAGTCTTTACGTCGAGTCATACAGTCGGATGCCGTGATTTCACCCGAGATGACAGCCAAGCTTGTGGCGAGCTTTCGCAAGCCTGCACCGCCTGTGACTAACGAGCTTAAAAAACTTACGCCGCGTGAGGGTGAAATGCTAGCCCAACTGGCACTTGGCCTATCCAACAAAGAGATCGCCCGAAAACTCGATGTGGCCGAAAGCACAGTAAAAATTCATCTGCAAAGCATCTTGAAAAAGCTTGGTGTGAACAACCGCGTTCAAGCGGCGATTTATGCCGTTGAACACGGGTTCTCGGATGCTGGGTCGTCGTGACTGTGATTGAATAGTTGAACGATTGAACGATTGAACGATAGAACGATTGAACGATTGAACGATTGAACGATTGAACGATTGAACGATTGAACGATTAAACGATTGAACGATTAAACGATTGAACGATTTAATGACCAGCGTGATTCAATTGCAATAGCCCCTGCTCGTTCAAGATCTCGACATGCGAGCCTTGCACTGAAATCAAGTGTTCTCGCGATAAGCGTCGTAGCGCGCGCGATAAACTCTCGGCCTGTAAACCCAAGCGCGAAGCGATCAAGCATTTACTAAATTTGAGTTGGGTTTGTGTGCCTTGTCTAGGTTGCTTTAGCAGGTATTCGGCAACGCGTTCACTTGCGCTATGCGTGCTTACGGTTTCGATGTCGTGTAACAGAGTTTCAAAGCGAAGCGACATATTTTTTAACATCTTTAGTGCAAATCCCGCTTCAACCGCAAGCACTTGCTCGATGTCGCGCTTATCCAACCAAATGACGACGCTGTCATCAAGTGCCTGCGCGTCGACAATATGCGGGTGATTCAATAACATCAGCGTTTCACCAAATGAATCACCTGCGCCAAACATCTCTATAACTTTACCGTGACGGCTTCGTGCAACGGGGATCGAAGCCTTGATCTGACCGACGGCAACGAGATAGACGCCAGTAGCGGGATCGCCGCGCCGGTATAAAAATTGATTCTTAAGGAGACGGTGAACCTGCGCCGAATTTGCCAAAATTTCACACCAGTTGCGATTAAGCGGGGCAAAAAGTGGCGCCCGAACCAATAAATCACAGACATCAAGTTGTTTGGTCATGAGGACTCACCTATAAGAAAACGTTTCAAACAGTCCTTGTAGCGTGATGCGTGCTAAGGGGCTCACTTCAGCGACTGGCAAAGAATGGTTGATGCTGCGAGAACGCTGGACAGCATATTTCCGCACACCTTGGGTTGCGAGGCCTTGCGCTAAATCAAGTAAAGCTGCTTCTGTTAACCAGGCTGGATGCCAGGTGGTGCGACATTCAAAAGACCCGTTCCAAGCCAGTAGAGTATCCAAGCACTGTTGCACGGGTTCAGCGCTTTTAGTGCGCGCGGTCAGGGCAGTATAGCCCTGTGGGTTCGTCTTGATGTCAAGACCAACCCAGTCGAGGCTTGGCAGGGCCTCACGCAGACGCTGTGGGTAGATGCCCGCAGTGTGAACGGCCACCTTAAAACCCAGTTCTTTCGTCTGTTGAATCAACTGCGTGCAAAGTGGATCGTTAAAGGGCTCGCCACCTGAAAATACCACTCCATCAAGCAGACCTACGCGCTTTTGGAGTGTTTGCAGGATGCTATCCCAAGACAGCGCCCCGCCGCGTTGCTGCAGATGCGGGTTGTGACAGTAATGACAAGCCCACGGGCAGCCTGCAATAAAGACCACAGCCGCGAGTTCACCGGGCCAGTCGACGCTTGAGAAGGGAACGAAGCCCCCAATGCTAGGGGTGCGCTTAACGCTGCTGAGGTTCGTTAAAAAACAGTCGTTCATTAAATTCTCCCTGCTTGCCGGTATTAAAGGATGTCACCGGGCGGTGGTACCCCATCACGCGGGTCCAGACCTCGCACTGTGTGCGGCGTGCTTGATCCAGTACAACGACTGGCTGTTGGAAATGAAGAACTTCAGAAAGATTAGTCATGAGGGTGACTCCAGATTAAGTGGTGGGTGAATAAATAAGTGGTCGATGAATAAATTAGCAGTGGATGAATAAACAAGTGGTCGATGAATAAATTAGCAGTGGATGAATAAACAAGTAGTCGATGAATAAATAAGCAGTGGATAAATAGTTAAGCCGTAGATGAATCGTTAGGCGTTCGCTTCAAGGCGTTGCTCGTTAAGCAAGACCTCATCGCACTTTGGACAAAACTCATGATGGCCTGATAAATAGCCGTGCTTGGGACAAATCGAGAAGGTTGGGGTAATGGTGATGTAGGGCAAGCGAAATCCCGCCAACGCGCGGTGTACCAGTTGCTTACAGGCTTGTGCTGACGAAATAGCTTCGTTCATGTACAAGTGCAGCACCGTTCCGCCGGTGTAGCGTGATTGCAAGGCTTCTTGCATCTCGAGTGCTGCAAACGGATCGTCGGTGTAGCCAACAGGTAGCTGACTTGAATTTGTGTAATAGGGCTGCTCAGGCGTGCCGGCCTGACTGATGTCAGGCCAGCGCTTCTTGTCTTCGCGTGCAAAGCGATAGGTTGTGCCTTCGGCGGGCGTCGCCTCAAGGTTATACAAGTGCCCTGTCGCCTCTTGAAACTCAGTCATCCGTGCTCTGACATGATCGAGTAGTTCAAGCGCAAGGGCATGGCCTGTTGGTGTTGTGATGTCATGTTGATCATGGCTAAAATTTCGAATCATTTCGTTGATGCCATTGACCCCTAAGGTGCTGAAGTGATTGCGTAGTGTGCCTAGGTAGCGCTTGGTGTAGGGGTAAAGCCCCTCATCAATATAGTGCTGCACGACGACACGTTTCTTTTCAAGGACGTCGCGCCCCAGATCAAGCAGCGCGTCGAGTTGCGCAAACAACCCGCGCTTGTCGCCAGCATGCACATAGCCTAGGCGCGCGCAGTTGATGGTCACCACGCCGATGCTGCCGGTTTGTTCGGCCGAGCCAAAGAGGCCATTGCCACGCTTAAGGAGTTCGCGCAGATCAAGTTGCAAGCGGCAGCACATCGAACGCACCATGTGTGGTTCGAGATCTGAATTTAAAAAATTCTGAAAATAGGGCAAGCCATATTTGGCGGTCATTTCAAACAGCAGATCCGTGTTGGGGTGATCCCAGTCAAAATCATTGGTGATGTTGTAAGTGGTGATTGGAAAGGTAAACACCCGACCGAGCGCATCGCCCGCCATCATCACTTCGATATAAGCGCGATTAATGACATCCATTTCTGCTTGCAACTCGCCATAGCAAAAAGGCATTTCTTCGCCGCCGATGTAAGGCACCAGTTCGCGCAGGTCTGCCGGGCACACCCAGTCAAAGGTCAGATTGGTGAAGGGCGTTTGCGTTCCCCAGCGACTTGGTACATTCAGGTTGTAAATCAGCTCTTGGATGCATTGCCTGACCTGGGTGTAGGTCATTTGATCTTTGCGCACAAAGGCAGCCATGTAGGTATCAAACGAACTAAAGGCTTGGGCGCCCGCCCACTCGTTTTGTAGTGTCCCTAAAAAGTTAACGATTTGTCCGATCGCGGCTGACATGTGTCGTGCAGGTTTCGCCTCGACTTTGCCCGGCACGCCGTTAAAACCTTCAAACAACAGTTGGCGCAACGACCAGCCTGCACAGTAGCCAGACAGCATATCCAAGTCGTGAATATGCAGATCACCCTCGCGGTGCGCGCGGCCCGCCTCGGGGCTGTAGACGTGCGATAGCCAGTAATTAGCGGTGACCTTGCCGGCAACATTTAAGATCAAACCGCCCAGGCTGTAGCCCTGATTCGCGTTGGCATTGACACGCCAGTCGCGTCGGTCAAGATACTCTTCCATCGAGCTTTCTACGTCGACGATCGTCTGCTTGGGTAACTGGGCTTGGCTCTGCATCAAACACCTCATGTTGTGTGGTTTGATGAATCCTAACACCACATATTGTGTTTATGACCGCATTCGAAATACTACTTTCGAAACCGTTGATGCAGATCAAACGACAACGTTGGTTCGGCCTCGAGTTGACTCACGATGAGCGAGTCGTCGACGCGCAGAGGCTTGGAAGACGAGCAAAAAAAGGCCTCCGCAGGCGGAGGCCATGGTGCAGAATTGACGGATGCACCCAAG
This sequence comes from Alcaligenaceae bacterium, assembly GCA_037146575.1. GTDB lineage: Bacteria > Pseudomonadota > Gammaproteobacteria > Burkholderiales > Burkholderiaceae_B > Zwartia. The sequence continues at coordinate 4,989 of JBAWWV010000079.1, read as the reverse complement.
ATAATCTGTTTGGTTAAATGACTTGCGAAAACTTTCCGATAGCTTTGGCTTCGCGCAAGTGGCGATCAAAACGCATTGCAATGATGCGGGCCAAAAAGCGCCCGCGCGGGGTGATGTCGATCGAGTCCTCTGTGAGCTCAACCAAACCATCACTTTCGAGTTTTTGCACCTGCTTAAGATCGGGTGCAAAGTACGTGGCGAAGTCAATGCCCCAGGCTTGTTCAAAGCTTGGGATGTCAAGCCTTGATTGACACAACAAATCATGAATCGCTGCGCGTCTGATTTCATCATCGCGCGTCATCACTAAGCCTTTTGCAAGCGGCAGTTGTTGCCGGTCAAGCGTGTTGTAGTAATCAAGTAAGACTCGATGGTTTTGTGCGTAGGTGTCGCCGATGCGGCTAATCGCAGATACCCCGAGCGCAATCAGATCGCAGTCGGCTTGAGTGGAATAGCCTTGAAAATTACGTTGCAAGGTACCTTGCTCGAGTGCGATCGCAAGATCATCTTCTGGCAGAGCAAAGTGATCCATACCAATGTACACATAGCCCGCCGCAAGCAGTGTTGTCACAGCCAGTTTGAGCATAGCGAGTTTTTCGGTAGCGGTAGGCATGTCAGCGCGATCGATGCGTCGCTGAGGCATAAAGCGGTTGGGTAAATGCGCGTAGCTGTATAACGCGATGCGCTCAGGACGCCAGGTTATGACCGTAGTGAGTGTGGCTTGCATGGTGGCTACCGATTGCTTGGGTAAGCCGTAAATCAAATCCAAATTAATCGAGCTGAAGCCCAAGGCACGCCCTTTTTCAAGAACGGCTTGTGTGAGCTCGGCAGGCTGTAGGCGGTTGACCGCCTTTTGTACGGCAGGGTCAAGATCTTGCACGCCGATGCTCAGGCGATTAAAGCCATGATCCGCCAGCAGTTCGAGCGCACCGTCATTGAGTCTGCGCGGATCAATTTCTATTGAACATTCGGCGTCTAGCGTGAAGGCAAACGCTTCTTTCAGCATCTGCATCAGGCGACTGAGTTGAAGATTGGTTAAGAAGGTTGGCGTGCCGCCGCCTAAGTGCAGTTGTGTGACTTCAGGTGCGACTAAAAACTCGTTGCGCACTAAGGCGATCTCACGCTCGAGGTAGTCAAGATAGACATCGGCACGGCCGCGGTCTTTCGTGGCGATTTTGTTGCAAGCGCAGTAATAACAAACCGTATCGCAGAAGGGTAGATGTACATACAAAGACAGCGGAGCACCCGGACGCGAGTTTTGGCGACTGAGCAGCGCCGCGACATATTGTGCGGCGATAGGCCCCTCGGTGAAACGATCTGCAGTTGGATACGAGGTGTAACGCGGGCCACTACCATCGTGACGAGCGATTAACTCAGGGTCAAATTCAACTTCGGCGAGGTGAGTGTGTTGATGGGTCATTAGGATAGGGTTATGTTTAAGCGATCATTGCTGAATTGTTCAGCGCCTCGAGATCTCGCTGTGAGGTCTCGACCATATTTTTAAAACACGTGGTCGTGAAATCAAGCGCTGCGGGAAACGTGCCATACAGTAAATATTCAATCAGTTCGCGTACTGAACGCACCGCTTTACCGAAAGGGAGCGTGCCCGCACCTCTAAAAAACAAACCCTTTTGCACATCGCCTTTTAAGGCTGATACCAATTTCAGATCAATACAAAATTGGCCAATTTTCGCTAAACCATCGCGCAGACCGCATTGCGTCAGGCAATCCATGCGCTGGGCGCAACGACGCGGGTCTGCCTTGGCACAGGCTTGCATGCGGGGTTCGTGACGTTGGTATTGCTTAAGCCAGTGAGTCGCGACCGCACGGGCTGGCAGGCCCGCAACGCTAATAAATTCGACCATGTTTGCTGGGGTTGCGTTGATCAGCACGCGCTTGAATTCATCGTGCGCGTCGCCCTCTTGCGTGACGGCAAAGGCGGTGCCAAGTTGTACTGCACTGGCCCCCGCACCCAACCAATGGCGAACCTTTTCGTGTGAATCAATGCCACCGGCCAAGATTAAAGGCGGCGCGTCGTTACCTAGCCCAAGCTCAGCAAAAAGAGTTTGGCAATCGTTGAGTACCAAATCAAATTCAAAACGCGGTGCGCGCAGGTCTTCGACCTTGTTGGCACCCAGATGGCCACCGGCATGACCTGGGTGTTCAATCACAATGGCATCTGGGCAGCGGCCCTTTTTAAGCCATTTTTTCATCACAATCGACACACCACGGCTTTCAGACAAGATGGGCACCAGACCCATCTTCGGAAAATCAGCCACCATCTCTGGCAGATCAAGTGGCAGGCCCGCGCCCATCACTAAAACGTCGGCTCCGCTTTCGCAAGCTTGCTGCACCAAGGCGGGGTGTTGTCGCACCGCTTTCATCACATTGACAGCGATGGCGCCGTGACCTTGTGCGAGTTGCTTAGCCGCCTTGATTTCTCGATCAAGGGCAATCAAATTCGCCTGATCGATCAGTTCGCGATCGCGACAATGCTCGGTTTGCTCTTCAAGATCAGGATGATGGTGGCGTAAATCGATACTAGCGATCGTCCCCACACCATTTTCACGGGCAACAGCACCCGCAAGCCGGTGAGCCGAGACACCAACCCCCATTCCGCCCTGCACGATTGGTATGAGTTTTTTACCAAGAATATCCAACGTCTTAAACCACATGAGCCCATTCCTAAGTCGATATGACCTAACTTAGTCGGGAATAGGGTGTCGTAACTAGAACCAAATGGGGAGGAGTTGATTTAGAGCAAAGGAGGGTAAGGTTTTTGAGTCATTCAGCCAAATGATGGACTTTTTGCGTTGGGAGATAGAGCCGGACGCCATTAAAAATTGCGTGCAGATCGTTGCGACTAATGCGAGTTGTCAGGATTGTCTGATGGTTTTGAATATTTGATCGAGGGAGTTCTAATCTATCGAAGGACACCGTGTAGATCATGTCGCATTTAGCCCAAACGGCGTTTGCTGTTTTGGTTCTGCGCAAAGGGTCGCGTTCTAATGCAATATGCCATGGTGCCAACACTTTGGGTGCTGTCGTTGAGAGGGGCACAACGGTGCACAGTCGGCGCGAATGAGTCTCTGTACGTGAAATAACCACGATAGGCCTGCGTTTGACCATTTCGGGCGGAATGAAGCCTCGGTCAAAATCGCAAATGAGTATTTGACCAGTTTTGGGATGAAAGTTCTTTAGTGTCAATTAGCGTTCCAAAAAAATGAAGGCTCTCGTGAGAGAGCCTTCATTGACGCCATCTAAACCGACTGGATGACCGCTGATTTGCCCGTCGACGCATCAGGCTTTGGCCGGATAAAACCGGAAGACAGCGTTAGTGTACTAAATTAGGATCAAGGTAATCAAACTGGGGATGGACAATTTTATCGCTATGAATATTGAGCACACTCACCCCACCCAGCTTCCCGACTTACCCCCATGTTTTTCAAGCAACTTAACTGCATCAATCACCATGCCACGATCAACGGCTTTCAACATGTCGTAAATGGTGAGCAAGCTGATGGTAGCGGCGGTGAGGGCTTCCATCTCAACGCCAGTGCGGCCGACGGTTTCGGCGGTGGCAGTGCAAGTAACAGATGAGCTTGCTGCATCGCTGACAAACTCGACGGTCACGCGCGTTAACGGGATCGGGTGGCATAGAGGGATGAGCGAACCGGTTTGCTTAGCACCCATGATGCCCGCTAAGCGAGCGATGCCCAGTACGTCACCCTTGGCTGCATTGCCTGCGGCTAATTTTGCGAAGGTGGCAGGCAGCATGGTGATGCGGCCTTGGGCAATGGCGCGACGATGCGTTTCAGCTTTAGCTGAGACATCAACCATGTGTGCTTGCCCTGCGGCATCAAAGTGTGTGAGGTCTGCTGTCATACTTGGCCTGCAGCGTCTAAGTGCGTGAGATTTGCTGTCATGTTTGGCCTACCACGTCAAAATATGTGAGGGCTGCTTTCATGCTTGGCCTTTCGGTTTTAGAGATTGAAACATCTCCATCGTGTTGAAATTACTGAAGGCGGTTGCGTCTTCAAAGTGCACTGCGCACGCGCCGAGTTGATCAAGCCATTTGATTGCTGCAGCGTGTTGCTCGTCGAGATATTTGGCTAGCCAGCCAGCGGCGGCGGGGCGCAGCAAGCAACACAAAGGTTGAGGGCCATCATTGGTGACCGCGTAGGCTGCAAGCGTTGAGGGGTATTCTGCCAGGGCTGCTTCCAGGCGTTCAAATAAATCAGGCGGCAATAACGGCGTATCGCAGGGTATGACCAACAAGTTATTTTTTTTGCAGCGCATGAGCCCCGCTTCAACCCCTGCAAGCGGCCCCGCAAAATCCGCACGCTCATCTGTAACGACGATACGTCCTGTTTGCTTGTAGGCATCGATATTGCGATTAGCACTTATCAACACACGCGTAGGGACGGTTGTTTGAGCAGCAAGGCAAGCCAAAGCATGCTCGATCAACGGCAGACCCTGGTGCATGACCCAGCCTTTATCGCGCCCCTCAAGGCGGCTACCTTTGCCACCAGCAAGAATAAGGGCGTCGTATGGCGCGCCAGCAGTTTTATTTTGAGTGTGACTCGGTTCGCTCATCGTGCTTCACTTAAGTCTCAGTTGGGTTGTCGGTGGATCTTGCAGCTTGTAGGTTGTTGGTGGATCTTTCTGTTTTAGGATTAAGGGTTGTGAGCTGACTTCGCCACTGAAGTCAGTGACAAGCTGATGTCGCTATTTAAGGATTTGGTGTGGGGTGTTGTGCGTTCCAACGCGCGGCAGCATGGTCATCACTGTCGCGCGCTTCGATCCAGCGCGGGCCTTCGGGCGTCCATTCTTTTTTCCAGAAGGGGGCCTCGGTTTTCAAATAATCCATGATGAAGCTGTTAGCCTCGTAGGCATCACCCCGGTGCGCACTGGCCGTGAGTACCAGCACAATCTGATCGCCCGGATACATCTTGCCAACACGATGTATCACGCGCGCGGCTTGCAGTGACC
>JBAWWV010000078.1:0-14282 GCA_037146575.1 Alcaligenaceae bacterium | reverse complement strand
CGAAAGCGTGGATCAAGTGGAATATCGGGTCGATCTATCGCTACCCACATTCGTTTGCGGTGATGTTTTTCCATCGCTGCAATTGAAATTAGGATGCCATCCTTACAGGTGAAGCATGCGTTGCCATACGTTTCAGCTGGTGCACGGTTACCTTGCGGCTTGGGGGTCGATTTAGCGGTAGCGGCTTCAGTAACGAGTGCACCCATCATCACGAGCGCAGTGTCGAGCATTGATACATCGATATGCTGACCGAGGCCACTTTGTGATCTTTCGAAAAGAGCTGTCGCTACGCCAAAAGCAGCCGATAGCCCGGCAGAATAATCCATTACTGGCGCGCCGACACGTAAGGGTGCAGCGGCGGCTGTGCCGTTGACGCTCATCAGGCCACTAGCGGCTTGAATCACTGGATCGTACGCTCCATGCCTGCGTTTTGGGCCAGTCTGGCCAAATCCTGTTACAGAGCAATAGATCAGTCGCGGGTTCTCTTCTTTGAGGTCATCGTAACCTAACCCCATCGCAGTCATTGCACCGGCCCGAAGGTTTTCGATCAGTACATCCGCCTCTAATGCCAAGGCACGAAAAATTTCGCGACCTTCTTTTGTGCGAAGGTTTAGCGACATGGACTGCTTGTTAGCACTTTGCGATAGGTAAAAGGTCGCCATACCTTTTTCACCGTACTCTGGCTTGCTACCGCGTCGATAGCGCATCGTGTCGCCACGGCTTTCGGGGTCCTCGATCTTGATGACTTCAGCCCCGAGTAGGCCTAATTGGTAGGAAGTAAAGGGACTAGCGACCACGCGGGTGAGGTCCAATACTCGGATACCTGCAAAGGGACTGCGTTGCATCTTATTCACTGCGCTACCTCCTTCGTAAAAAGAACGGCCTGAGGTCGCGGTGCGATTGGCTCAGTTCGGGTTTGGAAGATATTCGCAAGTCTTCATATTCACGGATTGGAATAGTGAGCGTTTCGTCAACGTGACGCGCAAGCCATTTAAGTTATGGAAGACTTTTTTATTAACGTACTTACTCTAACACGGAGCTTGCTGCCTTTAATGAGTGTGTAGTTTCAAGTTAATGAAGCAAAGCGAGGGTTTACGCGCAGATGAACATTAAATAAAACCACGATAATGTCTTGGATGAATTAGACTTTTAATCCTGATCATTTGGTCACGTTGTGCATCTGAACTTTGCAGAGTCAGTGAATCTTTTACGCACAGAATTACAACAATAAGCTGGGTAATGATATGAGTGGAGACTCTGATCAAATGACGACAAATCGTATTCGAAAGATATGGCAGGATGGCGGCGTGCCCATCGGTAGCTTTATGTTTTCTCGTGCTTCCTCAAACGTTGAGATTCTTGGTAGAGCTGGCTTTGATTTTGCGCTTCTTGATATGGAACATGCACCGCTAGACTTAGCTGATATCGAGAGTCATATCCGTGCGGCAAACGTGTCCGGCATCACTCCCCTGGTGCGTGTTCCTGGCCCAGACCACGCACTGATTGGCCGTCTGTTAGACCTTGGCGCAGAAGGAATAATGTACCCACATTTTGGACGAGATCGTGCGGCGTCTCGTGAGTTTGCAGCTACGCTTCGCTACGCGCCGCAAGGTCATCGGCCAAGCTGCACCGGTGTGCGCGCAGCTGGCTACACTATTGGCATCTATGCCGACTACGTTCATTCAGCCAACGCTGACATTTTAGGAATTGGGCTCGTAGAAGACGAGGAGGTGATCCCTCACCTCGACGAGATCCTTGCCGAAGCAAAGATTGATGCCGTGATGCCTGGCCCTGCAGACTTGTCGACGTCAATGGGGATTCCAGGGCAACCAACACATCCCCGCGTACGTGAGGCAGTAAAACAAATTATGGATTGCGCCCGTCGTGCTGGCCTGCGAGTAGGGATGTATCTGAATTCAGTACAAGAAGCGAAAGATTGGCCCAACGTTGATTTCTTCGTTTATATGATGGATGTAAAGGTGCTTGCTCTTGCATACACTGAAGCTGCGCGCAATATTCGCGACGCGGTCACCGCTCGCTGACCGGAGATTAACGTATGCAAACTATCTCTTTGATGGAATACGTTGGGGTAGGCAGCCGAGTGATAATGGGGCCTGGCTCTGTCGCCAATGTTGTCGATGAAATACGTCTTTTAGGCGGGTCCCGTATCATGCTTTTGACGGGAGGCAAGACTGCCAAAACTAAACTAGCGGCGCGCGTCATTGAACTGCTTGGGTCGCTGCTTGCTGATAATTTCGATTTGATAGTTGAGCACTCGGGTACAGATATTGTTGAGTTGGCGGCAAAGCGGGCCATCGATGCGCGCGTCGACTTGCTACTTGCTTTAGGCGGTGGCAGTGCCTCGGATACAGCAAAGGCTGTTGCAATCTTGCTTGCAGAAGGTGCCCCCCTGCATAGCCACGCTAACCGATTTACTCCGCCCGACAAGCTCATACAACAGCAACTCAATCGGCCTAAATTGCCAATTCTTGCTATTCCAACAACGGCATCTGCTGCTGAGGTCACGCCCGGGTTAGGTATTCGGGCTGCTGATGGGCACAAGTTGTTATTTTGGGATGTGAAGGTTGCGGCACGCACGATTATCCTTGACCCTGAGGCTAACACTGAGGTACCCGCCAAGTTAATGGCAACTTCTGGCATGAATGCAGTTGCCCATTGCATAGAAGGGTTGTATTCCAAAAAACGCAATCCGATCGCTGATGGCTTGGCCCTGCAAGGTCTTAGATTACTTGGACAAGGGCTACCTGCAATGATGCGCGCACCAGCCGACATCGACGCACGTGCGCAAGTGCTCTATGGTGCTCATTTAAGCGGTATGGTCATCGCCAGCACACGTACTTGCTTACACCATGGGCTCTGCCATGTTCTCGGCGCACTAGGCGGGCTGTCCCATGGTGTAGCTAATTCGATCATGCTGCCTCACGTCATGAAGTTCAATGCGCGCTCAGCAGCTTCGCAACTTAGGCTCGTAGCACAGGCGCTCGGAGTAGAGGTGAGTGGTTTATCCGATGAGCAGGCAGCCGATAAAGGTGTCGATGCGATTGTGGAACTACAGCAGTCAATCGGAGTCCCAACGCGCCTTCGTGATAGTGGTTTGCAGCGGAAACTTATGTCTTCGATTTCAGAAAATGTCATGGGTGATCGAGCGCTATTTTTCAATCCTGGTCCAGCAGTTACACCGCAGGATGTCTTGCAAATACTGGAAGCTGCTTGGTAGCGCGAGCACGACAAGCGGGAGAAGGTCCTATGGAAGATAGGCGACCCTTTTTGGGTATAAAGGTGCTCGATGTGACGCGAGTGCTTGCAAGTCCTTTCGCGACCTATCAGCTGGGGTTACTTGGTGCTGAGGTGATCAAAATCGAAGATCCGGAAAGCGGCGGGGATTCATTACGCTATCGCCGTGGTAGTAACCCAGAATATGGTGCTAAGGGCATGGCCACCTTCTTTCTTTCGCAGAGTGCAAATAAGCAGTCTATGACACTCAATCTTCGTACAGAAGAGGGTCGTGAAATATTTCGCAAGTTAGCAAAAAACTCAGACGTAGTGGTTGAGAATTTGCGTGCTGGGGCAATGGAGAGTTATGGTTTGGGATACTCGGATTTGTCTAAGATCAATCCCGGCCTAATCTATTGCTCACTGACTGGCTATGGTCAGACCGGGCCTAAGCGGGGGCACACTGCTTACGATCCTATTATTCAGGCTGCAAGCGGAATGATGAGTATTACTGGGACGGCTGAGACAGGGCCGCTCAAGCTTGGGCCACCTGTCGTCGACTATGGTGCGGGGCTAGCTGCTGCCTTTGGTATCGCAACTGCCCTGTTTGAGCGCAGCCGTAGTGGAAAGGGGCAACACGTAGACGTCTCGATGCTAGATACGGCGATGGTAATGATGGGGAATATCGTCACGGAAAGCCTGACTACAGGTTCCATACCAAGACCACATGGCAATAAGTCGTCAGCTGAAACGTATGGTAATGCCTGTTTCGGTTGCTCTGATGGCCGAATCATTGCCATCTCGGCGATAGAAGACCGACATCTCGCGCGCCTCTGGCAAATATTAGGCCGCGAGGACATCCCGGCTGATCCCCGATTCGCGAGTAACGACGCGTGCAGCAGAAACATTGAAGCCTTACACGCTGAGATCGGAAAAACATTCCTTGAGCGGCCAGCACAAGAATGGGAAGACTTATTAAATGCAGCCGAGGTGCCGGCGATGTGGGTAAGGTCAATTCCCGAGGCGCTTAAACAAACGCAGCTTAAGGAAAGAAATCTTATGCATACGCTAGATCGCGTACCTGGTATCGATGTTGGAACCACGTTTGCACTCACGCCTTTTACTCTCTCGGCAGGCGGTGCCCAGGTTGAGTCAGCGCCACCGCTACTTGGCGCAGATACTGAAACTATCCTGAAGAAGCTGGGTTATAGCGATGAACGTATTTCAACATTACGTACGAGCGGAATTTTATGAACTTACGCCAGATATTTGCGATCATTACGATGCTCGCTGCATCTATCGCTCAAGGTCAAGAGGATTGGCCTTCTAAACCAATCCATATCATTGTTCCATCGGCAGCAGGCGGCGCGGCCGATTTTCTTGCCCGTAACTTTGCCCGCTATTTTACTGAGCAGACTAAGCAGGCTGCAGTGGTTGAGAATCGACCAGGTGCTGGTTCTATCATTGGTGCGCAAATAGTCAAGGCATCGGCGCCCGATGGATATACCTACTTGCTCTCTGGCATGTCAACGCAGGCAGCCAATTCTGTTCTTTACACTAATCTTTCCTATGATCCCCCAAGGGACTTTGATGAGATTGGTATGTTTGGTCTCTTTCCGATGATTGGTTTAGTGCGTAAAGGTAGTGCGTTAAGCTCAGTTGCTGAGATCGTCAGCTATGCAAAGGCACACCCCGACAAACTTACCTTTGGTTATCACGCTGCATCGGCATTGATACCCGTTGAACTGATCAAGGCGCGAACTGGGATCATCATGACTGGGGTCCCATACAAAAATGTTACCCAAATCTCACTCGATATTATCTCAGGCCTAATCGACTTCGCTTTTATTGATGCGTTATCGGCTGCGCCTGCCTTAAAGAATGGATCGTTGATGCCAATTGCTGTGACCTCTGCCAACCGAGTCCCATCAATGCCGACAGTACCGACAGTAGCAGAGGTTCTTCCGGGTTACGTGATGGACGGATGGTTGGGGCTTTCGGCGCCTGCTGGCACTCCAAGGTACATTCTTGAACGCATGAACCGCGTGCTTCGTGGTGCGCTTTCTGATTCAGTCATTAAGGCTAGATTAGAAGGTCAGGGCTTGATTCCTAACGGTTTGACGCTAGAAGAACAAAAGATATGGGTACAAGAAGATCGCAGGCGCTGGGTCGAGTGGGTGCGAATTGCTAAAATCGAACCTCAGCAGCAGTAGATGAGGAGGATTATGTTGGCGCCCGTTGGTACTGTCCACCCGTTCATTTTTTTGGTGTAAATCTGCACATTGATAACTTAACAACTTCTTCTAGCATTAGTTTTGGTCGGATAGCGGTTTCACGTTGTTTACCTTTGACATTCTCCCCGCCTCATCCTTGCGGATGCCGCGGACGCGGTAAGGGCGGGGAGGATGTCAAGGGCATCATTGGATATTAATCGTGCGTATCGCCTGTCGTTAGCATGTTAATTAATAAGCGTGCCAAGCTGTCCGCAGCGGTGGGCACCAATATAGGAGAGCAAAGTGGCGCAATGGGATAAGTTTTTGACAGATCGTGACAGGGAGGTACTCTCTGTCTGGGGCAAAAAGGATCAAGACGAATTCGGACCCCGCCCGGCGCTGCTCTTGGTGGACGTGTACTACGGCTCGGTCGGCCGGAAGGTGATCGACCCGTCGTACGACGGGTCGATCACCTTCCGGCCGAGATCAGAAAGCTCGATAACGAGATCGTCGCGGAGGTCGCCCCTCGCGAAGGCGATTTAGTGCTGGGTAAGACGGCGCCGAGCGCATTCAATGGCACGTCACTGCTTCACTACCTCCGTCAGACCGGAATCGACACGTTGATCATTTGCGGTGAATCGACTAGCGGCTGCGTTCGAGCTACAGTGATCGACGCTCAGGCACTGCGATTCAAGGTCGGTATCGTCGGCGAATGCTGCTACGACCGGATCGAGGCTTCTCACTGGATCAACCTCTTCGACATGCACCAGAAGTACGGAGAGGTGATCGATGTCACCAGAGCAACAGCCTACTTTGGAAGCCTCGATACGCCACGCGTTGTGCGTCCTGCTTGACGCAAAGCAAAACCGTCTTACACCCAATGATCGGTCATCAACTGAGGAGAGCTCCGAGATGTGCAACGAAAAACGATTACTCGTGGCAATCCTGTCGACCATACTGACACTCTTCCAAACTGCCGTCGTGGCCCAAGAGGCATGGCCTAGTCGGCCGATCCGCCTGTTGGTGGCTTACCCGCCCGGCGGCGGCGTGGATCTTGCCGCCAGAACGTTAGCTCCGAAACTGAGCATAGCGCTTGGTCAGTCGGTCGTAGTCGAGAATCGTCCGGGCGCTGCGGGCAACATTGCGATGGAGACGCTGTCTCGTGCAACGCCGGATGGCTATACGCTATTGATGAACTCGGTACCAATCGCGATCAATCCCGCCCTTTATATGACCTTGCCGTTCGATACGGTCAAGGATTTCACTCCCGTGGCGATGGTGGCGTCCGCAGTCTATGCGCTGGTCGTGAACCCGTCCATTGCGGCAACGTCGGTGCAGGAACTCATCGCGCTTAGCAAGCGACAGCCGGGCCTCACCTTCGCGTCTTCCGGCATCGGGACCCCGCCGCATCTTGCCGGAGAACGATTCAAGCTGATCACCGGAACCGATCTGGTTCACGTTCCCTATAAAGGCACGGGTCCGGCACTCGCAGACCTAATGGCCGGACACGTTCAGATGATGTTCGCAGATGCACTAGGTTCTGTGCCGCACATCCAGTCTGGAAAGGTGCGCGCGCTCGCCGTTGCCAGCGTGAAGCGCTTCCCTGCAATGCCCGAACTACCCACGATCCACGAGGCCGGTGTCAACGGTTTTTCGGTCAGTGGCTGGACAATCTTGATGGCACCGTCCGGCGTTCCGAAACCGATTATCGACAGAATTAATCGCGAGATCGTACGTATCCTTCCCATGACGGACGTAAAAGATAAGCTCGGTGGCGACGGCAGTGAGTTCGGCGAGAATACGCCCGAGCAGGCTGCCGCCTTCGTGCTTAGTGAGATCGAGCAATGGTCGGCTGCTGTACGGGCCTCTGGCGCGACAGCTCAATAATAGGCAGCCTGAGCGTATAAGTACATCCCAGCAGCCTCTGCTCTTGCTTCTAGATCCTGCGAACAGCTCCGGCAATAAGTGGTAACAAGTACGCCTTACAACAAAAAACGAGTAGGCAATCGTGTCAGCCTTCGAGATTGATGAATACACGTCAGATCACCGAGAAAACTATTCGTTCAATTGAAGCATTTCACGAGATATAGGATTGGTTGAAATCACCTACTAAACAAAAGCAGAAAGTCGGTGTGGTCACCAGAACTAGTGATGGCGAATGAACGCTCGTTTTCTAGAAAACTGGTCGACCATCAGCGAGCGCTTGAGCCGCCTGTTTTTGCGCGATATTATCCAAATCGGCCTCGTTTAATCCAAGCAAGCGTGCCGGGTTTGTTCTGACCATTTTTTTCACGTGCTCTTCGGGCATGCCAAGCATGAGAAAACTGCCGATTAGCATTCGCATGGTTTCAGAGGCAGGTGGGGCCCATTCAAAAAAATAATCTGTCGTCAAGATTACTTTGTCAGGACTGATCTCGGACATGATATTGACAAACTCTTTGGCTTTGATGCGTTGAAAGGCTGGCAGGCAGCCTAAGGCGCAAAACTCGCAGACCGCTCCGAGTTGGCACATATCTTTGATTTCTTGAAGGTTGGCACCCACTGAATTACTGTCGGGATGCGAGAAAATCACTTCTTCAATGCCGTAGTCTTTTGCGCCATCGGCGAGCGCAATAGATTCTTTTGGTGATACGTGGCCGCTACAAACGGTCATCCCATACTGACGTGCCGCATCTAGGCATTCGCGACATTCTGCGGTAAGTTTGCCGTGTGAATCAGTCAGTCGTATACCTTTGCCGGGTTTAAGTTTACTTTCAGCCCGGTCAATAAAATGACTTAAATGATGGCTCATGCCGCCGCGTTCGATGTCATTTTCTGCGCTCCAGGTTGGCATGAATAACATTTTTGCACCTTGCTTGGCTGCAACTTCAATCGCCATCGGGTTCAAACCGCCTACGGTGTAATTCAGCGTAATACTTGGGTAAATTTCGAGGCCGGGCACCAAGTTCTTTAAATGATAGGCTCGTCCTACAGTGGGAAACATATGAGACTTAAGTACGACACCAGTCATGCCCGCGTTACGCGCGATCGACATCTCGTCGACGTCTTCCATTCGTGTCTTGCAGTCGAAACTAATTTCTGGATAGCCATGGTGATGCAGATCGAAAGATCCCTGCAGCAACCGATCAATTTTTGACGGTCCACCGGGCGGAAATGGGTAGGTGTGGGATATGGTCATGGGGCTACCTCTTATTTAGTAGATGTTGTTCAAAGGTTCTGATTGCGTCCAATCCTAAAGCGTGATTGGTTTGACTCAGTGAGGCCATCTTCTCCACCCACTGACGAGAGTCCCCTGTTTGTTTAAGATCCAACAAAAAGTCACTCACTGCTTTGATGGTGAGCCGGATTGTGCTGCTTGGAAACAAGGCAATCGCGAAGCCCATGGTCTGTAACTCACCTGCAGAGCGCAGGGGGGTAAGCCCAGTTTCAGACATATTGGCCAGAAGAGGGCCTGGTAATTCTCGACCAATTAGTTCGAGTTCTTCAAGAGACTGTGGTCCATCAACAAATAGAATATCTGCACCAGCTTGCTTAAACATTTGACAACGCTCGAGTGCTTCTTGAATGCCCAGTGGTCCGCGCGAGTCTGTACGGGCAATGATCATTGTCTCTGGATCGCGGCGTGCAGCGACTGCTGCCTCGATCTTTCTCAAGGCGATATCTCGGGGTTCAACAATCTTGTTGTCCATGTGTCCACAGCGCTTAGGCCATGACTGATCTTCGATTTGAATCGCAGCGACGCCGAGCAGTTCCATCCCTCTGACCGTTCTGACGACATTTGCGACATCACCATAGCCAGTGTCGCAGTCGACAATTAAAGGAATACTGGTGACGCGTCGCGTTGCAAGTACGTTGTCTTCAATTTCGGCGTAGGCAACGAGACCAATGTCTGGTTCAGCATAGCGTGCAGCAGCAGTTGCATAGCCACTGATGTATCCGGCTTCAAAGCCGGCCTGTTCAATCAGCTTCAACTCGAGGGGTGAGCCACCACCTGGGATCACAAGGATGTCAACTTGCAGTAGTCGTTGACGCAATTTAGTTGCAGCATTCATAAGGAGACCTGTTTGCGAGGCTGCCAGCGCTCGGTTCGTTTTTCTAAAAGATGAATAAACCAATCGAGCGTGCCAGCTAATATTAAAACTAGAAACACACCAAAATAGACCTCGGCAGTATTGAACATAGTTCGATTCTGTGTGATTAGAAAACCGATTCCCGCCGTTGAGGCAACCATTTCGGCAACCACCACACCGATCGCTGTCATTGCGCTGCCAACACGCATGCCCGATAAGACGGCTGGTAGCGCCGCGGGTAACAAAATCTGCCACATGAGCTGTTGCCGTGTTGCACCCATACTGCGAGCGGCCAGGAGATAGCTTTTATCAACGGTTTGAATGCCTGCAGCCGTTGCAAGCAGCATTGGGAACAAGCCATACATCGCACCAAAAATCACTTTCGACTCTGGGCCAATGCCAATCCATACGGTTAAAACAGGATAAAGAATCACTAAAGGAATTGCATAGACAGAGGCAAAAATTGGCAAAAAAATTAGGCGTAAGACCTTGAAACCACCGAGCACCAAGCCTAGAACGCCACCAAGTGATAAAGCGATGAGTAACGCTAAGGTGAGTTCAATGACGGTATGGGTTAAGGCATTGGTAAAGATCGCGAAATTAGAAATCCCAGCCATGAAAGTTTTGGATAAGGGGGCAAGCATTACCGTCGGCAGCCACTCAAGGCGTGGCGCGATTTCCCACAATAAAAGTAATGAACCAATCAGGAGCAGGCGAAGAGTACGAGGCTCAATCAAATAGTGACCGCGACGCCCAGAGAACAGGTCGGTCTGAATTGAGTTGTCCAGCGTGCTCATGAGTCTGCGCCTATTCGAATCAAGTCCCAGATTTCATTGCGTAGTTGTCCAAAACGCTCAGTCGCCATGACCTTAAATGACCGTGGACGCGGCAGGTCGATTACAAGCCGGTGTAATACACGCCCCGGACGTGGACCCATCACCAAAACTTCATCACATAAGTAGACCGCTTCGGTCAGGCTATGCGTCACAAACACCACGGTTTTCTTATTTTTTTCCCAGAGCGCGAGTAATTCATCGCCCAAAGTCATGCGGGTCTGCTCATCAAGTGCGGCAAAGGGTTCGTCCATCAACAGCACACGTGAGTCTTGACAAAAGCCTCGCGCTACAGAGACGCGTTGCTTCATGCCGCCCGAGAGTTCATGGGGGTAACGGTGAATAAAATCTTGCAATCCAACCAGTCTCAGCATGTCGATTGCAACTTTTTCACGCTTAGGCTGAGAGACACCACGCAGTTTCAAAGGAAACTCAACATTTTCGCGAGCCGTCTTCCAGGGTAGAAGGCTTGACTCCTGAAAAACGACACCTATTTCTTCTGGGATCGGGGCAACAACTGGAGTCGATCCTATCAAAACTCTTCCAATGGTCGGTTTGAGTAAGCCGGCCATCATCAGTAATAGCGATGATTTACCACAACCGCTTGGCCCGACTATTCCGATGAACTTTCCGTCAGCAATGCTGAACGATACATCGTCAATGGCATGGATTTCACCCGACGTGGTGTGAAATTTTTGAGTGATATGCTCAACAGTCAAGCTCGCCGAGTGTGTTGATGGCAGGGCGTTCAGAGAGGTGTTTTGCTTCATAAGCGATATGTGCGAATCATCAACGCCAGCGACTTAGTTTGTTTTCGTAGTGCCGCAGAGTCTCATTGATCAAAATGGCTAAGATCGAGGCGAGTGCGATACCAGCAAACAGGTTAACCATCTCAAAACGCATTCCCCACATAGAGACCAGGTGTCCGAGCCCAGCTCTTGAGGCGTACATTTCAGCGAATAAGACTCCTGTAATATTAAAGATCATTCCTAAGCGTAGTCCTTCAAGAAGAATCGGAAGCATGGCAGGCAGGTAAATCTCTGCATAAAGTTGGCGGCGAGTTGCACCATATGAGCGCGCCATCTTGAGGTACTCGTTGGGTACCGTCTCAGTTGCCGCAATGGCACAAATGACCAGTACAAAAATCGCCTGAAAAATTCCAAAGACTACCTTTTGGGAGAAGCCGGTCCCTAATGCCAAAATGAAAAGTGGCAGAAAAACTGACTTTGGTACGCTTGTCATAAAGTAAAAAAAGGGCTTGAACACTTGCCCCCAATATTTACTTTCGCCTAGGAATAGGCCTGCGACTATTCCAATCGGCACCACAATGATGAAGGCTAGTGAGACTTGGGCAACTGTTATCCAAAGGTTGTAAAGCACCTCTTTGTCGCCGAGCATTTCGACAATACGAACCAGTACCGCACTCGGCAGGGGTAACGTGCGCACGTCTGCGAGGCCGGTTACGACAATCAATTGCCATAGCGTTAACAGCCCAAGCAGTATGCCTAAACGTGTGCACAACAGCACCGTTTTAGTCATGACTTTTAGGGGGTAATAGGTTTCACGGGTACAAATTTCGTCGTAAATAGTTGTGCGGCAGGCGGGATGTTTTTGATACCAGCTAGCTCAGCCAGTTTGAGTGACTCGGCTACCCATTCCTCTTTCAGCGTACCGTCAGACGAGAGCCCTTTGATGGTGTTGTTGTACTCTTCGGTGGCAATGTTCTTAGCCATCTTAGCTTCTTTGACAATGAAGTTGATGGTCCATTCTGGGTTTGCCTGCATATAGACAATCGCGCTATAGATGCCTGTCAGTGCTTTGCGCACAGCGTCAGGGCTTTTTTCGATGATGGCATCAGAGGCTACCCACACGTCTGGCAGATTGATAGGCATTTCTTTGCCAAAGTCTACGAGACTCTTGCCATCTTTTGAGAGAAGGAGGGTGTAGCTCAGCGGTGGATAGGCCACGATCGCATCGACGTTGCCAGAAAGCATGTTGGGAATCAAACCTGGGCCACCAACCGGTATGCGTGTTGCACTACCCCCCGCTTGAGATGCAGCCCAAAGCGCAAAAAAATCAGTTGTAGAGCCAGCCGATGTGGTGCCAATTTTTTTATTTGCAAGGTCTTTAACACTATTAAGTTTTGAATCACTTTTGGCCATGATGTGCCAGCCTCTGGGCGTGAGGGTTCCGGCTCCTACCACCGTCGCCTTGACCCCGCTGCGTTTAGCAAGTGCGAGGCCTGGCGGAAAAAAATTAATGATATCGACCTCTTTGGCCGCTAGACCTTCCATGCCTGCAGCGCCCGAGGCGAACGTAGTAAAAATAACAGTGACGCCAAGTTTATCGAACAACTTTAACTCTTGCGCGGCTGCTACCGGCAAGACAGGGCCGTAGTTACCTGTTCCACCGATGCGGATGGTTTCTGCACTAACTGCGCTAGTAGTGAGGGCAAGGGCTGTTGCGATGATGCTCAAGGAACTGCGTATGTGTGAAGATTGCATGATGTCTACCTTTTGTTGTTTGTTTTTGTACAAGTCATCTACAGTTATTTATATGCATCAGTCGTATCAGGATATATGGATAAATATTCTATTGTCAATGAATTCCTTCAGTTCATGAATTCCTTTAGAACACCGAGATTGTCTTGGACCTGCAGCGTAAATCAGTCCAAGTTTGCGGACGTACCCCACTTACAAGCGGATCCAAGCTAGTTACATTTTTTTAAGTAAGAATTTGCCCAAGGAAGGATTGCGCGCTGTCATTTTTGGGTGAGCTAAAAAATTAGCTGGCGTATCAGACTCAACAATTTTTCCCTCGTCCATAAACATGACTCTGTCACCGACTTTTTTTGCGAACCCTGATTCCTTACCGTGTGTGGCATAACAGAACGTACTCATGTATAAATGGGCGGTATGGCTAAAATCTTGGGCGACTCAGATACCCCTGCGACCCGATTACGGATGGTGCTCCCCCAAGCAAGACTACTGACATGCGAATATAAGTATTTCTGGCATTATTTTTATTTGAATAGACTCTCTCAAAGCAGGCTAGTCACTAACTCGTCTATTGTCTACAGGGGTTATCCATCGCTCACAAATACGAGGTATCAGTCTTCAGAGAGCATTAGTACAGCGTTTTCATCGACGCCGCAGCAAATCCTGTCAGGTCCTGCAAGCGACCTTCGCGGACCTTGCGTGCCCATTCTGGATCGGCCAGTAACGCACGGCCAACAGCGACTAGATCGACATCTCCCGATTCCACCATTGCAGTGATCTTGTCAAGTGATTGCACAGAAGCGCTCTGGCCGCGGAAGGCGCTGTTCATGTCCGAATCGAGCCCAACGGAGCCAACCGTGATGCAAGCCTTTCCAGAGAGTTTTTTCGCCCAACTGGCGAGGTTCAGGGGCGATCCCTCGAACGCTGGCTCCCAGAAGCGACGTGTCGAGCAGTGGAATGCGTCGACACCGGCTTCGGCTAGTGGTGCGAGAAACAGCTGAAAACTCTCTGGTGTAGTGAATGGCTTGGCGTAATAGTCTTGCACTTTCCATTGCGAGAGACGAAAAAGGATCGGCAAGTCTGGCCCCATGACGCGACGGCAGGCTTCGATGATCTGCGCGGCGAAATACCCGCGCCGCGCCATACTGCCTCCATACTCGTCCGTGCGCACGTTAGTCTCTTGCCAGAAAAACTGGTCTATCAGATACCCATGCGCGCCGTGCAACTCGATGCCATCAAACCCGAGGCCGGCTGCCTGCTCGGCTGCTCGTGCGAAAGCATCAACGACCTGCCCGATCTGCGTTTTGGTCATCGGCTCACCAAAGCTAATTCCAGGTTTTTTGAGACCTGATGGGCTTACCGAGGTCGCATGTGGGTTGGGCGAGTCGGCGGGCTTTCGCACGCTGCCGACGTGCCAGAGTTGGGGCATGATAC
>JBAWWV010000077.1:0-14393 GCA_037146575.1 Alcaligenaceae bacterium | reverse complement strand
TCAGTGAGTTGAGCGATGCGCGCGCGCGACCTTGCGTCTGACAAGGCCAGCTTGGTGAACTGTTCGCAGGCCCGATAATTGACATACAGATTCGCCGTATCTGCGGCAACGGCAATACGCGCGTCGTGCCAGTTGGCAACCTGAGCCTCTAACCTAGCACGGGCGGCCTCGCCGCCGCGCGCCAAACCACCAAATAAATCGAGCTCCCAACTAGACTGCAACTGTGCTTGATTAATGGTGGCCAACACAACGGGGCCGCCCACCTGAAACGTGCCGCGCGTGACACCCGCCGAACCGTTCACGGCAGGGAGCGCCGCGGCGGTTGTGCCCACCAATAAGGCGCGGGTTTGAGCGATTCTGAGAGCTGCCTGCGCCATGGTGTTGCTTTGCTCTTGGGCTGCAGCAATTAAAGCCAGCAAGGTTGGATCATTAAACTGACGCCACCAGTCTTGCAAGGACGCAAGCTGACCGCCGTGAGGGATCGGAGGCTGCCATGTTTGCGGCTGGTTGGGTACTTGAGTGGCGCGTTGAGCGTCGTAGTCAGGGCCAAGTGTGATGCAGCCCGCCAGCGCGCAGAGCGCTCCCAACGACAGTACTAATCGAATAAACAACGCAGACCGCAGAAGCATATTGAAAACGTATAAAAATCGCGGACGAACAAAAAAATGACCGGGCAACAAAAAAGAAAGGGCCAAGCAACAGTCCGCTAGTGTAAACCGCAAAGAGCGACTGCCTTGCTTAATCCTTACGAAACCGCTATACCCGACCCATGCTCGCTGCGTTCGAGTCTTATCACGCAGCAAGAGGACCAATAAGTCAAGATTTTCTTTATTTTTATAAATTACTGCGGATTGCTGCCCGATCGTTTAGGATAATGAACCATAACAAGAATCATTGACCTATTTGATCTGGAGACTAATCTTGAGTCAGTGCAGTGTCGCGCAAACCCAGAGCAGCCGTAACCCACACATTAAGCGGCCAACTCGCCTCTTGGGCACTGTCTTTTGCGCGCTGCTTTTGACAACACTCAGTCTGTTGAGCGTTTCTAGCTTGGCGCAGGTCACCTCAGACTGGCCGAGTAAACCCTTACGAGTCATTGTGCCCTACCCTCCAGGCGCTGCTACCGATACGATCACCCGCATCATGATGGACAGGCTCGCGTACCGCTTAAAGCAAAACGTCATCGTCGAAAACAAAGGTGGTGCAAACAGCGCCGTGGGTACCGCGTTTGTCGCCCGAGCAGAGCCCGACGGTTACACACTCTTAAGCGTACTTGCGGCGTATGCCGTGAACCCACATCTGCATAAGATGCCTTACCAACCGGACGACCTGATTCCCATCACCAAGATGGCAGATCTACCGAGTTTTTTATTTGTATCTAATCGCATCCCCGCGAACTCAGTGGAAGAACTTCTCGAGTATGGTCGCCGGCACCCAGGCAAACTCAACTATGCGTCAAGTGGCACTGGCTCGGGCGCACACATGTTAGGTGCCAGCTTGAGTCAACGCAGCGGCGTACCGATGCAACACGTTCCCTACAAAGGCAGTGCGCTCGTACTCACCGACATTCTAAACGGCGAAGTTGCTTTCGTTTTTAGCTCGATGGTGGTGTTCATGCCTCACGTCAAAGAGGGCCGCCTCAAGGCAATTGCGATCAGCTCACCAAAACGCTGGCCGACCGAACCGGGCACCCCAACCATGGAAGAAGCCGGCTTTCCGGGTTTCAATATGGTGTCTTGGGCTGGGCTGCTTGCCCCAAAAGGCACCCCTCGCGCCATTGTCGATCGCATTGCAGCCGAAATTGCACTCATCGCTCAAGAGCCAGACATCAGAGACAGGCTCATGAAGGGCGGGCTCATACCAGACAGCAGCTCTCCCGAAGCGTTCGCAGCGTTGATTGAACGCGACAGCGCCGTTTACGGAGACATTATTCGCGCCGGGAAAATTTCGGCAGACTAAACAAACACTACAACGCTAAAGCCTGACACCTTAACCCTGACTCAAACCAAAAGTCAGCCAGCCTGATAACTTTTTGACCTTTTAATAATTCAAGCAGTGACACTCTGAATTTCGACCATAACAAGACAGGCCACTCGCCACCGGAGATACAAAAATGGGATACACGATCAAACGTCTGACAAAACGCCTTGCGCTCAGTACAACGCTGCTCGCCTTGGGGGCTCTTTCAACCGTCGCTCAGGCGGCATTTCCTGACAAACCCGTTACGATTGTTGTGCCCTTTGGCGTCGGCGGTAGTTCAGATGCGCAGGCACGTGTCATCGCGCAGGGCCTGAGCAAAAAATGGGGGCAGCCAGTCGTCGTCGATAATCGTGCGGGTGGGCAAACGGTGATTGGTACAAGCATTGTTGCTAAGGCTAAGCCAGACGGTTACACGATTTTGTATATTGCCTTCGCGTGGATTACAAACCAGTTTTTGATTAAAGAGCTGCCATATAAAGCTTCGGATCTGGCTCCAATCTCCTCTCTGGGACGGTATCCTTTGGCACTGATGGTTCGCAGCGACGTGCCTGCCAACAGCGTCGCTGAATATATTGCCTACGCAAAGGCACAAAATCGCCCAATGAATTTTGGTATCTCGACCATTGGTGCAAGCATGCATCTGGCAGCACTCGAATTCTCAAATCAAACTGGTGTTGAAATGGCATTTCCGCCTTATAAATCTGGCAGCATCGGTGCCTTGAATGACTTGATTGGCAAGCAAATCGATGGCATCTTTGAGGGGGCCGTGTTTAAACCTCATGCTGACGGCGGGCGGGTCAAAGCGCTCTTCATCGGTCAAAAAGACAAAATGGTAGGCTGGGATCTACCGAGTGCAACCGAGGTCGGACTCCCCAATTTTGACATGACGGCTTGGTACGGATTGATGGTACCGAGCGCCACACCTAATGCCCTACAAGAGCAGATATCGGCTGACGTCAGGGCTGTACTGGAACAACCCGAGGTGCGTGAACGCTTTGCTGGGTTGGGCGTCGTTGCAGGTGGCATGACCCCAAAAGAATTTGGTGCATTTTTAGATGCTCAACATTCCAAGCTTGGTAACTTTATCGCACGTAACCGTGCTCAATTGAGTGAATAGCTAACCCCATCATCTCTAGCGCATCAAAGACATGCTCAGGACGCCTGTATGGGCGCACTTGAGCATTTTTTTACCGAAGCTTGGGGTTGTCAAAAAAACCTGACATCACACTCAATCAGCTTTGATATTGAGCGTTTGAACAAGCTGTTTATATTTGACTAATTCATCTTGCACAAAGGCAGAAAAGGCTTCTGGTGTGGCTGCCCCCTCAGTTTGTAAGCCCTGCTCTTCTAGTGTCTTTTTGGTCTTCGGGTCTGCCATCGCCGCTTTAACGGCTTTGTCAATTTGTGCAACCAAGGCCGGCGGCATACCCTTGGGGCCCATGATCGAGTACCAATTTGTGACCTCAAAGCCCTTGATACCGACTTCAGTAAACGTCGGAACGTTGGGCAACTGCGGCAGGCGAACTGGCGTTGAAATGGCGAGCGCTTTGAGCTTGCCAGAGCGGATCTGTTCAAACACTGGTGGCAAGGTATCAAAGTTCATCGTGATTTGACCCGCGAGCAAATCAATGATGGCCTGCCCACTCCCCTTGTAGGGAATATGATTCAGCGAGATACCCGCAATCTGTGAAAACAACGCGCCCGCAAGGTGCTGGGTACTACCGATGCCTGAAGAGCCATAGGTCAAGATACCGGGTTTGGTCTTTGCCAAGGCGATCAATTCAGCAACATTATTGACCGGCACTGCTACGTTGACCACCAAGACATTCGGGACATAGCCTAAGTATGTAATCGGCGTAAAGTCAGTTGCGGGGTTATAGGGGATATTTTTTAAGACGAAGGGTGAAATCGCATTTGAATTCGAGTGTCCCATCAATAAGGTATAGCCATCCGGTGCCGACTTCGCAACGTTATCTGCGCCGATGGTGCCCGCCGCACCCGCCTTATTTTCAACAACGAAGGACTGACCTAACGCCGTTGTCATGGTCGCGCTGAGCGCTCGTGCAACGATGTCTGTGCCGCCGCCCGGTGCAAAGCCCACGATCACATGCACCGGTTTGCTGGGCCACGTTTGTGCGGTGGCTTGCAACGTTAAACCCGCCAACAGCG
Source organism: Alcaligenaceae bacterium (assembly GCA_037146575.1). GTDB lineage: Bacteria > Pseudomonadota > Gammaproteobacteria > Burkholderiales > Burkholderiaceae_B > Zwartia. The sequence goes on along the minus strand of JBAWWV010000077.1, from coordinate 10,244 downwards.
CACCTAAACCTGCTAGACCTAGGTGTCGCAATGTCTGCGCGGCGAAGTTGCAGATCGTTTTATTCATTTGTCTCTACCCCAATATTTTTTAAGTTCTTGGGGATCAAGCATACCGTTGAACCGTACGTTTAGGAAACCTTTAGCGGCATCGGTGGCGGCTTTGCAAACCAAAACAAGGCCGAACCGGCACCCGAGATCAAAGCCAAGACAGTAAAGCCAAGCAAATAATTACCAGTCGCATCGCCCATAATGCCCGCAAGTAAAGGCCCAGAAATTTGGCCAACTGCGGTCAACAACGCAGATAAGCCAAGAATCATGCCAATGGATTTTCGCCCAAAATAGTCTGCGCGAATCGCCTGCATAAACGGACCGCGAATCCCCCACGCTAAGCCGTGCAACACAGCAAACCCGATCAGCATCGCCGGACCACCCGCATAGGTCAGCATCAGCAGTCCGGTCATATGCATCAACATACAGGCCGCTGACATTCGATTTTTGCGCCACTTATCGCCTACCCAGCCACCGAGCAGCACCCCCACCACCTGAAAAGCAGTCATCAATGTGATGTAAACGGCCGCCTGAGAAATGGTGTACCCCAGCGAAATGCGCATGTGGTTGATGGCGTGGGTGTTCACGGCCGTCACCACAATCAGCGCCACACCATGCCCAGCCGATAACAACCAAAATGATTTGGTTCGCAAGGCCTGACGCGCCGTGAATTCTGGTTCGTTATTGTCTTTGGGGGTCCCCTTCAAATCCACGGCACCACGAGCCGCACCCAGCCCATCGACAGTCCATCCAAAATCTTCAGGACGTCGGCGAAAAATACCAGCGAGTGGGTATCCCAAGACAATTACCGCCACACCACAAGCGAAGGAGGTGATACGCCACCCATTGCTCTGGATGCTGAACGCAACCAACGGTACAAACATGCCGCCGAGCGCGAGACCTAGGCCAACCATTGACAGGGCGCGGGCACGCTTTTTTTCAAACCACTGAATAATGCCAACGTTCAGCGGAAAATATCCCGCCATCGAAGAGCCAATCGCAATCACAATCACTGCGCCGTAAAATTGAGCTAAAGACTCAATTTGGCTCATCAACATAAAGCCAATGCCAAACATGATAACGCCAATGCGTATGACACCGCGTGAACCGAACCGGTCTAAAAACCAACCGAGTAGCGGACCGATAATGGCGGCCTCCATGGACATCATGGCCGAGGCGGCCGACACTGAGGTTTTGCTCCAGCCTTTTTCTTCAATCAATACGGCGAGGTATGCCCCAAATGCTTGATGCAGCATCATTGACTGCAGAAATTGCAGCGACGCGGCTGCAAAAACCATCTTCCAACCGTAAAAAATCTTCATGGGGCTCTTTGGGCGCATCTTTTTTGTCTCAGGGAGAACCCTAACACAAAGTCACTTTTCGTGCAGTCAACAAACGCAGTCGCGCGCACCGCGCTCACCCAACCAGCGTCAACGATGTTGGTTAGAAGAAGCGGATGGACTCCAGAGCGCACGGTGCCAACGCCGAGCGATACAGAAAGTCAACACCAGACCTAAGCCGGTGTAAAACACGACAACCGCTCGGTAACCAACCCAATCGATAAGCGGCCCTGCTAACAATAGGCCGGCGGGTAGCCCCCAAATCGCCAACATACGCATGCCCATGACTCGCCCTCGAAACGCAGGCTCGGTACTCCGTAACATCACTGCCGCGAGCGGCGTCATGCTCAAGCTTTGTACAAAGCCCGTAAACACTAGCATTAACATACCCGCTGTCAGATCGGTCAGAAAACCGAAAGCCATTAAAGAAGCAAACCAAATACAGGCGGTCACCAGCATTGCACGAGCTGTCCCGAGCGCAAAACGATTCAAACCCAACACCAAAGACCCTAGCAAGGCCCCGAAGGCAAAGCTCGCGCTCAAGGCCCCTAGGCCAGCCTGCCCGACCTCGAAGATATTTTTCGCGATGTAAGGCAAAAGGCCTAACGTGAACGGAAACGCACAAAAATTCATTAAAAACGCCAAACTCATTGCACCAAGTAGTTCAGGGCGCACCCACACATACTCAAACGCAGCAATCAGTTCAGTAAAGGCCGAACGCGCCGGCTTGGGGTCCAAGCGTGGCTCTTTGCCGGCCACGCCGGATGAAAATAAAAAACTGCACGCATACAGAGACGCAATGAGAACGTAGGCTGCTGCCATCCCAAATTGGGCCACGGTTCCCACTCCGATCAACGCACCAACAATCCGCGCTGCATCTGCGGTCATGCGCGAGATACCCAGCGCTCCTGTTAGCTGTTCTGCTGGCATCGTTTGACCAACTAATGCATAGCGCATCATATTGTCAGAGGGACGAATCATGCCAACGACCGCAGCTACGGCAATGACCAAGTAAGGCGTGAGTAAAGACAGAAAAGCCAATACCACCACCAAGGTGGCTAACGCGGCATATAACCCCCGGGTTAGCAAAAATAAACGCCTATAGCCAAGACGATCTCCGGCTACTCCAAACATGGGGGAAAACACTGAGCCGAAGTACTGCAAAGCGCCGTAGAGAACCAACATCATGACCGAACCCGACTCGACTAGCACATACCAGCCAAGCACCAGAATCTCCATTTCAAATGCCAAGGACGCTGCTAAATCAGCAGGCCACTGAAAGCAAAAACTACGCACCTTAAACGGTGCGCGTAATGAGTGTTGTACGTTCGTTAATGATGCGGTCATACAAAAATAATACCCTCTTTACTGAAACACGAATATGCGGCAGCGCAACATCAACTGAGGCCTGCGCGGGAGACCGCGCAGACCGTCGCGAAGGCTCTACCACCGCGCTGTAACACTCTTGGTAATATAGCGACACACAACCACACACGGAGACGTTGTCATGCCCAAAGCCTACTGGATCAGTGCTTATCGCTCAGTTTCAAACCCAGAAGCCCTCGCCGCTTATGCAAAGCTAGCGGGGCCCTCGCTCATTGCGGCAGGCGGCAAATTTCTTGCTCGCGGCGAGGCTGCCTTCACCAAAGAGCAAGGCGTCAAACAGCGCACTGTGCTCATTGAGTTTGAAAGCGTCGCAGCAGCGCAAGCGGCATACAACAGCCCTGGTTACCAAGAGGCCATTAGGGCGCTCGGGCCAAATGCGGCTGAACGCGACATTCGAATTGTTGAAGGCGTTTAATAAAAATTCTCGAGTCTTTACACTATGATTGATCGCAAAAATTCTCGGTGATTTTTTTCAAAAAAATCTCGAGAATTTTTCATTTAATACGCCTTGGGTCTATGGTACAGTGAGGCGAAATGACGCTCGGAATAAAGTCCAAGAGCCTTTGAAAAATAGAATAACCCGGAGACAAACATGACAAATCTTAAAAAGATTTACGCGACCCTTGCGCTTTCGGCTCTCGCGTCTGCGACAAGCGTTCAAGCTCAAGACACGATCAAGCTCGGTATTTCAGCACCCATGTCGGGCGCCGCTGCCGTTTGGGGCCTTGGTATGGAGTGGACTGCCAAACAAGCGGCAGACAAAATTAACCTAGAGGGCGGTGTCACCGTCGCGGGTAAAAAATATAAGTTTGAAATCGTTGCCTACGACAACAAATACAACGCAGCCGAAGGCACTAAGGTCGCTCAAAACCTGATTAACCGCGACAAAATCAAATACATCGTCGGTGGCATTGGCACTGCCCCGATCCAGGCACTGCAATCACTGTCTGAGCGCAGTGGCACGCTGATTTTCATTTCCGCCTGGGGAAAAAGCGTCAAAGGCCCGCAGTTTCCGCTGACCTTTACTCAGTCCAATACCCCTTTCGAAATTCTTGACCCACTGTATAAGTATGTACTGACTCAACATCCAAAGGCTAAAACAGTCGCGATTTTGAACGCCAACGATGCCTCTGGTAAAGAGGTCGAAGTCGTTGCACAAAAAGCTTGGGCTGCCTTAGGCGTAAAAGTCTTGTCTACCAATTGGTACGAACGCGGCACCACTCAGTTTCAACCGATTGCAGCAAAACTTACCGAACAAAAACCCGACATCATTGATCTTGGCGTGGCACCACCTGCCGATGCAGGTATCGTACTCAAAGAGCTAGGTGTACTCGGCTGGAACGGCGTCAAAGTACTACCGGTTGGCACGAGTGCCACGCAACTAGCTCAAATTGGTGGCGCGGCAGCCAACGGCACCTATATGGGATACGCGGGCGACTATTCAAGCTCACTATCAACACCTGTTCAACAGATCCTGAATCAAGGCATGTTGGCGCAATACAAAGAGCCACTTAATCCGCTGCAGGTATCAAGCTATGACTCGGTCTATGCACTGAAGGCTGCAATGGAATCTGCAAACAGCCTTGACCCTAAAAAGATTGCAGAAGTACTGCCAACCTTGATTTTTGAAACGTCTTACGGCAAGACGGTCTTTGGTAGCAAAGCCGTTTATGACTCTCCTCAGCAAATGCAAGTGCCAGTGATGATCACTCAGGTGCAAGACGGCAAGATGGTTGAGCTCACGCGTCTCATCCCAGAAGAGCTTAAGGCTCGTTTAGCGGCAGGTAAGTAAGCTGTCAGATAGGGGCTAGCGCATTGCTGGCCCCAACTGATTCGCTGGCCGCTTACGCTTTGAGGATGTAACGCATTGGAAATTTTCGGGCAACTATTTTTAAATAGTCTGCAGATTAGCGCAGCCTACATTCTATTTTCACTCGGCCTGACACTGATTTTTGGTGTCATGAAAGTTGTGAATTTTGCACACGGCGAATTTTTTGGCCTTGTACTTCTGCTCATTGCCATCATCGTGCCGTGGATTAACAGCCCCGCCCTCCCTTTGGCGTTGAACTACGCAATCGCTGGGAGTGTTTCGATTTTGGCCACAATGGCTTGCGGTTGGTTTCTGTATCACTTTGCCTTCAAGAAATTTCAACGGGACATGGTGGGCTCATTTGTGCTCTCGGTTGGCTTGTCACTGCTGATGCAAGGTCTGTTCTTAGAGTTCTTTGGAGGGGTACCGATCAAGCTGCCCGATCTGTTTGAAGGCAATTTGCGTATCCTAGGTGGGGCCATCACGACGCAGCGACTGATCTTAACCGTCATCGCTCTGTTGGTCGCAGTGGCAATGTGCTGGCTGATTGCAGCGACAAAACTTGGCAAAGCCTTACGAGCAGTCGCCGAAGACCACGAAGCAGCAATGCTTCAAGGTATCCCGTATCGCAAAATTGCTCTCTATGGCTTTTTGATCGCCACATTCTTGGCGGCGATTGCCGGCGCACTGCTTGCCCCGGTCACGGTCATCAGCGCAAACGTGGGGAGCGATTTTTTAATTAAAGGATTTATCGCCATTGTCATTGGCGGCTTGGGCAGTATCCCAGGATCAATTATTGGCAGCATCTTGATCGCTGTCATCGAAAGCGTGGGCGGCTATTATTTTGACCCTTCACTCGCAACCTTGGCGATGTTTGTGATCACCATGTTGGTCTTGTTGGTTCGTCCAAAAGGGATCATGGGCAATGGCTAACTCGCGCAACACAACCCTTGCAGTCCTCACGCTAAGCCTAGTGGCGTTGGCCGGTAGTCTCTTTGCAGGAACAGGCTTTGCAGCCAGTCTTGTGATTTGGGTGGCAATCAACGTGTTGTTGGCCGCAAGCTTTCGCTTTGTTCAATTGATCGGTGAATTAAATTTTGCAATCGCAGGATTTGTTGGCTTAGGCGCCTACATGTCTGGTATCTGCACGGCGAAACTGGGTTTACCCTTCGCCGTGGCGTTGGTGAGCGCCGCCTTAGCCGCAACACTACTGAGTCTCGTGGTGGGCTACATCACGTTACGTACCAAAGGTCCGTACTTTATGTTGATCAGCTTTGCCTTCACCGAAGTGCTAAGAATGATCTACACACAAATCGAATATATCGGTGGCAACTCAGGCATGATCGGTATTTTTCCACCTGTGCTACTAACCGACTATTACCCGGCGTTTGTTGTTGCCATCGTGCTGTTGCTCTTGCTAGCGCTATACCGACTTGAGCAATCAGATTTCGGTAAAGTGTTAGTCGCGATTCGCAACAATGACGCCATTGTGCAAACGGTTGGTATTAACGTACATTTGACCAAGGTGCTTTGTCTGGCAATCTCTTCATTTGTCGCGGGGATTGGTGGTGCCCTTCTCGCGCATGCTAACAACGTGATCAGCCCAGGCGACTTCAGCTTTTTGTTGGCGGTGTACACCCTCGCCTACATCAAGGTTGGCGGTGAGTCACACATTGCCGGCCCTATCTTAGGTGCATCGGTATTAACGCTTTTGGCTCAAGTTGCAATGGGCTTTGGTCCATACGAACATATTTTTTACGGTGCCGCGATCGTGATTGCCGTGTTGTTAATGCCCGACGGCCTGGTCGGAATTATTCGAAAGCTCTTAGGCCTTGCGCCAAGAGCCCAAGTGACGGCCAGGCACTAAGCACAAGAGAACACCATGACAACAGCCCAGACTCTTCTAAAAGTTGATCATCTCTCGCGTCGGTTTGGCGGCTTGACGGCTGTGTCTGATTTGAGCTTTGAGGTACAGGCTGGTGAAATTCTCGGGCTGATCGGGCCGAATGGCGCGGGCAAAAGTACGACCTTTAACTGCGTGAGCGGGTTTTATCCCTTATCCGACGGACGGGTCACATTTTTAGGCGATGACATTTCAAATATGACAACCGCCCAAGTCTGCCACAAGGGCTTAGTGCGTACGTTTCAGCACGACAGTCTCTTATCAGACATGACGGTCTATGACAATATTCTGATTGCTACCTTCAGCATGATTCGCTCAAAAAGCGAACGTGAACGACGGGTGCATGAAACCGCTGCCATTCTGAATCTGTCTGAGCACCTTCAAGAGATTGCTGGAAACCTGCCTCACGGGTTGCAACGCATGGTGAGTATTGCGATTGCTTTTGCCACGCGACCTAAATTACTTTGTCTGGATGAACCTCTGACGGGTCTGAATCAGACTGAGGTGACCGGGGCATTAGCCATTTTCAGACAAATTCGCGACGAGTACAAAATTTCAATCTTACTGGTTGAGCACAATATGAAAGCCGTGATGGAGATCTGCGACCGCATCGTAGTACTCGACCATGGCGTTTTTCTAGCAGCGGGTACCCCTGCGCAAATCAAACAAAACCCGGCAGTCATTTCTGCGTATTTAGGCAAACGGGCATGACAAACGGATACGCTCTAGAGGTCAAAGACCTTGTCGTGAATTACGGAATTGTGCCCGCGGTAAAAGGCATCAGTTTTACGCTTGCACGCGGTCAAATCACAACCATCATTGGCTCAAATGGATCGGGCAAGTCAACCACAATGAAAGCGTTGACGGGGCTATTACCGTCGCACTCTGGTCACATACAACTGTTTGGACAAAACATTTTAGGTACACCTACCGACACATTAGTTAAGCAAGGCCTTGTCCTTGTCCCTGAAGGTCGCCGGCTTTTCAAAAGTATGACCGTGACAGAAAACTTACAGATGGGTGCCTTTCAGCGTTCAGATCAGCAGGGCATCGCAGCCGATTTTGAACGTACGCTTGAATATTTTCCGGCGCTGCGCGAAAAGCTCAATGTCCGTGCGGGTAGCTTGAGTGGTGGTCAACAACAAATGGTTGCGGTGGCTCGTGCACTCATGGCTGCACCAAAACTACTCATGCTCGATGAGCCTACGATTGGGCTTGCGCCCGCCATCGTCGATACGATCGCCAACATCATTCAATCGATTGCAAAAGCAGGCGTTGATATTTTGTTAGTTGAACAGAATGCCGAAATTGCGCTCGAGATCTCGCACTACGCCTACATTCTTGAACGCGGTGAAATCGCGATGCACGGACTTGCAAAAGATCTTGCAAACAGTCAAGAGGTTCAACGTGCCTACCTAGGCATTTAATTTTCTACGGGACTATCATGGGACGACTCGCTGGCAAAGTAGCACTTATCACCGGCGCAGGTGCGGGCATCGGCCGTGAAACTGCCCTACTGTTTTCACAAGAAGGCGCAAAGGTTGCGTTCATCGATAAAAACCCCACGGGCGGCGCTGAGACAGCCAAGCTTATTGAGGCACAAGGCGGCGAGTGCTTGTTTATACAGGCAGATGTCACCCAATCAGACGAAGTCGAGGCCGCCGTCAAGCGTTGCGTTGACACCTTCGGCAAATTAAATATTTTGCATAACAATGCGGGGGGATCAACCGTAAAAGATGGCGCGGTCACTGAAGGAGCCACCGAAGAGTTTTGGCGCAAAATACAACTCGATTTGTTCGGTACTTGGCTCGGTTGTCAGCACGGCATCCCGGCTATCATCGCCAGCGGTGGCGGAGCGGTCATCAATATGACCTCTGTTGTAGCGCTGATTGGCACACACAGAAAAGATGCTTACACAGCGGCAAAAGGCGCCATCAGCGCCCTCACCCGCTCAATGGCGGTTGAATACGGGCCCAAGAAAGTTCGCGTCAATGCGATTGCACCTGGCGCCACCGGAACAGACCGCGTCTTAACCTTGCTCAAAGATGACGGCGTTACCTCAAAGTTTTTATCAGGACAAATGTTTGGCGTTGTTCCGCCAAAAGATATCGCTTTTGCAGCGTTGTATTTGGCCTCTGATGAATCGCTATCAACCACGGGACATATCCTGACGGTTGATGGTGGACTCACGATCAATTAAGGCATTCAGACTGATATGACCTCTAACGACCTAGCGGCCTGGCAACCACGCGCAGAAGATCTGAATGATTCAAATATTGCGCGTTTGATGCGGCAACTGGGCTTTACTGACTACGAAGCCTTTTACCGTTTTTCAATTGAGCAACCCGCGCAATACTGGAAAGTCGTCAACGCGTTCTGCGGCATCGTCTGGTCAACAGACTACACGCAGTATGTTGACACCTCGGCCGGAGCAGAGTTTCCGCGCTGGTTTACCGGTGGCGAACTCAACTGGGTGGATACGGTATTGCGCTGGTCCGACAATCCGGCAACCGCACAGCAGCCAGCATTAATCGCCGAACGCGAGCAAATAGCGGCCGAAACAGTCACGTATGCAGATCTCAAAATACGTGTTCAAAATTTTGCGGCAGGCATGACGGCGCTGGGGCTCAAGCGCGGCGACCGAGTCGGTTTGTTGCTTGAAAATGGTATCGAAGCCAACGTCACACTTCTTGGTCTGTCGTATCTTGGTGCGATTGTGGTGCCGCTCTTTAGCGGCTTTGGTGTAGACGCTATCGTGGCACGTCTATCGTCATGTACTGCGCGCATGCTAGTTGCCTCAACAGGCTTTAGTCGTCGTGGAAATTTTGTTGATGCCAGAGCCATCATCGAAGCGGCGTGCAAGCAGTTGCCTACAATTGAAACAACCATCTGGAAGCACTCACCCGAGGGCCCGGCATTGCGCGCAGGTGATGTTGATTGGTCACAGGTCGCCACTAACACCTCTGGTCAACACATACCTTCGGCACGCATGTCACCCGATGATCCCTTCATGGTGATCTATACCTCTGGTACAACGGGAAAGCCCAAGGGCCCCGTTCACACGCATGGGGGCTTTCCGTTAAAAATGGCACATGACTCGACGGTGCACTTTGATATCCGCCAGGGTGATGTCGTGTGCTGGCCTGCAGACATGGGTTGGATTGCCGGACCTCTTGTTTCTACCATGGCGCTTTTAAATGGCGCGACCTTAGTCACCTATGACGGCGCACCCGACTATCCTGACTGGACCCGCATGGGCAAACTCATCGAACGCTATCGCGTCACGGTGTATGGCGCCTCACCCACACTGATTCGCGGTTATGCCAGCCACGCAGACATTGCACTCCAACCAAACCTGTCGTCAATACGCTTATTAATTACGGCCGGAGAACCGATTGATCCGGTTCATTTCAAATGGTTCGAAAAATATTTTGGGCATGGGACCTGTCCAATTATTAACGTCACCGGCGGCACAGAAGCGAGTTGTGCCCTTCTGTCTAGCGTTGTGATCAAACCTATTGCTCCAGCATCCTTCAACACTGCAAGCCCCGGTGTCATGACTGATGTCGTTGATGCTGCGGGCGAATCAGTACGCAACGCAATCGGCGAACTGTCGATTCGTGCGCCCTTTGTTGGCATGACGAAATCCTTTTGGATGGATGATGAGCGCTACCTCGAGTCTTACTGGCGATCTATCCCTGGTCAATGGATTCATGGCGACCTCGCCTTGCATGATGACAAAGGTTATTTTTATATT
>JBAWWV010000076.1:0-14404 GCA_037146575.1 Alcaligenaceae bacterium | reverse complement strand
CTCAAAATCCCCCGCCGCAAGGCGTGCCGGTTCGATTCCGGCCCCGGGCACCAGCAAAATCAAGCACTTACGCAATTAATTCAAAATAATTTCCTATTGCACGCTCGTTGCACACACCCAATCCCTTGGTTGCACTGCGCACCTGCTCTATGCATACCTTAGCTAGAATCGCTTTGCTCAATTGCTCTATTCCTTTTATCCTTTTAAAATACACGAAATAGTGTGCTTTATTTTGCACTAATTTTGTAAACATAAAGAGACATAAATGGCCACCGCAAAAGTAATTCATGCCAGTCGCACGATAAGCGTCACTGACTTACGTCGTGACCCAAGCGGGGTGTTAGAAAGTGCGGGAGATATGCCCATAGCAGTCTTAAATCACAATCGACCAACCGCGTATTTGCTTTCTGCAAAGGCATATGAAACTTTGCTAGAAAAGCTCGATGACGTTTCATTAATCAATCTTGTGAAATCTCGCCGAGGCGGAAAAACTGTCAAGGTAAAGCTTGAAGACTTATGAGTTAGAGTTTCATACGCTCGCGCAAAAAGAATGGCGCAAGTTAGACGCAACCATTAGTGAACAATTCAAGAAGCAACTTGAAAAAAGACTCCTCCAGCCGCACGTGCCTTCCGCAAGACTAAGCGCAGAGTTATCTAATTGTTACAAAATAAAACTCAAGTCCCTGGGCTACCGCTTAGTTTACGAAGTCATAGACCAAAAATTAGTCATTGTTGTTGTAGCGGTAGGACGAAGAGAGAATGCATCAGTCTACGCTGCAGCAAAAAAGCGTATGCCTCAGTGAGGCTGTAAATAATTCTGTGTAAATGCTGGCGGGTTAATCATTGGTGGTCAGTTTTCGCGCGTCGGCTAAGTGGCTTTTTACTTGCCTTTAATCGCTCTTGACCTGTCTGGTTCAAAAACTAGACACTAATTTCTAGCAATCTCTAGTAATCTATTGCTCATTGTGTATTCATCGGTCTCAGCCGTAAGATCTCAATGCACAAAAAAATCATGCTGTGAGGCCACTTTCGGTCGCGTAACTTTTAACCTTGCAAGGTGTTCGACAAATGAATTACCGACTGTGTCTTGGTATTGCTTGCTGTCTGCTTTTGTGCAGTTGCGCGTCCCACAATCAAGCAGAATTTATACGCAACCCCTACGGCCCGTTAGCCGGTATTTGGCACGGCCTAGTAGTACCCATATCATTGGTAACAAAACTCTTGGTACTGATATTGGATTTATTAATCTCGCTGAGTCGGTGGTTACTGACGACCTTTGGTGCGAGCGCGCACGTCGTCAATAACGTTATAGGCGTGTTTAATACATTCGCCAACCCACTAAATTTACTTGAAGTTATTGGGCGTCCTAACGTCGGCTTGCGGTATTACCTCGGCTTTGGCGTTGGTGTATTGGCGTGGGTTGTTTTCTTGGGTGCTGGTAGTCGCAAGAGATCTGGCAATCGCCTTCGTGACCGCGGCATTCGATTTTGAATTGCTCTGTTTGAGCCTCCCCTGCACCAACCGCACTTTGCGCGGGGAGGCGATCCAGATCGCGATACTCGAAAGCAAGCAACACGCAAGCGAGAGTGCAAAGGCGACGCGATAGCTGCCCGTTTCATCGTAAATCACGCCCGTCACCCAAGGCCCCACGGCGCCTCCGGCCATCACTGCGATCGTGACGACTCCAAAGATTGAACCAAAGGATTTGCCTTGAAAAATTTCCATCACAATGGGGCCCATCAAAGACGTCATGCCGTAGCCCAACATCCCCTGCGAAATCACCATCACATACAGTAACCATTCGGCGGGCGTACCCTCAAGAGCAAGCAAGGCCGCGCACGAAATTGCTGAACCTAAGCAACTGGCGCCCCACGCCCACTCTCGACCAATCCGATCAGAGAGTGCGCCCATGCCGATTTGCCCAAACATACCGAAGGCACTCACAAGTGCCAGCGCCCAAGCCGACGTGGCTGGGCTAAAGCCAATTTCGACAAGATATTTTGTTTGATGCACTTGCACCGCATACCAGGCAAAGAGTGCGCAAAAATAGCCAAAAATAATGCACCAAAACCGAGGTGTTTGCATCGCCTTGGCGATCGTCCATTCGGTGTTTACCCAGGCGTGGTCAACAACGTTTGATACCCTCGCACTCGCTTCGGCCTCGGTCTGACCGCGCTGCCCGTCGGGTTCGAGCCCCAACTCCTCAGGGCGCTGCCAGACAAAAAAACTGAGTGGTGCAAGCACAAACAACACAACTGACCCGAGTGCCAAACACGAGGCGCGCCAGCCAGCGCTTAGGATAATCTCTTGCAACCAAGGCAAGATCACCAACGCCCCAACCCCAGCGCCTGAAAATGCGATCCCAAGGGCCAAGCCACGACGACGCACAAACCAATTGGGCAAAAAGATCGAGTGAACACTGAACCCCATGAGGTTTGTACCGCCTCCTACAAGAAATCCTAGAGTTGCATAGAGCTGCCACGGTTCTTGCATCAGAGTGGCCAGTAACAAGCCCAGAGCGGTGAGGCAGGATCCAGCGAGTAGCAAGAAACGAGGCCCATAGCGATCCATCACTTGTCCAACAAGGGGGCTGATTAGCGCTGACACTAAAAATCCAAACGCAAAAGCCCCAGAGGCGAGGCCGCGCGACCAGTGAAATTCGTCGATGAGGGGTGGCAGCAATAATGAAAACGATGTTCGGGCGCTAATCCCGATCGCGATCGTAATGAAGGCGATACCGATCAATACCCAACCGTAGTAGAACGGAACGCGCGATACCCAGCGACCGAGGCCCCGCTGGCGTTCGGGTACTGTTTTGACTGCAGTGGCTCTAATCATATTCGCTTGGTTTCACTGCGATCGACAAAGATTTAACTGGTCACTCGGTTATTTTTTACTCACAACATTAGCTCGCAAGTCAGAACCCACGTGCCACTCTATTCGAACCATGTTCTACGAGACGGCACGTCTTAACGCGCAAAGAGCCATTCGATTCAGCAAACAGTATGCCACGCAGGGGCTAAGCGTTATCTTAGCGTCAACGATAACAAGATTTGTGCGGTAATACTGCAAGGCCAATGACTTGCATGGAGCGATACCGTATGACTTATTCGACTGACGAACAAGACATGTTGAATGTGCTTGAAAAACACATTGCCGCAGAGATGCAAGGCGACATGGCCACCACGATGTCGACCATGAACGACGATCCGCATCTTTTAAACGTGCCTAATATGATTGGCGGCGATGGTTACGAAGGCGTCAAAAAATTCTATTCAAACCATCTTGTCGGAAAGTTCTTTCCTCCGGATGTAAAGTTCGAGACCGTTTCGGTTACGGTTGGACGCACGAGAGTCGTTCAGGAGTTGGTGATTTCGTTTACACACACTGCAGAAATCGAGTGGATGGTCCCCAACATCGCACCGACCAACAAAAAGGTCGAAATCGCCTTCGTTGTGGTCGCCGGAATTGAAAATCTTAAACTCACGCACGAACATATCTATTGGGATCAAGCCAGCGTGCTGGTGCAACTTGGCTTACTTGACCCGCAAGGGCTTCCAGTAACTGGGGCAGAAAGTGCTCGTAAGTTACTGAACTACTCAAGCGCTGATTAACTGATTAACTGAGTGACCCAAGCGCCGATTAACACAAGTGCATCAAGCAGTTCTAGTACGCCACACGTAGCAGATGCTGTTGTCATATGCAGCGTTTAGACACTCGCGCTATTTTCAGTAAAAGCATCAAAGAGCGTTATGGCTGCCGTCACAGAGCGCACCATTCTTTGACTGCTTACAGCCACAGAAATAAACCGTTTTGGTTTCGGTGGCGTCGTACTTGGTTGGCGTAAAACCTGTGCCTTGATGGCTGCCATCGCAGAAGGGCTGTTTTTGACTTTGGCCACAGGCGCACCAGTAATAGCTTTGGTCGGCGACCACTGCGACGGCGTAGGGTGCTTTTTGGGCGATTTTTGCTTGCATGATAAATTCCTGATTAATATGAAACTTAGATATCTTTTTATTCGATCACTGACAATAACTCAAACGCCTTCCTAAGGTACAGCGGCAAGTAGTCCAGCGTATGCCAACGGCACTTTAATCAATCTTAATCCGGCAGAGGTCCTATGAAGTCAGTTTTTCTTGTTGCGCTGTTTTTGCTGGGCTACCAGACCGCTTATGCCAACCCCTGCGACCATCCGATTCAGCTCTCTAAGGTAGACAACTACGTCTTTTTGCAAGGGAGTCTTTGCCCAGGAGACGGTAAAAAATTTATTCAATACATGGCGGGCGCAGGCAAAGGTGTGACTTTGGTCAGGTTAAACTCTGGCGGCGGAAACGGGGCTGACGCGGTTGAAATAGGGCGTTACCTTCGTGCCAACAAAATGACAACCTGGACAGACGCCAAACAAGACAAATGCGGCAGCGCCTGCAATCGAGTCTTTGCTGGCGGCGTGCAGCGGATCTACTCGCATGCCAACTATATTGAAACCGGAAAAAATCCAAAACAGCAGTTTGGCTTGGGATATCATCACCCTAATGTGAACGGAGACTTTCAGGCCGCAGAACAGTGGTATCAAAAAGGTATTGTTCCGTATTTAAAAGATATGCTGCCACCCAAGGCATTTAATTGGATCTATAAAACTGATACGGGCAACATGACGCCAAGCTTGGTTTGGTTAAATGGCGCTCAAGCGTTAGAGTTAGGTATCGCGACAAGTCAACAGGCTCCCCGCTAACTTGAGATCACATCGATGATCCGCAATGCAAGAGAAGACAAATGAATTTAAAAAAATTAGTCAGTCATTTCACCAACACCTCGCTCAGCCGCGTTGAGGTCTTACCTACAAGTGAGTGAGGCGTTAAATAAGAATCAGGCCACTCGAGCCTTGGCGACACCAGCCAGGCACCTCTGGCTGTTGGCCTTGTTGTTGCTAGCGGGGTGCGCGGGCATCCCGCTCACGCAAGATGACATTGATTATTTTCAACCGCCCATCGTTGCGACCGTAGCACCTGAGCGGCCAATCACAAACTACAGCCTCTACAACAATACCGTTAAAGTCAATTTGGCGCCAATGCGCCCGATCATTCCGACCTTTAACAACAAAGGCAATCTGTTAGCGAGTTGGACTCCCCACCCGCAAGGGGTTGCAAACAGGCCAACGTTCGTCATCGTGCATGGTGGACACGGACTCATACCTGGCGACTTTGCGACCGCTGTTTGGGCACGGGATAAGCTGGGTGCCAACACGCTCGTGCTAGACAGTTATTGGAGCAGAGGCCAAAACGAAAACTGGGTCACCTACACGCGACTCGGAGCCAATGCCAGAACCTTAGACGCTATTGCTGCCGGCAAATGGTTGTTGAGTCAGGGGGTTGACCCGAAGCAATTATTTTTAATGGGGGGCAGTCAAGGTGGCTGGACGGTGCTGCGCACCTTTACAAACGAACCCTTCATCGTTGAGCAGGCTCGCGGTTTGTATCGCGCGGGCTTTAGCCTCTATCCAGTCTGTAACAGCAAAGGCTGGCGCGAAGATCCAGCGCTTGGACCCTATTGGGGGCCTGTGCTAGTTTTTACGGCAGGTAAAGACACTGCAACGCCGCCAGACCGCTGCCCGACGCGCGTATTTAGCGATGCCACGGCGCGGACCCATTACCCCGATGCCACGCACGGCTGGGATGCCTCAAACCGGGGCGCCCACACGCCCTCTGTTGACGGTGAATGTGGCAAGGCGTTAAACGTACTCAATCACTTTGCGGTCTGCCGCTCAGATGCGGCCACGAACGATATGCATACAAAAATTAAGACGTTCATTGATGGGCTTAAGTAAGCCGCGATGCTTCTACTTGAGATAGATCAAGGCAAAGTGAAAGGTATTGTAAGGCTCGCAGAATCACGAACCAAGTAGAGTACCCTCAAAGCGCACTCATCCCTAGGGACAGCACAACGTCCTTCACTCGCGCTAAAGGTGCTCATCATGAAAAAAATATCTATCTTGCTCTTGCCGCTCGCGTTTTGCGCACCAACAATGGCAGCTGCTCAAGGCCTAGTCCCCAATAGCGCTTTCTATCTTGGCGTTGGCGGCAGTTTGAACTCGACCAGCTTTAACAATCAGAGTATCGAGGCAACTGGCTTGTCTGATGCCTATAACAAAACCACTGGTGCGTACATGTCATCAGGCAATGCAGGCGGCCCGCCCGTCAATCTAAACATGCCTTCTCAAACCGGCGTTGCGCCTACTCTTCAAGCAGGCTATTTCAAGCACTTTCAAGATTCAAAATGGCTTTGGGGCGCAAAGTTTTCGTATAACGGTTTAGACCTTAGCGCAAAAACTGATAATTTCTTAATCCCTCAGTACGGTTCTTACGGTTCAACACCTTTTACCGGCAATGCCACGGTACGCACCTTCAAAACCAATGTGTCACACCAGTTTGCTCTGATGCCTTTCATCGGTCACTCGTTTGACCGTAGCTTTATCTATGCCGGCGCGGGCCCTACGCTCACTCAGGTCAACACGAATATTGATAATCTGATTGGCTTTGCCGACCTCAAAGGCAACCGCACCGATGTTTCAGGCACACCGCAAAACTTTTCGAGCTCAAAGTGGGTAGTAGGCGGTGCCGTCATGGTCGGCGCAACCTACTTTTTGGATTCGTCGTGGTTTATCGACCTGAACTACAACGTTGCAATGACACCTAATCAAACGGCAAACTACTCGTCGACGTTTAACAATACCAATGGCAATACCAATGTTAATTACTCTGGCTCGCTGATTGGAAGTTCGTCTGCCAAAACGACGGCTCAGACGATTAGCATTTCAATTAATAAGGCGTTTTAACGCGAAGCGGGACGCCGCACGGGCACCCTCAAACAGTTGCTGACTTGCCCACGCTAAGCTGCTAGGATAACGACCATGCATCTGATGGCTTAGCACCTAGACAAACTCAAGAGGCGACAACATGACCAACACCTTGCATCAAGCAGTCGTTGTTTTATTTTCGTTGCTTTGCGCCTTTTCGGTTCACGCGCAAAACAACTCTGCCATCCGCTTGATCGTACCGTTTAATCCTGGGGGTGGTTCAGATCTGTTTGCGCGTATCATCGCGCCTGGTTTAAGCGAGGCACTTAAACAAACTGTCATTGTGGAAAACCGCGCGGGCGCGGGTGGCATTATTGGTGCCGACTACGTTGCAAAATCCGCCCCTGACGGCCAGACACTCTTAGTGTCGGATTCAGCCGCCTACTCCATTAGTCCAAGTCTGTATCCTGCACTGCCATACGCCGCAAAAGACTTAATCCCAATCACAGAGGTGGCGCGCTTTGCCAACACCCTGGTGGTAGCAGGCGACTCTGCGTTGAACACAATAGACGATGTCATACGAACCGCGCGTCAGGATCCGAACAAGCTGACCATCGCCTCGGCTGGCAACGGCAGTAGCCCTCATCTCGCGGCCGAGAAGTTTCAGCGCGATGCAAACATGAAATTAACTCACGTGCCTTACAAGGGCAGCGGCCCAGCAATCGCTGACACACTTGGGCGCCAAGTCGACATGGTGTTTACTGGCTTACCCAGTGTGATCGAATATCTGAAATCAGGTCGCCTCAAAGCGATTGCCATCGCCTCGCTCGAACGTTCGCCTTATGCAGCCGACGTCCCTACAATGAGTGAAGCTGGAGTCGTAGGATTTGAGTCTTTTATTTCTCAGGGTTTATTTGCACCCAAAGGCACCCCCAAAGAGGTGATCCTTAAGCTCAATCAGGCGACCAATACGTTTATGAATAGCGCAGGGTTGGCTGAACGCCTAAAACAGCTTAAGGTTGTCCCAAGCTCATACACCACTGCGCAGTATGGTGCGTGGCTAGAAGAACAAACTGCGCTGTGGGGCAAGCTCATCAAAGACGCATCAATCAAATTAGAATAGCTCGACACGCGTACTACTTTGAGCGTATATAAAGCGCACCGTTCTCGTTATAACCATCGATACCCGCGCACTTGCTGCCATACGAATCGCAGATCACCACTTTGGTGGGTCGATTTTGTGCGTGAGCGTCGCTGATGATTTTTTCACCGGCAATCACCACCAAAGCTAACGCAATCACAGTTAGGATCACTTTCGTATACAAATCAGGTTTCATTTTTTGATTCTCTCTTGCTGACGTTATGGATGCCATACATGGACGCCCAATCGCAAATGCGACAGCTTCCTACACAACAAATCAGCTGACCATCTGAGGTTGGGTAAGTATGTATTGTTATTACACATAGTTTGTTATTAGGTTGACTTCAATATCTCGGTTTCAAAAAAACAAAAGTATGATCGCCAAATTCGTATTGGCAGCGTGTCAGGGTTTGATGATTCGGCACAAATTCTTCAAACAGTTTGTAATTTTTTGACTCACGCACTTTGAAATTCACAAATTCAGCGCCGTCGTTGTAACCCAGCACTAACAACCCATTCTCTTTGAGTAGCGCATGCGTACCTGCCAGAAGCGCTTCGCAATCTGCCAACTGATTCATGCCAAAACCGATTAACCCGTTGGCAATGATCGCGTCAAAAGAACGGGGTGCGTAGTACTGCAACAGAGTGCTCGCTGAACCAATCGTATGATGGCCCCGATTACCGTAAATCGCTTTTTTGGGCTCAATATCTAGCGTAAACAACTCAGCGTCTAAGCACTTGGGGTAATGCCAACTGCGTTTGTCGGTACCTAAGAACAGGCAGCGCGCGCGCTCGGCCTGCTGTTTAAAGCGCGTATTGAGTAAATCAAAAATTTGATTTTCAAGAAATAGACGGTTTTCAGACTTCAACGGAAATTCAAGGCCAAGCGAAAGTGCGAGATGAGGCGATAGCTTAAATGCCAACAGCTTAAGCTTAGTGGCGAGTCGACTCATGGTGAATGCTCCGGTATGACTTTAGTCTTGCAACGTTATCCCACTGGCACGAATAAAACTTGTCCAGCGATCAAACTCTTTTTTGTTAAAGGCGACAAAATCCTCAGCCGTACCACCCATCATCTTGGCACCAGTCCCCTGAAATTTTTCTCGAACGTCCGGCATGTTTAGGATGGCATTAAATTCTGCGTTCATTTTTTTAACAATCGCAGCCGGGGTTTGTGCCGCAGCCCAAATGCCATACCAAGCGGCGACATCAAAATCGGGGTAGCCACTTTCAGCAACGGTGGGCACCTCTGGGAATGTAGGGATTCGATAGGTGCTGCTCACGGCCAAGGGGCGCAGCGTGCCGGACTTAATGTGTGGGGTTGAGGTTGTAACGCCATCAAATCCAAACGTGACTTCACCGGCAAAGATCGCGGTCAACGCAGGGGCTCCGCCTTTGTACATGACTTCAATCACATCAATCTTGCTCGACAACTTTAAAACGTTGAAGCTTAAACTCGGCGACGCACCAATCCCGGTGCTGGCATGACTCAACTCGCCTGGCTTCGCTTTGGCCGCAGTAATCAAGTCTGCCAAGGTCTTGTAGGGTGATTTTGAAGAGACGACCAGTACGTTAGGCACCTCGGCCACGGTGGTGATTGCCGAAAAATCATCGAGTGGGTGATAAGAAGCTTTCTTCGCCAACGCGTAGTTCACAGCGTGCGTGCCTGAAGTACCCAAGATAAAAGTGTAGCCATCCGGTGCGCTTCTCGCTACCGCGAGGGCTGCGATCGTACCACCTGCGCCCACTCTGTTCTCAACGACGACCGACTGACCCACTCGTTCAGATAATTTAACAGCCAAGGTACGAGCCAACACATCAGTCGTACCACCTGCCGGAAATGGCACAACGAGCTTGATCGGTTGTTCGGGGTAAGCCGCGTGGGCTGCTTCAAGCGTGGCGATGCACATCAAGCTAATGAGTATTTTTTTTGTCAGATCTTTCATTTGGTCTCTTGATTTTTGAATAGTTGTTTATTTGAACGACGCACTGCGTAAGTCACTCGGGCATCAAAAACTCTGTCACAAGCTTGATGAGCTCAACGACACCCAACACAACGATCAGTACCAATACGCCGACGCCAATCGCCAAGGGTATGCTCAGCCAACCAAGCGAGCTTGATGATAGCGCGTAGAGCATTAGCGCCACCACTAGGGATAAACCTATTGCGATCGCCTTGCCAAATCTGATGGTGGTGCGCAAAACCGGAAAACGTGCAAGACCGAACGCTGCTGCGTTTGCGCTGACCGCAGCACTTGGATCGCTGTTCACGCTTATTTGCGCACTGGCGGGCATAACATTGCGCTTTGGCTGTTCGATCAACACCTGTTTGCCTTCGAGGCTTGCAATGCGCTCTGCAGCCAGCAAGCCAAAGCTACCTGACTTGATCAACCCGCCAATATAGGCAGAGTCTTTACCGCCCTCAAGCCCGCCGGTGGTGGCCCCGGCCGCGAATAGCCCTGGGATTGGTGTTGCGTTTGCATCCAGTACTTGCGCGTGGGCGTCGATGTCGATGCCGACCATAGTGTAGGTAATACCTGGACAAATCGGAATCGCCATCAATGGAGCCTGCGTAATCGGCAGAGGCGTGACCTTCTCTGAGCGCGCGGTCGGTAGCGTCTGCAAGCGACCATCTACTAACGCGCGATTGTATTGCGTCACGGTATCGACAAACGCCTCCACTGGCACCCCCATTTTCTCGGCCAACTCAGTCGCCGTGTTTGCCCGTAAGATGGTGCCGCCCGCGCGTTCAAGCAAAGGGTTCGCCGGTATTCGCGCTGACGTGCCGGGCCCCTCCCAAATGGTTTGATCGAAGACTGCAAACATCTTCTCTGTCGTTGCGCAAGCCGCCAACTCATTGGCCAGATGCACGCCCGAGCGACCTTCATCTACAAAGCGTTTACCCGTTGCATCGATCACGATGCCCGCCGTAGCTAAGGCATCGACTTCGGGATACGGCCAAACCTGATCATTATGTTTGGCATCACTGCACAACACATGGCCGTAAAAACGATTGCCTTCGGTTAACGTACCCCCAGCCGCCAACGCCATTGTTAAGCCGTCGCCATGACCAGTTCGGGCACCGCGCTGAAACACAGAGTCAAACGGTGCGCCGATATGCTTTTCGAATAAAGTGCGATTAGCCTGAAATCCACCATCTGCCAGAATGCAGTAAGGCGCTCGCCAGATAGTGTCTTCGCCTTGACAGGTACCGCGCACGCCTACGCAACGCCCCTGCTCGAGCAACAAGTCAGACGCTCGAGCGCCCAACTGTAGTGTGCCGCCACGCTCTACCAGTTCAAGCGCGAGCCGACGCAAAATCAAATCGGGGCCGCGTTCTTTCCAGTCGATCCCAGCCTTGAGCGCACGGGGTGGCGCCATGCACCAGCGATAACCCTCTTGCGGATTAAAGCGCATGAACTTTGCGCCCTTGCTCTGCAACCAAGTGATGAGCCTTGCGCCATGTTGGGCTAACGCACTGGCAAGCTCAGGCTTCGCCTCGCCACCAGTCACGCGTGCGATGTGTTTTTCTAAATCCTGAATCTCTCGAAAGGGATCACGAAAACCGATATGCAAGATGCCACCCGATTGACGCGAGTTGTTGGGGTAATCAACCCCCTCGCCTTGCTCGAGTACGAGCGGCCGCAAGCCAAGCTCAGCCGCACGCACGGCGGCCGACAAGCCGGCAATGCCGCCGCCAATCACAATCAGGTTATATGTTGAATTACGCTCTGTCACAGTCAATTTTCTCTAAAACTTTTAAACCCGTCATCGCTGATACGACTCTTGCCTTTACTTACCAAGTGCAATCGGCACGATCTTTGCAGCGATAGCAGCAGCCTGCCACAGCTTTAATTCTTCATCAAAAAACGCATCCATCTCTTTGGGCGTGCCGCCCATCGGGTCAATCGCTTGCTGATTAAATTTTTGAATGACTTCAGGAGTTAGCAGGATTGCATTGATCTCTTTATTCAACAGATTCACAATCGCATCTGAGGTGCCAGCCGGCGCAGAGAGCCCCATCCAATAGCCCGTCGCGATCGGGGGCAAGCCAGCCTCAGCAAGGGTCTGCACCTCAGGCAAATAAATCGATCGTTTGGCCGAGGTCACGAACAAAGGTTTTAGATCGCCACGTTTGATAAATTCGCGTTGTGCTGAGATCGTACCAAAGTAACCCATCAGATTACCCCCCAGCACGTCTGTCACAGCTGCCATCGCACCCTTGTAGGGGATGTGATTGACCTGAACCTGTGTGCGGTCAGCGATGAGTTCCATCAGTAAGTTGTGGATCGTGCCAATGCCTGACGAGCCGTAGGTAAACTGACCCGGATTTTTTTTCGCATAGGCAATCATGTCTTGTGCATTATTCAGGCCCATCTTGGGCGTGACGGCAAACACGTTATCCGCGACGCCAAGCAAAACGATATTTCTCATATCCTTCTTAAAATCGAACGGAAGGTTTGTGTAAACAAACGGATTAATAGCCGTGGTAATTGTTGTGAGATACAGCGTGTAGCCGTCGGGCGCCGACTTGGCGACCGCGTTGGTGCCGATAATTGTATTCGCCCCCGCTTTGTTTTCAATCACAACCGGCACTTTGACCCGCTCGCTTAAGCCACGCCCCACT
Organism: Alcaligenaceae bacterium; assembly: GCA_037146575.1. Lineage (GTDB taxonomy): Bacteria > Pseudomonadota > Gammaproteobacteria > Burkholderiales > Burkholderiaceae_B > Zwartia. The sequence continues at coordinate 1,843 of JBAWWV010000076.1, read as the reverse complement.
TCGCGCGCCAGAAAGTCAGTCGAAGCGCCCGGGGCAACACCCAAGACAATTTTGATGGGTTTGTTTGGATAGATGTCTTGCGCCAGTGCCGCTCCGCAGTATAAAAGGGAGTTACATAACAGCGCTGCAGCCGCGACGATTGGCGTGACTGAGGTGATCATTTTTTTGAACATATTTGCAAGCTCCTATTAATTTTTTTTGCGGCTTCGGACTCTTGTGCTAAACCGATCCGCTTTAGCTTTAATACGGCGATTTGTTTTATCGACGAAACCGTTTTACCAAAGTAAGCTGTTTGAACATCGCCCATTGTTTTCGGGGTATTCAGCCGTCTCAACATTGTGTATTTTTGTTTTGTGCTGCGCTATGTCAAAATGCTGCAAACACTTTACCTTGAACCACGGGGTGTTGCTAGCCCACTATAACAATAAGTCAACCGAGAGACCTCATCATGCCGTTTTACGAAAAAGGTAGTACCAAAATCCATTACCGAGAAGTCGGCTCAGGCTTTCCAATGCTGATCTTGCCCGGCGGCGGCCTCAATGCCACCACCGCTTTTTGCTCAACGACTGGGCCGTTTGACCCGATGGAAGAATTTCGCAGCACCTATCGCTGCATCATCGCTGACTCGCGCCACGCCAATCGCGGCTACTCGTCTGGTCCGCTCGAAATCGATCGCCCCTGGGACGCCTACACCGATGACCAGTTGGGCTTGATGGATCATCTAGGCATCGATAAATTCTTGGTCATGGGCTTTTGTATTGGCGGCCCCTACATCTGGAACCTGCTTAAGCGCGCACCCGGCCGCGTGGTTGCGGCTATTCATGCGCAGCCTAGCGCCTATCGGCCAGAGATGCCCGAACTGTTTCGTGGCGGCAACATGAAAGAATGGGCGCCTACGCTTTGCCTGCAGCGCCCTGAAATCACCATGGATATGGCGCATGCATTTTTGACCAACATGTACACCAATCGAAGCGATTTCGTTTTTACGGTTGACCGCGATTTTGTACGCAAGTGCAGCACACCCACCCTGGTGTTACCGGATGACAGCGTGCACCATCCTTACGTGGTGGCCAAAGAGGTCGCTGACCTGTGCCCAGGCGCAGAAATCAGCATTTACCCCTGGAAGCAACCCACAAGCCTAGTGCCACAAGCTGTCAAACACATTCGTGAGTTTTTAGCTAAGCACGCACCTAAGTAAGCGAAACACGACAACTCAAGGCTGTCGCCCACCTGTTGCGACGCTTTGAGTTCGCTTAGACCGAAAGCCTTCTTCGAAAACTACACCGCCAGCAAATGGCAACTCACCATGCGCCCTGAACTGAGCACAGTTTGAGCCGGGGCTTCAGTTTTACAGCGCTCGAGCGCGACTGGGCAGCGCGTATGAAAATGACAGCCGCTTGGCCGCTTGATGGGGCTTGGCACATCGCCCTGCAACACCGTGCGCTGTGTTTTTTTCTGTGGATCTGGTACCGGCACGGCAGACAGCAAGGCCTTGGTGTACGGATGCATCGGATCTGCAAATAATTCGCGACGCTCTGCCAACTCAACGATCTTACCAAGATACATCACCGCCACGCGATGGGTCATGTGTTCGACAATCGCCAAGTCATGGCTAATAAACAGCAAGGCCAACCCAAGTTCTTTTTGCAGGTCTTGCAACAAGTTCACGATCTGCGCCTTCACCGATACGTCAAGCGCTGACACTGCCTCGTCGCAAATAATTAAGTCTGGCTCGGCGGCCAAGGCGCGCGCAATACAAATACGCTGACGTTGCCCACCAGAGAACTCATGCGGCCAACGCCCACCGGCGTCTTTACCCAGACGAACTTTTTCTAGCAGCTGC
>JBAWWV010000075.1:0-14432 GCA_037146575.1 Alcaligenaceae bacterium | reverse complement strand
ACGTACATGTTTGACACCCAATGTCCAAAACAGTCTGTTGCCGTTCTCAATAAGGTTTTACGCGACGTATGTTTAATAGACTCGCTTTAATAATGTTTAGCCTGACGACCGCGCTTGGCTTGGTCGGCCTGTCAAAGCCCCTGCTTGCTCAAACTGCGTTTCCGAACAAACCAATCACCCTGTTGGTAGGCAGCGCGGCAGGCGGCTCGAATGATATCTTCGCGCGCGCTATTGGCAAGCATTTACAGACGATTCTAGGGATTGCTGTTGTGGTTGAAAATAAGCCGGCTGCCGGTGGAATCCTGGCCAACGTGCTGTTAGCCAAGGCGCCGGCCGATGGCTACACCCTGGTTGTATTGTCGTCTACCTTCACCACCGGTGCGGCGATTCGAACCAATTTGCCCTACGACGCGCAAACAAGTTTTGCCCCTGTAGCAATGTTGGCCAAGGGCCCACTACTAATCACCGTGGGCAAACAAACGCCGTTTCAGTCGCTCGAAGATTTCATTGTCTTTGCAAAGGCCAATCCAACAAAACTCAATTACGGCACCTCTGGCGTTGGTAGCATCAATCAATTTGCTACAGAAATTTTGGCTGACGCTGCGCAGATCAAGCTCACGCACGTCCCTTATAAGGGCATGAGCCCAGCCGTGACCGACCTGATTGGAGGGCAAATCGATTTGCTGATCGCGAGTGCACCATCGTTACTCGCACAGGTCACCGGCAATAAAATTAGAGCCTTGGCGGTGAGCACCGCGTCGCGCAGCGACGTGGCACCCTCGATTCGTTCTGTGGGCGAAGCGGGCTACGCACAGAGTGCTGTCGAACTTTGGTGGGGTGTCCTTGCACCAGCCAACACCCCGAACTCAATCGTGCAGCAACTTAACGGGTCCATCAACAAGGTGATCGTCTCTGCTGAAATGAAAGCCTTCTTTATTAAAGAGGGTGCTAGCCCTGCGCCAATGAGCACGTCGGACTTTGCGCAGCATCTATCGACTGAACTGGCACGCTGGAAACGCGTTGCCTACGCCGCAAACATTCAACCTGAGTAATTTTTATGACACAGACATCATCTTCAACGCAAGCCTCTGTACTTCCTCAACGAACCGGCAATCACGGTCCGTTATCGGGGGTCCGTGTCATTGATCTATCAGCCTATATTGCAGGGCCTTACGGCTGTTCGCTGCTCGCCGATCAAGGCGCAGAGATCATCAAGATTGAGCCGCCGAGCGGCGACAATCTACGCCGCTACCCCTCATCTTTGTCAACCGAGAGTCGTGCTTTTTTAGGCGTCAATCGCAGCAAGCTCGCTGCGGTCCTTGATATCAAAGATCCAGAGGATCTAGCGACCCTGTTGAGCTTGATTGAAACCGCTGACGTCTTGGTACATAACTTTAGACCCAGCGTTGCTCCGCGGATCGGCATCGGTTACGAAACGCTCAAAATTTTAAACCCACGTTTGATTTATTGCGCAGTCAGTGGCTATGGCGAATCTGGCCCCTTCAAAGAAAAAGCGGGCTTTGATCAAGTATTGCAAACCATGACTGGTATGACTGTACTGCAGGGTAAACCAGGCGGGCCACCTGAGATTTTGTATGGCTCGATTGTCGATTACTACACCTCGGCATTAGTGGCTGGCGCTGTGTCTTCAGCTTTGTTTGAACGTGAACGCTCTGGTCAAGGTCAGTTTGTCGGTGTCTCGTTGCTCGCGGCAGCACTAACCTTGCAGTCGGCACGGCTGATATGGGCCGAAGGCGAAGGTCGCGAGGTCGGTCGCGATATGCGCTCACTTGGCATTACAGGCATACACCCTACCCGTGAAGGTCATTTATATATTTCTGCAAACGTGCCGCATTTTTGGACTGCCTTGTGCCAAAAAGTTGGCCTAGAAGAGTTAGCAAACAACGAGCGCTATGACACCGTACGCAAGCGTGCACAGCATCAAGAAGAGATCGTGCCAAAAATACGCGAGGCACTACTCAGACATACTGCGCTTGAATGGGAGGCTATTTTCGGCGAAGAGGTACCTTGCTCAACAGCCCTGTCGATCGAAGACATGTTTGAGCACCCTCAGGTCGCCAGTCAAGACATGATCACAAATTTTCAACATCCCGTAGTGGGCAATTACCGTGGACTCAAACGTTCAATCAAATTTAGTCGTACGCCAGGCCCTGAGCCCTTTGCTGCACCAACGCTCGGGCAGCACACTGACTTAATTCGCACTGAAGCAAAGCGCCTGCGCAAAGCGAGTAAAAAAACATGACCACGCACGCCTCGATCTCTTTACCTGCCTCAATGCCCGTTCCGAACTCTGCCGGCGTCAATGCCCCATCACTGTCGCCCCCCTTGAACGCCTGCGATTGCCATTTACATATTTACGATGCACGATTTGCGCAGTCGGTCGATGCCGCAGCGCTGCACGCGCTCGCCACCGTCAGCGAGTATCGACTTTTACAAAAGCGTTTAGGAACTACACGGGCGGTGATCGTGACGCCACGTAATTATGGTATCGACAACGACGTGACGCTCGACGCCATCGCGCAACTCGGCCGTGAGCGTACGCGCGGAGTCGCTGTCTTGCGCAGTGATGTCAGCGACGCAACGCTCAAGGCGCTGGATGCGGGCGGCATTCGTGGAGTGCGCTTCTCTCTTTACACCCCTAAAAACGCAGCGGCAAGCTTTGAGATGGTCGAACCGCTTGCTGCACGTATTGCCGACCTAGGCTGGCACCTGCAATTACACTGGACCGCAGATCAAATCGTTGAACACGAAGCAATGCTCAAACGTCTGCCCACTCAAATTGTATTCGACCACATGACGCGTTTGCCGCAGCCAATTGGGCTCAAACACCCAGCCGTCAAAATCGTCGAAGACCTGTTGGAACAAGGTCGAACCTGGATCAAACTCTCGGGCGCCTATTTAGACAGTCAGGTTGGTGAGGCGGGTGAGTTTTTAGATATCGATGGTGTCGCGCGCCATTGGATTGCCACCTCACCGAAACGCCTAGTATGGGGTAGCGACTGGCCCCACCCAACAGAGACGATTAAGCCCAATGATGCCAACATGCTAGACATGCTGGCACGCTGGACAACCAAGCGCTCTGTGATTGAACAGATTTTGGTCAGTAATCCGAGCCAACTTTACGGGTTCAACTAGTTCGTTAAAGAACCGTGCGAAGGCGCGTGGCTGCTTCAAGCAACATCGCCTCAGTACTAGCCCAATCCACGCATCCATCCGTTACCGAGCAGCCATAAGTCATTTTGCTTTGGTCGGCCAAGATGGGCTGATTGCCGGAGACTAAATTAGATTCGATCATCATTCCAGTAATCGAACGATTGCCAGCCACAATCTGGCTGACAACGTCTGACAGCACCAAGGGTTGAAGCTCTGGCTTTTTAAAACTATTGGCATGCGAGCAATCGACCACAATACTAGGAACGATCTTTGCTTTTTTCATGGCCTCCTGGGTCAGCGCCACAGAGACGGTATCGTAATTGGGGCGGCCGTCGCCCCCACGAAGCACTAGATGACCATAGGGATTACCGGTGGTATGAACAATCGAGACCTGTCCGTCGCCTCGCATGCCTAAAAATCGATGTGACCGTGCTGCCGACAAAATGGCATTCACTGCCACGCTAACATCACCGTTAGTGGCATTTTTAAAACCGACCGGTGTCGATAACCCTGAAGCCATCTCTCGGTGCGTTTGAGACTCGGTCGTGCGTGCGCCGATCGCGTTCCAGGTGATCAAATCGCCTAAATACTGAGGCGAAATCGGGTCAAGCGCCTCAGAACCGGCTGGTAAGCCCATTTCGTTGATATCAAGCAAAAACTTGCGTGCCAGCGACATGCCCTCGTCAATACGAAACGAATCATCCATATGTGGGTCGTTGATATAGCCCTTCCAGCCTACCGTTGTGCGTGGCTTTTCGAAGTACACCCGCATAACGATCAACAAAACATCTGACACCTGAGCGGCAAGTGCCTTTAACCGTTGCGCGTAATCAATTCCGGCAACGGGATCGTGAATCGAACAGGGACCAACCACCACAAACCGCCTTGTATCCTCACCAGTCAGGATTCGAATCAGAGCGGCTCGCCCCTCTTCGACAGTTTTTGCCGCCGCAGGTGTCAGCGGCCATTGCGCATGGACAGCATCAGGCGTGGGCATTGGATGAAAGGCTGCAATATGCAGGTTTTCAATTTTAGGGGCAGAGGTCGAGGCGCTCATCATGATACCGGCGGTTAAAACCATGATTTTAGGCTGAGTTTCAAATACACTCTGCCCCATGACCGCCCAGCGCAGAATTGCTCACTTGGATATGGATGCGTTTTTCGCATCTGTTGAGTTGCTGACTTATCCAGAGTTACGGGGTCAACCCGTTGTGGTGGGTGGGCGCAACGCCAGCACTCCGGTCACGAACGCGCAAGGCGAAAAACAATTTTCACGCTTGCGAGACTACGCCGGACGCGGCGTGGTCACAACCTCAACGTACGAAGCACGGGCCTTGGGCGTGTTTTCGGGTATGGGTCTAATGAAGTCAGCCGCCTTGGCGCCCGATGCAATTTTGCTACCAGCAAACTTTGAAGCGTATCGACACTTTTCACGCCTGTTCAAAGAGGCGGTTGCCTCTGTCACCCCCCACATCGAAGACCGTGGCATTGATGAAATCTATATCGATCTCACACAGATAGAGGACGAGTCTCTCGACCTTGCCAAGCGCATTAAGCAAGCGGTTTTCAATGCCACCGGTTTGAGCTGTTCGATCGGCATAACCCCGAACAAACTTTTATCAAAAATTTGTTCTGACCTCGATAAACCCGACGGCATCACGATTCTTGATCCCTGTGAGTTGGCTACACGCATTTGGCCGTTGGCGGCAAAAAAAATCAATGGTATCGGGCCTAAAGCCAATGAAAAATTAGCGGCTTTGAATATTCACACTATCGGTGAACTCGCCGCAGCACCAGTCGACCTGTTGGTGGCACATTTTGGACGAAGTACAGGCGCATGGATGACTCAAGTTGCCCAAGGTATCGACGAACGCCCGGTCGTAACATGGTCGGAGCCAAAATCTATCAGCCGCGAAACCACCTTTGAACGCGACTTACATGCCAAGCATGATCGTGCAAGACTCTCTGAGATTTTTACAAATCTTTGCTTACGCCTCGCCGACGACCTTCAACGAAAAGGCTACGCGAGTCGCACCATTGGGATTAAGTTGAAATTTGCAGATTTTCAAGTGGTGACGCGTGACTTAACTTTGCCAGACGATATTACTGATGGTCATCAAATACGACTTGCCGCCACCGAGTGTTTAAAACGCATACCACTTGAGCAAAAAATTCGTCTGCTCGGGGTCCGCGCAGGGAGTCTGCGCCCAGTGCAGGCAGCCGAATATATTGAGCGGGCTGCGCAGCCGACGCTCCCCTTTGAATTTGACTAACGACGCTTAGCGCTGTCGATCTGAACTTGGGCCATCTCAACACCGGTAGTGACTTCACCGCGTTTGGATAACGAACGGCTGAACGACCACGCTTAACCCTTGAATTTGCATAAGAAACTCAAGTTTTTACCTGTACCGTTATAAGCAAAGATAAAATCGTTCTTTGACCATGGCCGTGTAAGCCTCTAGCCTCTAGGCTTTGCAATCTACTTCACACTCCATGTATCAACCATCAAGCTTTGACACCGCACGTTTAATTGAACGTGCCAGCCAACTCGCCGGCCAAATCCAACGCAATAAAGAGGGGCGGCTCAGTGACGACCACCTCAAACCGCTGCGTCTACAAAACGGTCTATACGTTCAGCGCCATGCTCCCATGCTGCGTATTGCCATTGCGTATGGCATGCTCAATAGCGAGCAACTCAGAGCTTTGGGAGAAGTCGCACGCAAGTATGACCGTGGCTATGGGCATCTGACTACGCGTCAAAATATGCAGTTGAACTGGATTTCGCTAGACGACACGCCTAAAGCCTTGCACGATTTAGCGCAGGTGGGAATACACGGCATTCAGTCGAGTGGCAACTGTTTGCGCAACATCACAAGCGATGCGTTAGCGGGTATTGCTCCAGACGAGATCTTAGATCCGCGCCCTTACGCCGAACTACTACGGCAATGGAGCACGTTTCACCCCGAGCTTTGCTTTTTGCCCCGTAAATTTAAAGTGGCACTGACCGGTACGCCCGAAGATCGCGCACTGGTTCAAATCCATGACATGGCCTTTGAAGTTGTTCAAGCCACACCACACGCCGTGTTTCGGGTGCGCGTGGGCGGTGGTTTAGGTCGCACGCCCATCTTAGGCCCAGTGCTACGCGAACGCTTGGATTGGTTTGATATGTTGACCTATACACACGCTGTGATGCGCGTGTATAACGAGCTTGGGCGACGTGACAATCTTACCAAAGCGCGCATCAAGATTTTGGTGCGCAGTGTTGGTATTGAAAAATTTAGCGAAATGGTTGAAGCCGAATGGCAAGACCTGCGCCATGGCCCCCATCAGCTTGCGCAGGCTGAGCTAGAACGTGTGAAAAGTGCTTTTATCGAACCCGACTGGACCAAAGGGCAAGCACTCGCAGCTCTTGAGCAAGCAAGCAAGGGCAGCAACAAGACGCAGTGGCAGCGCTGGTTGGCGCGCAATCGTCTGGCGCACCGCCAACCCGGCTATGCCGCCATCTTGATCCCCTTGAAAGCACCGGGTCGCGCGCCCGGCGACGTGACGAGTGACGAAATGGATGCGATCGCAGCGATTACTGATCGATTTAGCCAAGGATTCATTCGCGTCAGCCATACCCAAGATTTTGTCTTACCCGCAGTACGCGAGGCTGATCTTCCTGAACTCTATGAGGCCTTACAGGAGTTAAATCTACATCACGCCGTGGGCGGGTTGATCGGAGCGATGGTGGCCTGCCCGGGAGGCGATTTTTGCGCCCTAGCGAATGCCCGTTCGCTTCCCATTGCTGAAGACATCGCCCAGCGCTTTTCCACACTAGATGCCCAAGAGAATATCGGTCCGTTGGATTTACGAATTTCAGGCTGTATGAACAGCTGCGGACACCACCACGTCGGTCATATTGGGATTTTGGGAGTCGATAAAGACGGTGCGGCTTTCTACCAAATTCTGCTAGGGGGCCACTCGGGGCATGGTGCACCCGCCGCACTTGGCACCATCATCGGGCGCGCCTTCGCTGAAGATGAAGTTGCCGATGCCATAGAAGAGATAATCGACGCTTATCTTGAGCAGCGCGAACCCGGCGAATCCTTCAGACAAGCCGTTGCGCGTTTAGGCAAACCAGTGTTTGCGCAGGCTGCTGAAGCAGCCCGTAAGCTCGAGCGCAAACCCAAACGTGTACAAGCCGGCGAGCAAGACGAGACCCTCGTATGAAAGTTTGGTTTATCGGCGCGGGGCCCGGCGACCCCGAATTAATGACGCGCAAAGCCTGGCGCATACTGAGCCAGGCCGATGTCGTCTTGCACGATGCCTTGATGGACATCGCTGGCATGCAAGAGGCCGCACCAAACGCCCAATGGCTTGAAGTCGGTAAGCGTTCGGGTCGCCCATCAGTTGAACAGGCGTTTATCTGCCGAACGCTCGTGACGCTCGCAAAGCGCGGCTTGACCCTCGTGCGCCTAAAGGGTGGCGACCCGTCAATTTTTGGACGCTTGGCCGAAGAACTCCAAGCCTGTCGCATCGAAAACATTGAAGTTGAAATCATCCCTGGGGTCACCGCAGCCTGCGCCGCGGCCGCCGACTTACAAACAAGCCTAACCTTGCGGGGCGAGTCGCGCAGCGTGGTCTTTGTCACCCCTCGACTTGGCAAACACGAAGCCAACACGCATAACGAGTGGTTGGCTGCCGCGATGGCAGCTCAGACCGCAGTCCTGTACATGGCAGGCGCCCAAGCAAAAGACATTTGCAGTGCGTTGATTGAGGCCGGCAAACCCAAGCAGACACCCATTTGTATTGTTGAAAATGCCAGTCGGGTCGGCGTACGCCTCAAACGCAGTTTGCTTGAGGTCGCACGACACGGTTTACCTACATTTGAAGGACCAGTGACCTTGCTCGTTGGGCAGGCATTGTCTTTCGCACAGGTTCAACCAATACCTTTAACTGGCGATTCGACAGAGCGCATGTCCGTATTGGCTTCGCAACACGCGGTCGCTTAGCTGTATCGGTTAAGCGAATGAACGAATGAATCAACCAATCCGTCAATGAACGAATGAACGTTCACCCAATTCTTAACTTGACGACAATCCCACGCACCAAACAAGATTCAACATGAACAGCACACAAACCAGCGATACCCTCTGCATTTTTGATCTCACGGGCCAGCGAATTGCACACGTAACAACTTTGACTTTGGTACTCGACACTGACGCCATCTTTAATCGTTCAGAAGCGGGCACCGTGACGACCTATCTGAAGGGCCTGTTAGCGACTCAAGACATTCTGCCTACAGCGATTGGAGTTCGGTTTCAAAAATTTACCGACGGCCGCTCGTACTCGATTGCCTCGCGCCTACGCGAAATCGGCTACGCGGGTGAACTTCATGCGTTAGGTGACATTAACCAAGAACTGGTTTTTTTATTGCGCCGCGTAGGGTTTACCCACTTTCATCTGCCAGACCCGGGTACGCCTACCCTTGCCCCCGAGATTCTCGAGCCTTTCAACGGCTATTATCAAGCGGGCTCAGATGGCACCAAGGCGCAGTGGCAGGTATAGGTAGGATCGAAGCGCGTGCAGTATCCGCAATCAGGGTTAAGGCATACAAAATGCAACCCAACGCCACTGCGCGATAAAAAGACCGTAAAAAAAATTTTGTTTGCATGAAAGCCTGCCTGTAATCACCGGGACATCTCTCAGCACGAGAAACTTACGGTACAAAGGCAAGCGTAACGGTTCACAACGCAAGACAAAACAACTATATTCTCATTTGGATATAGCTCATATCGTTATATCTAAAACACATAGCTTAAACTGATACGGCTGCGCTGACGCGCTCTGTTTTTGCCCTACCGTTTTTGCTCTACCGCATTCGATTTTCTGCTTTCGATTTCTGCTTTCGATTTGCCGCCTTCGATTTTTTGTTCTGTGCATTCTATTTTTCGATTTTCTTTTTTTTAAATTCAGGGGTTTCAGTCATGGCCAATTTTGAAGATTTAGATCTGGTGGGTGTCGCCCAAGGCATTGCCGCTAAAAAGTTTAGCTCGCAAGAGATCACTACTTGGTCATTAAAGCGTCTTGAAACCATCGGTCGTACCTTTAATGCAGTATTTCGTATTGACCACGAGCAAGCCCTGGTGCGCGCAAAAAAACTTGACGCGCAGCAGGCGCGCGGTGAAGCACTCGCCCCCTTGCACGGCGTGCCACTTGCCCATAAAGACTTGCTCGAGATCGCTGGCCTTGAAATGCATGTGGGCTCAAAGATCTTACAGGGCAACATCGCCGCAAACAACGCGTGGGCGATCGACACACTTGAGGCCGCCGGACAGGTCAATCTAGGTGCGCTGCATATGGCAGAGTTCGCTATGAGCCCCACTGGCTTTAACGCGCACTATGACCATGGTTTAAATCCCTGGAACCCGGCCTACGCCTGCGGTGGGTCTTCAAGTGGCTCAGGGATTGCGGTCGCTGCACGCTTGATCTTTGGGTCGCTAGGTAGCGACACCGGTGGCTCGATCAGACATCCAGCTGCAATGTGTGGCGTGACTGGCATCAAACCCACCGCCGGGCGCGTCAGTTTTGCCGGAGTATTTCCGCTATCGCACACCCTGGATTGCGTTGGGCCCTTAGCGCAAACGGCGCGCGACTGTGCACGGATCCTAACGCACATCAGCCAACCAAACGCAAACGATCCGTGGTGCACACTACGTGCGAATGAAGATTACGAAGTAACCTTAGACGGCAACATCAAAGGTCAGCGCATCGGCGTGCCAAAAGCCTATTACCGCGAAAACCTTGACCCTGAAGTTGCAGCAGCGTTAACTGCCAGCCTTGAGGTCTTAAAAGCACGGGGCGCAATACTGGTCGATGTACAGGTACCCGACATGGCAAAAATCCATGAGATGACAGCCATCGTGCTCACCGTTGAGGCCGCCACAGTGCACCATCGCTGGATGCAAGCACGTCGCGACGACTATGGTTCACAGGTGCTCGCACGCACGGCGGCGGGCTTCACGCACAGTGGCATCACCTATCGCGAAGCACTGGACGCACGGCAAGCCTTGATTCAAGCCTATCTCGACACCTGCTTCGCCAATTGTGACGTTGTGCACCTTCCAACGTTAATGGTGCAAACGCCCACGATTGCCTCGACCACAACCGGTACGCTTGACGAAGTGTTGCAATCCATCAGCGGCTTCACTTACGCCAATCGCGCAATTAATTATTTAGGGTTTCCGTCAATCAGCGTACCTGCGGGGCTCTCAAGCATCAAGATGCCATTAGCGTTTCAGCTGGTGGGTCGCCATTTTGAAGAGGCCAAACTACTTAAAGTTGCTGATGCCTTTCAACGCGATACCGCTTGGCATCGCATGCAACCAACGCTGTCAATTACCTCGCACTAAAGGATTGAGCTTGCGAAACCAACAATGAAAATCACCTCAACTCAAAAAATATTAGGGGCACAAGTCCACGGCCTAGACCTGAGCCTCGCACTGACTGAGGCGCAGGTTGATGCAGTGATGCTGGCGCTTGGCACGCATGGTGTTTTAGAGTTTACCAATCAAACACTGACCACCGCGCAACTCAAAGCCTTTAGCGAGCGCTTTGGCGAACTCTATGTCAGCCCTGGCGGGCGCGCACAGGCTGAAGGGTTTCCTGAAGTCATGATCTTGTCAAACATGGTGCAAAACGGTAAACCTTTGGGCCTCGGCGATGCAGGGCAATCCTGGCACACAGATATGTCTTACTCAAACATGATCGCCTTTGCCAATGTTTTACACGGCACCGTTATCCCGCAACGCGAGGGTAAGCCCTTGGGTGCCACACAGTTTCGCAATACTCGCGCCGTTTACAACGACATCCCCCAAGAGCTAAAAGAACGACTCGCTCATACAACCATTACGCATGATTTCAACAAATTTTGGGACATGATGCGCAGTCGCCCAGGCAGTACTCGCCCACCGCTCAGCGAAGAAGAAAAACGCAAACGTCCTCCTGCCACACATCCCACTTTCTTGACCCATCCGATCACTCGGCAAAAAGTGCTATATGCCAACCCAGGCTATGCCATGAAAATTAACGAACTCAGTCAACAAGAGAGTGGCGAGATTCTTGAATACCTTTTTGAATTGCAACTGCAAGATAAGTATCTTTACACCTACCAATGGAAAAAAGATTCGCTTTTAATCTGGGATAACATCGGTACGATGCACAACGCCGTGGCCGACTATGGTCCAGATGAGCACCGTTACATCAGACGCTGTCAGGTCATGGCGACGCATTTTTATGGCCCGCAAGGCACGCGCGCGCCGATATTTTTCAAGGCAACCTGAGCTCGACAAAACGCTAGAAGCGCTCTCGTTGCGTTTTGTGAGCGGGCGTCACACAGAAGAGGCAATTCAAGCTTAGCCCTGGGTACGAACTACCGGGCTAGTCAAATCATATTTTTCACCTGTCGTTAAACTCTAAACTCATTTTTACCTTGAATTTTTTTACCTTGAATCGCACATGCCACTTTCACTGATTGCAAGACAGGTCGTGTCTTATCTGATCCTAAGCCTCTTGGCGGCGCCCTGCTTTGCCCAAACGACAAGCCCCACGCACTACCCAACAAGAGCGCTGCGTCTACTCATCGCCTACACCCCGGGGGGTGCCACTGACATTGTTGGGCGCCTGCTCGCTCAAGAGCTTTCGCTTCAACTCGGTCACGCAGTCGTCGTTGAAAATCGAGCGGGCGGCGGTACGCTCTTGGCGACTGAGGCCTTGCGCAAAGCTGCACCCGACGGTTATACCCTGCTGTTTGGTACGAACGCGTTTGTGATCACCCCGTTGCTGCACGACACCCCAACGTACGATCCTGTTAAAGATTTTGAACCAATTGGTTTGACAACGATTCAACCCTTAGGTTTGCTCGTTGCTCCACAAACCAAACTCGATACGACTGAAAAACTGATCGCTTACGCCAAGCAGCACCCAGGCAAAATTAACTTTGCTTCGTCAAGCAACGGCACCGCACAACATCTTGCGGGCGAAGCGTTTCGGGTTGCTGCCGATATTGATATCGTGCACGTCGCCTACAAGGGAGCCAGCCCTGCCCTAATCGATTTACTGGCGGGTCGGGTCGACATGATGTTTACCTCGTTGGTTGGTAACATGGATCACGTCAAAGAAGGCCGGTTGCTATTGCTGGCTACCACTGGCAGCCAACCCACACAAGCCACACCCACGACACCTACTGTGGCACAGGCTGGCTTGGCAGGTTTTGAAGCCTACACTTGGCAAGGCGTGATCGCACCGGGCGGCACACCAACAGCAATCATCGAGCGACTCAATGCAGCCGTCGTCAAAGCTGCGCAAGCGCCAAAAATTGTCGAAACGTTGGCCGCCCAAGGAATGGAAGTCAAGACCTCAACGCCTGAGGCTATGCGTGTACTGTGGGGCAAAGACATGGCGCAATACAAAACTCTTTTGCAGCGCACCAAAACCAGCATTCAATAAGCAAACGTTCGAATAATTTTTCGCCTATGATTGCCTCACCTACACGGAGACCATATGGCAACCTTTACTTCAAAACGTTTTACCCAGCTCACCCTTGACACTGTTGCGCCCGAAGCGCGCGACTTGGCAGGCGACATCTTAAAGATTTCGAGCGTTGGGCTGGCCGGCCCCTACAACGTTATGCTGCGCAGCCCAGTGTTTGCAGATCGTATGAAAAAAATGCTCGACTACCTGCGCTGGAACTCTTCAATCCCAATGCGTTTAAGTGAGTTGGCGATTTTGATTCAAGCCCGCATCTGGACCTCGCAAGTTGAATGGCATGCCCATTACCCGATCGCCTTGCGCGAAGGTTTGCCAGCACACGTGGCTGACGATATCAAAGCAGGGATTCGTCCGCGCAATATGCAGCCCGACGAAGCCGCAGTCTACGACGTCTGCACCACCATGACAAAAAATCATGAAATCAGCGACGAGCTGTTTAACAGCGCGAAAGCAGTCTTAGGCGAACAGCAAATCGTAGACGTGATTGCCGTGACCGGCACCTATGTCACCATCGCCATGTTGCTCAGCTTAGGCGAAGAGCCCGTGCCTGTCGGCAAGCCCTTACCGTTCCCTGAAAAAGCTCGCTCGGCTTAAACCGGCCAAACGCGAATGCCGGTGTCACCAGTCAAGACAAATAAGCGTCTTGGCTGGTGATAGCTACAGCACTAGGCCATGACACCGCAATTATCAATCTTGATCGCAAGCATTAAGGTAACGTCATCAAAGTCAGCGGGATCAAAGTCGATCAGGTCAATACGCGTGCCTTTTAACTTGAGCTTCGTCCCATTCGATCCCTGAACCGGGTTCGTTGCGCAGTACTGCTTGACCCGCCACAATCTCAAGCGGAGTCTTTAAGATTGAATTTGCCCAGTCGACATATTCAAGCCAGTGCGCAGTGGGCGTCACACACATCAGGTGTGCACTCACCTCTGGGAACAAATGGGTCGACATGGGTAAGGCTGCTGCATCAGCGATTGCAGCAGCACGCAGCCACCCCGACACACCACCAATGCGCTCTAGGTCGGGCATGACATAATCGCTTGCCTGCGCGGCAATTGCACGCGACATATCCCGCGAGCCCCAGTAATTTTCACCAATCTGGACTGGTGTTTTCAAAGCAGCCGCCACGCGTGCGCAACCAGCATGATCGTCTGCCCGCACGGGTTCTTCGATCCAGGTTAAACCTAAGTCATCAAGTGCATGGCCTCGACGAATCGCCTCAGAGGGGTCTAAGCCTTGGTTGTAATCGGTCATCAGCCGAACTCCCGCAGGCAATGCACTTTGCACCGCTTTAACGGCCGCAACATCGTCGTTCAAGTCAGCGTAACCCAGTCGTAACTTCATGCCAGTAAAACCGCCAGTCAGCAGTTCATTTGACTCGCGCGCTAGGGCAGCCACCTCAGCGCGTTGCCCGGTCAGGCCTAAGCCGCAACTGTTGTACGCGGTAATAGGTTTGAGTTGCCCACCTAACAGACAGGCCAATGGCTGCTTAGCTTGTATCGCCAGCGCATCCCAAACCGCCATATCGATACCTGATATGGCCATGCCGACTAAGCCAACCGCCCCGAGTAGCGTGAAGCGCTGCGTCAGCAGGCGTTCGATTTCAAACGGCACCAAAGGCTGACCCACGAGCAGGCTTGCCATATCTTCAATGAGGGCCACTTGCGCCTTAAGCGCAAGTGGCGTTACACAAAACAGATAACTGCGCCCAACGACCCCTTCAGAGG
>JBAWWV010000074.1:0-14434 GCA_037146575.1 Alcaligenaceae bacterium | reverse complement strand
AATATTTGCTTGAACTAGCGGCGACTAAATTGGCGCTGCCCGTGACGCAGCTAGAGGTGAGCAACGGTGTCGTCTCCGTTGCTGCTGGCGCAAATGCAGATGCAAGAGTCAACACAAACGCAAGCGCAAACGCAAGCGCAAACGCAAATACCAATGCGACCTCAGACTTCAACGGAAGCGCGACGGCGCCCGCCGCCTCAATCAGCTACGCGGCGTTACTCGCGGGCCAGCGCATTCACCTCAAACTTGAACTTGCCACGCTGGTGAAAGACCCGGCCACTTACCACACAGTCGGGCAGTCAGCACCGCGTGTCGATATCCCGGGCAAGGCGACCGGCGAGCTTGTGTTTGTGCACGACATGCGACTGCCAGGCATGTTGCACGGTCGAGTGATCCGGCCACCTTATGCGGGTGCCGATCACGGCGATTTTATTGGCAACTTGCTCGACTCAGTCGACGAGTCGTCGATTGCACATATTCCAGGCATTCGTGCTGTCGTGGTGATTCGGGATTTTGTGGGTGTGGTGGCTGAGCGTGAAGAGTTCGCTGAACTTGCAGCTAACACACTGCGCGTTCACTGGAAGCCTTGGGCCGGTTTGCCTGACCTGTCAAACGTCGAACAAGCGTTGCGCAACAACCCAGCGACACCGCGTCAACTCGTTGATGAAGGCGATGTGGATCAGGCGCTTGCTCAGGCTGCCCAGTCGATGCCACGCACTTACATCTGGCCCTATCAGATGCACGCGTCGATCGGCCCCTCGTGTGCCGTGGCAGAATTTAAAACCGATCCTACCGACCCGTTTGCGTTAACCGTTTGGGCTGGCACGCAAAATCCTCATGTGTTGCGTGCAGACTTGGCTCGCCTGACCGCGCTGCAAGATACGGCGATTGAAATCGTACGCATGGAGGCCTCGGGGTGCTATGGGCGCAACGGTGCCGACGATGTGGCGGCCGACGCGGTGTTGCTGGCGCGCGCAGTCGGTGCACCGGTGCGTGTGCAACTCACGCGCGAGCAAGAAAATCTTTGGGAGCCCAAGGGTGCTGCGCAATGGATGGAGGTGCGCGGTGGCTTACACGCAGACGGCTCGATTGCGGCCTACGATTTTTCAACCTCTTACCCGTCAAACGGCGCGCCCACGCTCGCGCTGTTACTCACGCGTACGCTTGAACCCAACGCGCAGGCGTATGAAATGGGGGATCGCACCGCGCGACCACCTTATACGTTGCAAAATTTACGCGTGACGGTCAATGACATGCCGCCAATCTTGCGTGCTTCGTGGTTGCGCGGCGTGTCGGCGATGCCCAACTCGTTTGCCCACGAATCCTATATCGATGAGTTGGCGACAGCTGCTGGCGTCGACCCTTTGACCTTTAGATTGCGCTACCTCGATGACCCACGTGCGCGCGAATTATTGCAAGCGACCGCGGCCAAAGCTGGTTGGAAAATGCATGAGCAACCGCAGCAGCAGGGCGCAGAGGGCGATATTTTGCACGGCCAGGGCATTGCGTGGGCGCGCTACGTCCACAGCAAGTGGCCAGGGTTTGGTGCCGCCTGGGCCGCCTGGATCGCCGATGTTGAGGTCAACAAGCGCACTGGTGAAGTTCATGTCAAACGAGTGGTGGTGGGTCACGATGCTGGCTTAACCATCAATCCCGCTGGTGTTGAGCATCAAATACACGGCAATGTGTTGCAAACCACTAGTCGTGCGATGCTTGAGCAGGTACCGATCGAACATGAGCGCAATACCGTTGCGACCCGCGAATGGGGGTCGTATCCAATTTTGAGTTTTAGGCAAGTGCCTGTCATTGAAGTGATGCAGATGCCTCGGCACAACGAGCCCGCGCTCGGGGCCGGTGAGTCAGCCTCGGTGCCTGGTACCGCCGCGATTGCCAATGCGATTTTCGATGCCACGGGCGTGCGTTTCAGGCAGCCGCCTTTTACGCCTGAGGTTGTGCGCGCGGCTTTGAATCCTTTGATGTATCGGGGTGACTCTACCACGCACGCCTCTGGTAATCCCCAATTGGCGGCGCAAGCAACAGACCAACTTCAAGTGGCCTCGCAAACAAGTGACTCGCAGCTAACGGGCTCCGCGCGTCAACAGGCAGATCATGCCGACGCACGTTGGCCGCGGCCGCGTACCTGGTGGCTGCGTGCGGCGGCTTTAACCGCAGCGTTAGGCACTACGTTGTTGGGTGCGACCTGGTCACTATTGGGCCAGCGCACAACGCTTGCGCCTCTCGCGCAACCTCTCGCTACCTATTCAGCCGCGACGCTTGAGCGTGGTCGCGAATTGGCAGCGCTAGGTAACTGTGTAACCTGTCATACCAGCGCACAAGGCAAACCAAATGCTGGTGGCCTAGGGATTCAGACCCCCTTCGGCACGGTCTATAGCACCAACCTAACTCCTGACACTCAAACGGGCATTGGTCTGTGGTCTACGCAAGCCTTTAACCGTGCCATGCGTGAGGGCATCTCGCGCGATGGGCATCACTTGTATCCAGCGTTTCCGTACACCTCGTTTACGCGGATCAATGACGAAGATCTGACCGCGCTTTACGGGTGGCTGATGTCGCAAGAACCGGTGCGTCAGGCAACGCCTGCAACTAAGCTTGCGTTTCCTTTTAGTTTGCGTCCGTTAATGGCCTTTTGGAATGCCTTGTACTTAACGCCTGGGCCCGTTGCTCGGCCGGTACAAACTGAAACCGAGCGTTCACCAGCCTGGCTGCGTGGTGAGTATCTTGTAAACGGGTTGGGGCACTGTTCTGCCTGTCACACTTCGCGTGATGCTCTGGGGGGTGAACGCTCAGGGCTTGCTTACTTAAGCGGCGCGACGATTGATGGCTGGCAAGCCCCGGCACTGAATGCGCGTTCGCGCAGCCCCGTGCCCTGGACTGAAACAGCTTTCTACGACTATTTGCGCAACGGTCATAGCGCCGAGCATGGCAGCGCCTCGGGGCCAATGGCTCCGGTCGTCAGGCAGTTGGCGCAAGTGCCAGATACTGATATTGCTGCAATGGCGCATTATTTGGCATCGTTTCAAGCGCCGGTGACAGGTCAGACTGCACAGACTTACGTCACGCAGGCTGCAGCTCGTGAGCCTCTGCTACTTGGCCCAGCACAACGCATGTTTCAAGCCGCTTGTGCCTCGTGTCACCACGACGGTGAGGGCCCGCGTTTGATCGGCGTCAATATTCCGCTGGCTCTTAGTACCGGCATGCACAGCGCACAACCTGATAACGTCATCCGCGTGATTCTGGAAGGGATTCGCAAACCTGCCAGCGACCAAATCGGGTTTATGCAAGGCTTTGCAAAACAATTTGATGACCAGCAATTGAGCGAGCTCTTGACTTATATGCGGAGCCGTTTTGCCCCCGCTCAACCGCCCTGGCCAAATCTCGAGCAGAAGATTGGGGTAATCCGTATGTCGCCAAGCTTGCATTTACCGTAAAGTTTGCCCACAATAGCGGTATTGTTGATTACCCCGGTTCTGACCCGAGCCGGGGTTTTGCTTTTTGGAAAAACACCATGGCAACTATTCCTCTTACCGTGCGCGGGGCCGAGCGCTTGCAAACTGAACTGCAGCGGCTCAAGCATGTCGATCGTCCTGCGGTCATTAGTGCCATTGCTGAAGCGCGTTCGCACGGCGATTTGTCTGAAAACGCCGAGTACGATGCCGCACGCGAGCGTCAAGGCTTTATTGAAGGGCGTATCGCCGAACTCGATGGCACGCTGTCTAATGCCCAGCTCATTGAACCGAGCACCATTGATGCCGATGGCCGTATCGTGTTTGGCGCGACCGTTGAGATCGAAGATCTTGATTCGGGTGCCAAGGTCACTTACCAAATCGTTGGTGACGTTGAGGCCGATATTCGTGCGAACTTAATTTCAGTGTCAAGCCCTGTCGCGCGTGCTTTGATTGGTAAATATGAAGGCGATGTCGTCGAAGTGAAAGCCCCAGCTGGCTCGCGCGAATACGAAATCATCAGCATCAAATACCTCTAACAAAAAAACAGCACCGTGAAAGGTGCTGTTAATAGAAGTTTTTGTGATGGTAGCGGTGCCATGGGTGGCACGAGTGTGAATACGCGAATCGGTTTTTCTAGCGTTTAACCGGTGCGCGTTTACGTGTGGTGGTACCAAGTGCACCACGGCGTGCGCCGGCGCGCAGCGATAATGCGCTGCCGCTGCGACGCGGAATCCCATGTGCGGTATCCTTGGCGCTTGCGGCGCGTTTGCTGGGCCGTGCAGGGCGATCACCCGAGTAAACTGTAGGGCGATCAGTTGCCACGTCGGTTTGTTCGCGTTCTGGGCGATTGCGCCGACTGGGCTTTTGAACCTTTTTGCCGGCAGCGGCTAATTTCTTAGGCGTATGTGGTTCGTTAGGCTTACGTTTGGCTGGTGTTGCAGGTTCAGCCGGCGGTTTCAGGTAGGTGCCCTTTGAGCCAAAGCGATACAGGATCAACATTTTGCCCAAATGGTGCACCGCGGCGCACGAGAGGGTGTCGCAAATCGTTGCAAGCATGGCATCGCGCTCGTCGCGGTCAGCACTGGCCCTAACCTTAATCAGCTCGTGAGCAGACAGGTTTAGGTCGATTTCTTTCAAGACTGCCTCGGTCAGCCCGTTGTCGCCAATCATTACAACTGGGCGCAGGGGGTGAGCAGCAGCGCGAAGCGAACTACGCTCGCGGGGGGTAAGTTCCATAATAGTCATAAGGTAGATTGTACGGGAATGGCGAAGAACAAATTTTCTAAAGAATGGGTCATGCAGCACATTAACGACCCTTTCGTAAAATTGGCGACTCAAAAGGGCTATCGGGCCCGTGCGGCCTTTAAATTGACCGAGATTCTAGATGCTGAAAAGCTGATGCGTCGCGGCGATATCATTGTTGATCTAGGCTCGACCCCAGGCAGCTGGTCTCAGGTGGCGCGCGAACGGCTGGTGGGTAAGGGTGGTGTACTAGATGGCCGCATCGTTGCGCTCGATCTTTTACCGATGGAGCCGATCGCTGGCGTCGAGTTCATTTTGGGCGATTTTTGTGAGGATTCTGTTCTCGAACAGATCAATCAAACCCTCGAAGGAGTAAAGGTAGATTTAGTGATGTCTGATATGGCACCTAATTTATCTGGGGTTGGACTGGCTGATGCGGCCAGAATTCAAGAAGTGATCGACTTGGCTCTTGAATTTTCGCTGATGCACCTCAAAACAGACGGTGCACTGATTGTGAAGGCGTTTCACGGCAGTGGCTTTTCGCAAACCGTTGAAGGCTTCAAGCGACACTTCAAAAGGGTGGTCGAGCGCAAACCTAAAGCGTCCAGAGATCGTTCTTCTGAAACTTTTTTGATTGCCAAGGGTCGAAAGGGCTAGAGCTTTGTAATTTCGGTCCCGTCGTACAGTAAGGGATTACTGCGAATGGGCTTTTTTAACGGGTAGAATGCTATTTTGCCTCGTTGCAACGCGTCCTTTAGGCCAAAGGTGCGTGGCGCGTCAGAATGACAAGCTGGAGATGGGCCTTGAACAATTCTTTTTCGAAAGTCGCGGTTTGGATGGTGATTGGTTTGGTGTTGTTTACTGTTTTTAAACAGTTCGACACCCGCGCACCTGTGCAAGATACCGTGAGCTACACCCAATTCATGGATGATGCCAAGTCAGGTAAAGTCCGTCGCGTCGACGTCCAAAATGATGTCATACATGTTACGCCTGATTCGGGTCGCCCCTACACACTGACTTCGCCTGGCGATCTCTGGATGGTGTCTGATTTGCTCAAAGCAGGGGTATCTGTATCTGGTAAGCCACGCGAAGAACCCTCATTGCTCATGAGCATCTTCGTGTCTTGGTTTCCGATGTTGCTCTTGATTGGCGTCTGGGTTTTCTTTATGCGCCAGATGCAGGGCGGCGGTAAAGGCGGGGCGTTCAGTTTTGGAAAATCGCGTGCGCGCCTGCTAGATGAAGGCACCAACGCGATCACGTTTGCTGACGTTGCCGGTTGCGACGAAGCAAAAGATGACGTTCAAGAAATTGTTGATTTCTTACGCGATCCCTCAAAATTTCAAAAGCTCGGCGGTCGCATTCCACGTGGTGTGCTGATGGTAGGCTCGCCCGGTACCGGTAAAACATTGCTGGCCAAAGCCATTGCTGGCGAAGCAAAAGTTCCGTTTTTTAGTATCTCGGGTTCTGACTTTGTCGAGATGTTTGTGGGCGTGGGCGCTGCACGCGTGCGCGACATGTTTGAAAACGCTAAAAAGCACTCGCCTTGCATCATCTTTATTGACGAGATCGATGCGGTAGGTCGCCAGCGTGGCGCCGGCTTGGGTGGTGGCAACGACGAACGCGAGCAAACCCTCAACCAGATGCTGGTTGAAATGGATGGCTTTGAGTCAGGAGTCGGTGTGATTGTGATCGCTGCAACCAACCGGCCCGATGTGCTTGATCCTGCGTTATTGCGTCCCGGTCGTTTTGATCGTCAGGTCGTAGTGCCGTTGCCAGACATACGCGGCCGCGAACAAATCCTTAAAGTTCACATGCGTAAAGTGCCTTTGGCACAAAACGTTGATGCGCATACCTTGGCGCGTGGTTGCCCTGGTTTTTCGGGTGCAGATCTGGCCAACTTGGTCAACGAATCAGCCTTGTTCGCTGCGCGTCGCAACGGCCGTACGGTGGACATGTCTGACTTTGAAAAAGCCAAAGACAAAATCATTATGGGTGCTGAGCGTCGCTCAATCGTCATGCCCGAAGAAGAGCGCCGTAACACCGCGTATCACGAATCGGGTCATGCGATCGTGGCGCGCATGCTGCCTAAAACCGATCCTGTGCATAAGGTCACGATCATCCCGCGAGGTCGTGCCTTAGGCGTCACGATGCAGTTGCCTGAAGGCGACCGTTACAGCATGGACAAAGAGCGTTTGCTGTGCACGATTGCGGTGCTGTTTGGTGGCCGTATCGCTGAAGAGCTTTTCATGAATCAAATGACCACTGGTGCGTCAAATGATTTTGAACGTGCCACGGCGATTGCCCGGGATATGGTCACGCGTTATGGCATGACCGATTCATTGGGCCCAGTGGTTTATGCTGAAAACGAAGGTGAAGTATTTTTAGGCCGCAGCGTGACAAAAACCACGCATATGTCTGAAGCGACGATGCAAACGGTTGATAAAGAGATCCGCAAGATTATCGACGAGCAGTACGCACGTGCTCGTACGATCCTTGAAAATAGTCGCGAAAAAGTCGAGATCATGACCAAGGCCTTGCTCGAATGGGAAACCATCGATGCAGACCAGATCAGTGACATTATTGAAGGTCGCCCACCGCGCCCACCAAAAGTGCCACAGGCTCCTGCTGATTCGTCTGATACACCTCCTACGGGCGCAGCACCCACTAACGATCCTGCAGCAGTGGTTTAAGACGGCGACAGGGGTCACCCTGATGTCAGGTAGCTGGTTATGCGGGCGGTTTGAGCTTTCACTCAGGCGCCCGCTTTTAATGGGTATCGTCAACGTTACGCCTGATTCATTTTCAGACGGTGGGCAACACGCGCACACCGAGGTAGCGATTGCGCATGCAAAAAAATTAGTGGCTGAAGGCGCTGATATTATCGATATTGGTGGTGAATCCACCCGACCAGGGGCGTTGCCTGTTTCGATTCAAGAAGAGCTTGCGCGCGTTTTGCCCGTGCTGGCTGCGTTGCGTGATAGCGGTGTCGCAATCTCAGTCGATACCTGCAAGCCCGAGGTTATGCAGGCCGTGCTTGAGGCCGGTGCCGACATCATTAATGATGTTACGGGCATGCGCCAACCTGAAGCTCAGCGCATCGTTGCTGCGCACCCAAGCTGCGGGGTTTGCCTGATGCACATGCAGGGCGAGCCGCGTACGATGCAAAGTCATCCTCAATATCAGAATGTCGTACTCGAGGTGAAAGCTGCGCTTGTGACGCAGGCGCAGTTGCTTGAACGACTGGGTGTGAAACGAGCCCGTATTAGCCTGGATCCAGGTCTGGGGTTTGGTAAAACACTTAAACACAATTATCAATTACTGCAAGGCTTGGCAGAGCTTGTGCAAAGTGGCTATCCAGTGGTGTTGGGGGCCTCGCGGAAGTCTATGATCGGCAGTGTGACCTGTAAGTCGGTTGATCAGCGCTTGAGTGGTAGCCTTGCGGCGGCGCTTGCGGGCGTGGCCAGAGGTGCTGCCGTAGTACGCGTACATGATGTGGATGCCACTCAAGACGCTTTAAAAGTTTGGCAGTCGGTGCAGCGGCCAGAGGGAGTCAGTTGATGTTCTTCTTGTTCTGAACGGCGAGTTTTCATGGAAAAAAGATGAATCAAAGAAAATATTTCGGTACCGATGGCGTTCGCGGCAAAGTGGGCGGCGAAGTCATCAATGCCGAATTCGCGCTCAGGCTCGGTTATGCAGCCGGTAAAGTTCTTGCTAAAGAACATTCGGCGCGGCGCGGCCGCCCGACCGTATTAATTGGCAAAGACACACGTATTAGTGGTTATATGCTTGAGTCGGCGCTCGAAGCGGGCTTTGCTTCGGCTGGTATCGAAGTGTTGCTGGCGGGCCCTCTGCCGACCCCAGCGGTGGCGTATCTGACCCGCACATGGCGCTTGGTGGCCGGTATTGTGATCAGCGCCTCACACAATCCTTACTACGACAATGGCATCAAGTTTTTTTCGTCTAAAGGCATGAAGTTGCCTGACGAAACCGAAGCTGCAATTGAAGCGGCTCTAGACGAGCCTATGATCTGCGTTAGCTCTGAAAAGCTTGGGCGCGCGCGCCGCATCGACGATGCACCTGGCCGTTATATTGAGTTTTGTAAAAGCACTTATCCATCGGATTTGGATTTAGGCGGTTTGAAACTGGTAGTTGATGCAGCCAATGGCGCTGCCTATCACATTGCGCCACACGTGTTTCGAGAGCTGGGCGCCGAAGTCACAGCCATTGGTGTATCACCCGATGGTTTCAACATTAATAAAGACGTTGGTGCCTTACACCCTGAAAGCTTAGCCGTCGAAGTGCGCGCCCGCGGTGCAGATCTTGGTATTGCTTTAGACGGTGACGCCGATCGTGTGCAAATGGTAGATGCCACTGGGCGTGTCTATAACGGCGACGAACTGTTGTACGCGGTTCTTCGCGAGCGTCTGTCACGTGGCCCGGTCGCCGGTGTGGTGGGTACCCTCATGACAAATTTTGGCTTTGAACACCAGCTTAAAAAAATGGGTATCCCGTTTGAACGTGCGCAAGTTGGTGATCGTTATGTGCTTGAGCAATTGCGTAATCGCGGCTGGCTCTATGGTGGCGAAAGCTCGGGCCATTTGCTGTGCCTAGATTCGCACACAACCGGCGACGGTATTATTGCTGCGCTGCAAGTCTTGGCAGCCTTGCAGCGCAGTGGCGAAACCTTGTCTCAATGGGTGTCTGCACTGAGCATGTATCCACAGAAAATGATCAACGTCGCACTGAAGCCTGGTACGGATTGGGCAACCCATGCCGGTTTACAGGCTGCTAAACAACAAGCCGAAGCCTTACTTGGTGAACGCGGTCGCGTGCTGATTCGTGCGTCAGGTACCGAGCCCAAACTGCGCTTGATGGTCGAAGCCGATGACGAGGCTTTGGCGACACAGTGCGTTGATTTATTAGCGGCGGTTGACTTAACGAGCTAGCGACTTGCCTGAAGTCAAAAAAACTTCATGATTTTGTCACTTTCATGCAATGTCGGTTGGTCATAGTGAGGGCTACCTCAGGAGACCAACCGCATGCTTGAGCTTGTACGTAGTGCCTCTAGTCTGTTTACGCTTCCAACGGCTTCGAATCACTCGGCCGGCTTAGTCGTTGGCCTGGCTCAGTCACCCGACGAAATTGAACTCGCCCAGCGACTGCGTCACGACGTCTTTAGTACAGAGTACGGTGCCGCTCTTGGTAATAATCGCGATGGGATTGATCGGGATGACTTTGATCCTTGGTGTGCGCATCTGCTAGTACGTGAACTCTCTACAGATCAAGTGGTCGGCACCTATCGGGTGTTGACCCCACAACAAGCCAGGCGTGCTGGTGGCTATTACTCTGAATCTGAGTTTGATCTAAGCGGCTTAGGACAGTTGCGTGATTCGTTGGTCGAGTTTGGACGAGCCTGTATTCATCAAGAGCATCGGCAGGGTGGTGTCTTGATGATGCTGTGGTCGGGTTTGGCCGAAATCTTAAAGCAAGGCAACTACGAACATGTCTTTGGTTGCGCGAGCGTCAGTTTGCGCGATGATGGTGTGACTGCTGCAGAGGTGTGGCGTCAGGTCAAAGAGCGTTCGTTGTTTGCCGAGGCTATAAAAGTGAACCCCTTGCACCGTTATCCTGTTGAGCAACTTGATAGCCAACTACCCGCTTCGGTGCCAGCGTTACTGAAGGGTTATTTAAAGTTAGGGGCGCGCGTGTGTGGCGAGCCTGCCTGGGATCCTGACTTTAATACCGCGGATTTTCCGCTGTTACTGTCGGTCAGCAATATGGGGCAACGCTACCGTAAGCACTTTGGCTTTAATGGTGCTAAACCTGGATCAACTCAAAATTAAAGCCGACCTTGCCCCATTCGGTTTCTTCGCCGTGTAACGAAAAGTCAGTAAGTGGGTGCGAGCCGAGCCATTTTTTATCGACCTTGCATATGATTGAAAGCCCTTTGACGCTGACTGAAAGCGGCAGAGGCGAGACCTCTTCACGACGACGGCAAAGCAGCACACCTAAGCGCAAGCAGAGTATGGTTAGCCATTGCTCTCGATTTTTAACAAGGTTTTGAGCCTTACTGAGTTTGCCGGTATGCGCCAGTGCCAGCAACCCGAGTTGTGCCTGATCGACCCTTGAAAAGCCCGGCATATCAGCGTTGTTCAAGATGTAGGCACTATGCTTGTGATAACCCGCTTGAGCAATCGATAACCCGACCTCGTGCAGATCTGCAGCCCAACTCAGAGTATGGCGCATCTCATCTTGCTCGGTACGGTCTGGTAGCACGGCATCAAACAGGCTTAAGGCGCAGCGCTTGACTCGTGCAGATTGACGGGTATCGACGTGATAACGTTTGGTGAAGGCAAGAACAGAAACGTCACGACGGTCATGGGCTTCTTCGCGACCGGCCAGGTCAACCAAGACGCCTAGGCGCAAGGCGCCATCACCGGTTTTCATGACGTCGACACGCATCTCGTCAAAGAAGGCGCTCATGATCGCTAAGCCGCCGGTTAAAACGTCGGCACGCTCAAGTTTGATGCCAGGCAGGTCGTTTGGAATCACACGTCCCGCACGTACGAGTTTGGCTTTTAGTTTCTCGAGACCATCCCGCGTAATGCCATCGGGTGACAGGCGACCTTCGGTCAAGATTGCGTAAAGCGCTTTAGCCGTGCCTGACGAGCCAAAGGCGGCATCCCAGCCCATTTTGCGATAGGGCTTGGTAATCACTTCAATTTCGCGTCGGGCGGCGAGTTCGGCCTGTTTCATCGAGTAATTGTCGATGACGCCCTCGGGGAAAAACTTGCGGCTGTAACTAACACAGCCCATATAAAGCGAAGAGGTGAGCAGCGGCTCGTCGCCGCGACCGATGATGACTTCGGTTGAGCCACCACCGATGTCAACAACCAAACGGCGATCGCTCGAGATTGGTAAGGTGTGGCTGACGCCTGAATAGATCAAGCGGGCTTCTTCGCGCCCAGCGATGACTTCAATCGGAAAACCAAGCGCGGCCTCGGCGCGGGGCAAAAAATCGGCCACATTGCGGGCCACGCGAAAGGTATTGGTGGCAACGGCCCGTACACGGTCGGGATGAAAGCTGCGTAAACGTTCGCCAAAGCGTTTTAGTACCTCGATGGCGCGTTCAACCGACTCATCGTCAAGTATTTTGGCTGAATTTAACCCGGCGGCTAAGCGCACGGTCTCTTTGAGACGATCGATTTGATAGATGTGTTTGGCACCATTTTGCTCGGCTACCCGTCCGATCGATAGCCTAAAGCTGTTCGATCCCAGATCCACTGCTGCCAAGAGGTGTTCCATCAACGTCAACCCAAAACCTAATTACACGTATTATAAAAGGGTATCCAATATTCAAAAAAATGCGCTAGGCTACCCTGATTGTTACAAAACTGTAACCTTGTTGATGTACAACCCTAGGTAGCTCAAAACTAAGGCCTCACCCTATGCCCGCGCGTAAAAAAGCCGAACCGCTTTTTCTGAACCGAGAGTTGTCCCTGCTTCAGTTCAATGAGCGGGTCTTAGCCATGGCCGAACACCCTGACACTCCCTTGCTCGAGCGCTTGCGCTATGTCTGTATCGTGAGCTCGAATCTAGACGAGTTTTTTGAGATTCGTGTGTCAAGCCTAAAAGAGCAATTGGCGCAGCACCCCACGTTGATGGGGCCTGATGGCATGACCACTGAACAAGCGTATGAGAGGGTGCAGCTTGAAGTGCACAACATGGTTGATCGGCAATATGCGCTACTGAACGATGATATCTATCCGCGTTTGCGTACCGAGGGCGTATATCTGCATCATGCGAGTGAATGGAACGAGGCGCAAACTGCTTGGGCCAAAGAGGTGTTTCACCGCGATGTGATGCCCTTGCTCACGCCGATTGGCCTTGATCCTGCTCATCCGTTTCCGCGGGTATATAACAAAAGTTTGAATTTTATTGTGCCTTTGTCTGGGCCGGACGCCTTTGGTCGCAAGGCCACGATTGCCATTGTGCAGGCTCCACGGGCACTGCCGCGCCTGATACAAATGCCACCTAAGGTCTCGGGTCAGCCTCACAGCTTTATTTTGTTGACGAGCTTGCTGCGCGCGTTTGTAGGTGAATTGTTTCCGGGTATGACCATGCAGGGCTGCTATCAATGGCGGGTGACGCGCAATAGCGACTTGTTTGTGGATGAAGAAGAAGTCACCAACCTGCGCCAGGCGCTGCAAGGCGAGCTGTCACAGCGCAATTTCGGTTCGGCCGTGCGGCTTGAAATTGACGTGCTGACCCCGGTTGAAATCGCTAAGTTTTTGCAAAAAGAATTTTCGTTGGCCGAGGTGGATACCTATCGGGTCAATGGTCCGGCCAACGTTTCGCGCTTGATGCAAATTTGTAATCTGGTCAAAAGACCAGATCTGCTGTTTCCAGAGTTTCACGGCCCGATTCCTGCACCGTTTGATAGCTTGCCCAATCGGCCGTCTGCTATTTTTGAAGCGATCGCGAAAGAAGATCAGCTGCTACATCACCCTTATCAATCCTTTCAGCCAGTCATTGACTTTTTAACGGCAGCAGCCGTTGATCCAGATGTTGTTGCAATTAAACAGACGATTTATCGAACAGGTGAAGACTCAGAGTTAATGCGCTTGTTACTCTCTGCGGCCAAGGCAGGTAAAGAAGTCACCGTCGTGGTCGAGCTGATGGCGCGTTTTGATGAGCAGACCAATATCAATTGGGCGGCGCGTCTCGAAGAGGTGGGTGCGCATGTGGCCTACGGGGTTGTGGGTCATAAAACCCACGCCAAAATGGCGTTGGTGCTGCGCCGTGAAAAGGGTCGAATCAGGCGCTATGGGCACTTAGGCACCGGCAACTATCACCCACGTACAGCAAGTTTGTATACAGATTTTGGGCTGTTGACAGCCGAGCCGCGCCTGTGTGAGGACATGGATAAAGTGTTTTCGCAATTAACGGGGCTGGGTTCGCGGCGTGTACTGAAAGAGTTATTGCAGTCGCCCTTTACCTTGCATGACACGGTGGTGTCGATGATCCGCGCCGAGGCTAGGGCTGCACGCACTGGTAAAAAAGCGCGAATTTTAGTGAAGTTAAATTCTTTGCTCGAGCCCATTGTGATTCAAGAGCTGTACAAAGCCAGCCAAGCGGGTGTCAAGATTGATTTAATTATTCGCGGTGTCTGCGCTTTGCGTTCGGGGGTACCAGGCTTATCCGAAAACATCACGGTTCGTTCAATTATTGGGCGCTTTCTTGAGCACTCAAGGGTGTTCTATTTTTACAATCAGGGCGCCGAGTCTGTCTATCTTTCGTCGGCCGACTGGATGGATCGCAACTTCTTTAGGCGTGTTGAGATTGCGTTTCCGGTGTTAGAGAAAACCTTAAAAAAGCGGGTCATCGATGAGGCCTTTACCTTCGCGCTGCGCGATAATCGCTTGGCCTGGTTGCAGCAGCCCGACGGCAGTTACAGCAAGCTGAGTAACAGGCGCGCGGCGTTCAAGTTACATGAGTATTTGATAGAAAAATCATAAAGGTTAAATAAATCAAGTACTTGCAAAAAAATACCTAATGACCCCCGCCGGGGCCATTTTTGTTTGTGACTGTCATAAAGCCGTCACGTTCGGTCTGTACCATGACAGCACTAACCGTAATTGAGGCGAAGGATGCCCTCGTTCAATAACGCTCTGGTGCTTGGTATTTTTGTATTGACTTAAATTTAAAAAGGTTCCGACATGCTC
>JBAWWV010000073.1:0-14609 GCA_037146575.1 Alcaligenaceae bacterium | reverse complement strand
CATCACGGTGTCGCTGCGAGCGTTGTCTTGTGACGGGTCGGCGCTGAGTGTACGTTGTGATGAGGTGGAGGGCGTTTTGGGCATCCCGTTATTCTAAAGCGAGCATCGCTGCGCGCGCGATTGCGACGGCATCCACACCAAAATATTCGCGCAAGGCAGCGCGGGTATCGCTGCGACCAAAGCCGTCTGTGCCGAGTGTTAAGTAACGGCGATCGGCGGGAAGGTAAGCGCGCACCGATTCTGGCAAGGCGTGCACATAGTCTGTGGCTGCGATGATCGGGCCATGGCTGGTGCTTAGCTGCGAATATATGAAAGGTACTCCCGGTGTGGCCGAGCCGGCTAAGCGAGCTTCCTGGCAGGCCAGGCCGTCGCGTGCAAGTTCGCTCCAGCTTGTGACGCTGTAGACGTAGGCGGTAATACCTTGTGCAGCGAGTTGTTGAGCCGCTTTGATGACTTCGGTGAGGATTGCACCTGAGCCTAACAGTGTGACCGCTGGCTTTGAGCTGTTGCTTTCTGGCGTTGTGGTTGTGAGGGCTGCGACGCTAGCCTTCACCTGAGCTTTACTTTTGGCTTTGGTGCTCGAGTGGGAACTGGCCAAGTCGTTTACCTTGGCCACATACGTGTCAAACAAATAGCACCCACGAATGACTTGCTCATGCGCAGCTGCAGGCAGGCTCGGCTGTGCGTAGTTTTCGTTCATGAGCGTGATGTAATAAAACACATCGCGTTGTTCGATCATCATGTCTTGAATGCCTTGATTCACAATCACAGCCATCTCACCCGCAAAGGCTGGGTCATAGGCTTTGCAGTTGGGGATGGTTGCGGCATGAAGGTGGCTTGAGCCGTCTTGGTGTTGCAAGCCTTCGCCGCCCAAGGTGGTGCGCCCAGAGGTGGCGCCCAACAAGAAGCCCCGCGGGCGTTGATCGGCAGCTGCCCAGATCTGATCGCCGACACGTTGAAAGCCAAACATCGAGTAGTAAATGTAGAACGGCAGCATTGCTAAGCCATGCACGCTGTAGCTGGTGGCGGCGGCTGTCCAGCTGGCGATTGCGCCAGCTTCTGAAATGCCTTCTTCAAGGATTTGTCCGTCAAGCGCTTCGCGGTAGCTCAACACTGAACCGATGTCTTCAGGTGCGTAGCGCTGACCCACGCTTGAATAAATGCCAACTTGCTTAAACAGGTTGGCCATGCCAAAGGTGCGGGCCTCGTCGGCCACGATGGGCACGATGCGCGGCCCCAGGGCAGAATCTTTAAGAAGATTGCCCAACATGCGCACAAAGGCCATGGTGGTGCTCATCTCTTTACCTTCGGCGTTTAGTGCGAAGCCGCTATATTGTTCGATGGCAGGCACAGAGACGGTTTCGCAGGCGGTGTCGCGCTTAGGCAAATAGCCGCCTAAAGCTGCGCGGCGACTTTGCAAATATTGCATTTCGGCGCTGTCTGGGGCGGGCTTATAAAACGCCAGCGAGGTCGCTTCTTGATCTGATAACGGAAGGTTAAAGCGATTGCGAAACTCAAGCAGATCGGTATCGTCAAATTTCTTTTGACTATGCGTGGTCATTTTGCCTTGACCGGCACTACCCATCCCGTAGCCTTTTTTGGTGTGCGCCAAAATGACTGTGGGCTGGCCGACGTGCTTGGCGGCCGAAGCATACGCAGCATGAATCTTGACTAAGTCATGTCCACCACGTTTTAAACGGTCGATCTGGTCATCTGTCATCCCTTGCGCCAACCTTGCGAGTTCTTCGTTTTGCCCAAAAAACGTGTCGCGATTGAAGCGCCCATCTTTAGCGGCAAAGGTTTGCATTTGGCCATCAACGGTATTGGCAAAGGCTCGTGCCAACGCGCCCGTGACGTCGCGGGCGAACAGACCATCCCAATCACTACCCCAAACGAGTTTGATGACATTCCAACCGGCGCCAGTAAAGAGTTTTTCGAGTTCGTCGATAATGCGACCATTACCGCGCACAGGGCCGTCAAGACGTTGCAGATTGCAGTTGACGACCCAGACCAAATTATCCAGGCCTTCACGAGCCGCTAGCGTTAAGGCGCTCATGGATTCGGGCTCGTCCATCTCGCCGTCGCCAAACACGCCCCACACTTTACGTGTTGAGCAGTCAAGCAGGTTGCGATGGCTGAGGTAGCGCATAAAACGCGCGTGGTAGATCGAACTGATCGGCCCAATCCCCATTGAGCCCGTCGGAAACTGCCAGAAATCAGGCATCAGCCACGGGTGTGGGTAGCTCGACAGCCCCACTGCACCGTGTTCGGCTGCGCGGATTTCTTGGCGATAGTTCAGTAAGTCTTGCTCGCTTAAACGACCTTCAAGAAACGCGCGCGCGTACGCGCCGGGGGCGCTGTGGGGTTGAAAAAATACTAAGTCGCCGCGATGCTGATCGGGGCCTGCGCCTTGCCGTGCTTCAAAAAAATGGTTAAAGCCTGTTTCAAATAAGTCGGCTGCGCTGGCATAACTGGCGATATGTCCGCCAAGCTCGCCATAGGCTTGGTTGGCGCGTACCACCATGGCCAGAGCATTCCAACGCATGATTGAGGCCAGACGCTCTTCAACGGCCAAGTCACCCGGAAACACCGGCTGCTGATCCACTGAAATCGTATTGACATAAGGAGTGCTCAGTTCGGGTCGCCAGCCGATTTTTGCGGTGTGGGCGGTGCGAACTAGCTCATCCAATAAAAAACGGGCGCGCTCTGGGCCTTGGGCCGCCACGACTGCCAACAAGGCTTGACGCCATTCACTGGTTTCTTGAGTATCGGCGTCAGTTGTGGTGAGCAAGGCGTTCAGACGGGGGTCGATCGAGGCGTTCATAGGCGCTTTAGGTTTTATAAGAGTCATTGGTCGGTTATCTCGTTATTCTAGAGATAACTATGCAGCATGAGGTGCTTTAAATACATACTAAATCCCCTGTTTAAAGCATAAAATACTGCAATAATATCTTTTATCAAAATAACAAACTGATAATATTCAATTATGAAGCTCGACGCGATCGATCTAAAAATTCTACAAGAGTTACAACTCGATGGAGCACTCTCAAATATTGAGTTGGCTAAGCGGGTTCATTTGAGCCCGTCGCCCTGCTTAGCTCGCGTGCGCGCACTTGAAAGTGCGGGCGTGATTGATCGCTATGTCGCACTGGCCAGCGCAGCTGCGCTAGGACTTGGGCTCAATGTGTTCATCAGCATTAGCTTAACCAGTCAAAACAAGGCGTCATTGGCTGACTTCGAGCAACGCATTTGTGAGCACGACGAAGTGATGGAGTGCTATTTGATGACCGGGGATAGCGATTACTTGATCCGTGTCGCGGTTGCCGATATCGGGGCACTTGAGAAATTTATCCTTGAGCAGCTCACACCGATCCCAGGAATTGAAAAAATTCGTTCAAGTTTTGCGTTGAAACAAGTACGTTATAAAACAGCCTTGCCCTTGCCGGCCGCACACCGCTAAACCTCGACGTTGAGGTATGCTGTCAAACAAAATCATGACATGAAGTGACATAAACAAAGGAGCCCCAAACATGAGCACTCAAGCAGCGCCAAATGATAGCCAAACACACGCCTGGCAAGACGACATTTTTAATGTCTTGAAAAAAGGCGGTATTAAACAGGTGTCTTATGTGCCCGATGCAGGCCACGCCCATGTGATTCGGCGTGTGCACGCTGATCCAGATATGCGAGGCATTGTTTTGACCACTGAAGAAGAAGGTGTTGCGATTGCGGCTGGCGCTTGGTTGGGCGGCGACCGTCATGCGTTGCTGATGCAAAGTAGTGGGGTAGGTAACTGTATCAATATGATGTCTTTGCTTGATAGCTGTCGGTTTCCGTTTTTGACGCTCGTCACCATGCGCGGCGAGTATGCCGAGTTCAATCCCTGGCAAGGGCCTATGAGTCGAGCGACTCAAGGCGTGATGGAGCTCATGGGGATCACGGTTTATCGCGTGAGCAAGGCGGATGAAGTTGAAGATGTTGTGAGTGCGGCGCTAGATTCGGTATTTGAAGCGGGTGACCGTGTTGCCATTTTGTTATCGCAAAGTTTGATTGGTCGCAAAAAATGGGTGCGTGATTAAGCACTGGCTGACCCCTTCACTTTCAACACGCTAACTCTTTAAGATAGGAAACATCATGAGCAATATTCCAGCTTTTTCTGGCACGATCGAGCGCCGCGCATTTGTTAAAGAACTTCTCAGTCTGTGTCCTGAGGCCTTAGTTGTCCCTGGCCTAGGCTCGTCGAACTATGACATCTATGCTGCAGGTGATCGAGATCTAAACTTCTATATGTGGGGTGCCATGGGTGGCGCGGCTCTGATTGGTCTGGGCCTTGCCCTGGCGCAACCCAGTAAGTCGGTGCTGGTGATTACGGGTGACGGCGAGCAACTGATGGGGATGGGGGGGTTGGCAACGATTAACGCGCAGCAGCCTAAAAATCTCACAATCGTCGTGCTCGATAACGGGCATTTTGGTGAAACGGGTATGCAGCACAGTCACAGCAGCCTCGGCACCGACCTGACTGCAGTCGCCAAAGGCTGTGGCATTTCTAATTCGTTCAAAGTTAGAGAGGCAAGCGAGGTCAAAACCATTGCGCAGAATGTGGCGGCGCGCGCAGGTGTGTCGTTTGCGCAGGTCTACGTTAAAGCCGACGATGTGCCACGCGCCTTTCCGTCGCGTGATGGCGTACATATTAAAAACCGGTTTCGCAAGGCGCTGGGTTTGTCGTCGTTTTAAGGCGTTGCAAGCGAGGGCATCGGTGTTAGGCACGATGTAACGATATGGTGATTCAGTTTCGCATTGATGCAATGTTCTTTTTAACGAAGACCGGAAATCACAGAGATGAAAAATATTTTCAAAAAATGGTCAATGATCGGCTTATTGGCTTTGATGGGAGTGTTTCCGGTTGCCAGTTCGGCGGCCTGGCCCGATGATCAAACGATTGAGTTGATCGTTGGCTTCGCTCCGGGTGGTGGCACCGATCTGATGGCGCGCGCCTTGGTGCCGTTTCTTGAAAAGAAACTCGGTGGCAAGGCGCGTATTGTGGTGGTCAATAAGCCTGGTGCGGGTGGCGAAATCTCGTCAGCGTATATCGCCCGGTCAAAACCTGATGGCTATACGGTTGGGTTTATCAACGTACCAGGGTTTGTTTTTATTCCAATGTATAAGCAGTCGGCTTATCAAACGAGTGATCTGAGACTCATTGCACGTGTGGTCGATGACCCCGCTGTATTGGTGATGCACAAAAAATCAAAATATAGAACCTTTCCAGAGCTACTTGCTGCACTAAAAAACGATCCTGGATCGCTATCGTTTGCGACCAGTGGGCGTGGCACCAGTGGACATCAGGCGTTGCTCAAAATTGAGCAGGCTGCAGGTGTGAAGGGAACAGACATCGCCTTTAAGGGCGCGGGTGATTTCAAAAGTGCTGTGATTGGCGGGCATGTTGACTACGCGTTTTCAAGTATTGGCGAGTTTTTGACTGGCTATGCTGACTCTGATATTGCGACTGCCATGCTGGTCGTCAACCCGACCCGTGTTGCAGTGATTAAAGATGTGCCTTCGATTAAAGAACTTGGTTTTGATGTGCGAGTGAGCTCAGAGCGAGGCATTGCGGCCCCTAAGGCCTTACCGCAAGACATCGCAGACCGGTTGCAGAAAGCGATTCAAGACACGCTGGCAGACCCAGAGTTTTTGAAAACCATCAAGAACGATGCCCCGTTAGTTGCCTTTATGCCTGGCCCTGACTGGACAAAATCGCTCGAGAGCATGCCTGCTGAACTCATGCCCTTTGTGAGCAAAATGAAAGAGTGAAGAATTTTTGTTGATAGTATTTTCGCGCCCATCTGGCAGTCGTTTTGCTAGCCTCGATTGAATGTTTAGGATGTCAGTTTTGAAAATTCGTGTGTTGGCTAGTGCTCTGTTGCTGTGTGGCGTTTCAGGTGTGTGGGCGCAATACCCCGAAAAAGCGATTCGTTTTGTGGTGCCGTTTGCGCCGGGCGGTACGTCTGAAATTGTGGCGCGTTCTGTCGCAAGCAGCCTGACCACACAGTTAGGTCAATCGGTATATGTTGAAAACAAGCCGGGTGCTGCTGGCAATATTGCGATGGCTGAAGTCAAGCGTGCTGCGCCTGACGGCTATACGTTGATCCTCGGGCATGTGGGTACGCTTGCCGTGAACCCTGCGCTTTTTGGCGCTAAGCTTCCGTACGATCCGGTCAAGGATTTTGTAGCAATTTCTTTGATCGCCAAGGTGCCAAACGTGATTGCCGTGAGCCAACGTTCGGGGTTTAAAACGCTGGCTGACATGGTTGCCGCTGCGAAAGCCAAGCCTGGCTCAATCAATTATGGCTCGGCTGGTAATGGCAGTGCTGGGCATCTGGCGATGGAATACTTTGCAGCCGAGGCTGGCATCGAATTGGTGCATGTGCCTTATAAGGGCTCGGGTCCGATGTTGACCGATTTGATCGGCGGACAAACTCAGGCAACATTTAATGGCTTACCGTCGTTAGTGGCGCAGATTAAAGGGGGGGCGTTGGTGCCCTTGGCCGTTGGTTCAGTGGCACGTGCGGCTTCGCTGTCCGAGGTGCCAACCATTGCAGAAAGTGGTTACCCAGGCTTCGAAACCTCGCAATGGTACGGGCTAATGGCGCCCGCGGGCACACCCGAGGTGATTATCAAGCGCTTGCAAAGTGAGGTTGTGCTTGCACTGAAATCACCCGAAGGTACCAAACGCATGCGCGAGGATGGTGCGTTGTTGGTGGGCGATACGCCGCAAGAATTTACCGCCTTCATTGCTCAAGAACGGGCACGCTGGGGCGAGGTCGTAAAAAAAGCAAAAATTAACGTCGATTAGGGCGAACCCGCTAGCGTAAATACGCTGTTGCAGTGCAAAATAGGGGTTCGGGTCTTGAGTGTTCAAGCTCCCAACAGGTACTGTCTATAAGTTTTGCCTGAGCAAGGCTTAATCGTAGTGCTATCTATACATTATTTACAGGAGTCTTAATATGTTTCGTCAAACCCTTAAACATGGCTTGGTTGCGCTCGCGACAGTCGTGATTGGTAGCACGGCTTTTGCACAAGAGCTGACTGGTACGCTAAAAAAAATCAAAGACACGAATACGATTACTGTTGGTCATCGTGATGCCTCGTTGCCCTTCTCGTACTACGACGATCAGCAAAAAGTGATTGGCTATGCGGTTGATATTTGCATGTACGTCGTCAATGAAATCAAAAACGAACTTAAATTACCTAACTTGCAAGTGAAGCTGGCACCAGTGACTTCGGCGACACGCATCCCCTTGATTGCGAATGGCACGATCGATCTTGAGTGCGGTTCAACCACCAACAACGTCGAGCGTCAAAAGCAAGTGGCCTTTGGCCCAACCTATTACCTGACTGCAACACGCTTTGTTTTCAAAAAGAGTTCAGGCATTACCAATCTGGCAAGCTTGAAAGGCAAAACGGTCGTGTCGACAGCGGGTTCAACCAATCTCAAGCAAATCTCAGAAGCCAATACAGCGCAAAATCTTGGGTTAACAATCTTGGCAGCTAAAGATCACCCAGAGGCCTTCTTGATGGTTGAAACAGGCCGTGCTGCCGCGTTCGTGATGGACGATATTTTGCTGGCAGGTTTGGTCGCGGGCTCTAAAAAGCCAAGTGATTTCACGATTTCGAGCGACGCTCTCTCAAATCCTGAACCCTATGCTTTCATGATGCCGCGTGATGATGCACCCTTTAACAAGATGGTGACTGCTGCTGCAAGCAAGCTGTACAAGTCAGCCGAGATGCCAGCTTTGTATTCAAAGTGGTTTGATAAGGCCGTACCGCCTAAGGGTTTGATCTTAAATCAGCCTATGACCGACAAAATGAAGAAAGCGTTGGCCAACCCAACCAACAATCCTGATCCTGCTAGCTATTGATAGGATTGCAGCATGAATTACAAATGGAATTGGGGCATTTTGTTTGAGGTGTCGCCTGAAGGCAAGGGCACCTATCTCGAGATGCTGCTTTCCGGCCTGCAGTGGACGCTCACCACAGCGTTCTTTGCCTGGATGATTGCGTTGTTGTTGGGCGTAGCGGTTGGAGTGATGCGCACCTTGCCAAGCCGCACTGGTCGCCTTGTGGGCAACGCGTATGTTGAGTTCTTTCGCAACATACCGCTACTTGTGCAATTGTTCTTATGGTATTTCGTTGTGCCTGAGCTAGTCCCCGAACATGTCGGTGACTGGCTCAAGCAATTACCTAACGCTGCGTTTTATAACGGGGTGTTAGGGGTTGGCTTGTTTATGTCGGCGCGTGTCGCCGAGCAGGTTCGTACCGGCATTGAATCATTGCCTGTTGGGCAGCGCATGGCGAGCACTGCGCTGGGCATGACGACAGCGCAAACGTATCGCTACGTTTTAATGCCGATGGTTTTTCGGATTATTTTTCCGCCTCTGACCTCTGAGTTATTGAATACGATAAAAAATACGTCGGTTGCCTTAACGATTGGCTTAATGGAACTCACTGCGCGTGCACGTTCGATGCAAGAATTTTCGTTTCAAGTGTTTGAGGCTTTTACCGTGGCAACCTTGCTGTATCTGTTAACAAACATGATTGTGACGATACTGATGCGTCGTCTTGAAAAGTCGATCGCTGTGCCTGGCTATCTAGGTACCTCGGCCAACGTGGTCGTTCACTAAAGGCGCACCATGTTTAGTAATTTTGATTTTGATGTGATCGCGCGCAGTTGGCCTTATCTGTTTAAAGACGGCATGTCGTTTACCTTGATGTTGACCGGGCTGGCGACGGCGGCTGGTATCGTCTTGGGTACGGTGTTGGCGCTGATGCGCTTATCAAAATTTGTCGTGCTACAAAAGTTCGCCACTACGTACGTCAACATTATTCGCTCGCTGCCGTTAGTCTTAGTGATCTTTTGGTTTTATTTTTTGCTGCCCTACATCGGGCAATGGGTGTTAGGCTCTGAACGCCCAATGGCTGTTGGGGCCTTCATGTCAGCTCTGGTGACGTTTTCATTGTTTGAGGCGGCATACTTTTCAGAAATTATGCGGGCTGGTATTCAGGCCGTACCCAGTGGTCAGTTTGCGGCGGCGCAGGCTCTTGGTATGCGTTATCACCAAGTGATGGGTTATATCGTGTTGCCTCAGGCCTTCAGGGCGATGACGCCACTGTTGTTGACCCAGTCAATTATTTTGTTTCAAGATACTTCGCTGGTCTATGTGTTGTCGTTAACCGACTTCTTAGGTGCCGCAAGCAAGGTCGCCCAGCGCGACGGCCGCTTGGTCGAGATGTATATCTTTGCGGCGCTGGTGTATTTTGTGATTTCGTTTGGCGCGTCAATGTTAGTTAAGCGCTTACAAACGCGCATTGCAGTGCGTTGAGCGCTAGTTGCACTCCATCCCCGCCTTGTCAGGCAGGGACGGTTTACGTGGATTAGCAGTCAAAGCCCCAAGCAGATTATTTTGCCAAGTCAAACCAGGGTGAGGCGCGATCGTGGCTCGCGGCAATCTTAACGATCATTCCTTTTGTTAACTGTAACGGCTGATCGAAACGATAGATTGTTCGTTGCCAGGCTGTCGTTGAGCGAATATCAGTTGGGGGATTTTCCCAGGTGGTGGTTGAATCAAGCTCGATACGAATCCATTGCACCACTCCGTAGCAAGGGCCCTCAGCTGTGGCGGTGAGCTCTAAAATTTTGTTTTCTGCAGGATACGAATCCTGATTCATAAAGTCAAAACGAAACGCATCCACTGAAGCGCTCATTGGTACTAACGCAATATCTTCGCGATAGAACGGAATTTTTTTCGAGGCAATCGAATTAAAGTGCGACAGGTCAAAGCCATGACTGCTTTCAACTCGCAGATACTGGCCGGCAGCTTCGCCGCCCATCAAGGCAATCATGATGCTAGCCGCATGCGGCACAATAAGGGCTTCGGGCTTAAGCAGGCGTTTCTTTGCATCCTCAATAGCAGGAAGCACATGTTCGCCAATGATGGCACTATCAAAAATCTCATGAATCAACACGCCAGCTTTTTCAGGCAGGTCTTTGCCAAGTTCAACGTCGTACGATATTTTTGAAAGGATAGTGATGGTGTGATCAAAGCCGTTGAGCTTTACAATTTCGGTGGCGGTTTTTGCTACTAACGGTTCGGCTTCACAGGCAACGACTTGTGTGGCTCCCAGTTTTGCCGCCATCATCGACAGTAAGCCCGAACCTGCACCAATCTCTAAAACGAGTTCGTCTGGTTTAACCGCTGATTTGATGCCCTCGTAGTAGGCATCATTGCGGTGCAATTCGTTCATCATGGGCACGTGCCACAGCGGTACCATTTTGCTGGTGGCCCAAGCTGAACCGAGCTTGGCGACTAACAGATTGGGCGAAACTTCAAGAGCCTTGTTAAACAGTTCGAGTGCTTCGGTACCGCGGTTAAGCGCGACTAATAAGCCAGAAGCATTTTTAAGGCCTTGCTCATGATCAGGCTTGATCGTTAAGGCCGCACGGTAATCCGCTAACGCTTCTTGCGCGTGTCCCATAGCATCCAAAATCTCGGCGCGGGCAAGCAAAGCAGGTAGTAATTGTTGGGCCAGGCCAAGCGCTTTGGTCAATGATTCTAAGGCTTGTGGTACTTGTTTAAGTGCCTGCTGAGCTAACCCCATGCCAAGGTATGACGCCGCGTTAGGCTCGCATTGATTCGCGTTTTTATATTGATGGATCGCGGCGGTGTAATCGCCTGCAGCCTTCAAAGCGTCAGCTTTAATCAACCAGGGACGAAACGAGGTGGGTGTAATCTTAATGGCCCGTTCAGCTGCGGCAATGGCCTGCTGGTATTGACCAAGTTGTTGATGGCACTCTGCAAGATTGACCCAGCCTTCAATCGCCTTGGGGTGTGCGTTGGTGTAGGTGGTGTAAACCGCTACGGCGGCGTCAAGGTGCTGCAATTCTCTTTCACAGACGGCTAGGTTAAAGAGTGCATCGCCATCGTTTGGGCGTAAAGCAAGCACCGCTTGGTAGCCGACTTTTGCCTCGGCAAAGTTACCCAGTACGACATACATCAAGGCTAAGAGCCGTTTGGGCTCAAGATTGGCGGGCTCGGCTGCGCAAAGCGCTGCGCAAGCTTGCAAAGCTTCTGAACGTGAGCCTTGCTTAAAGGCGGCTTTAATAGAATCGATGGTTTTCATTATTCTCATTCGCAGACAGGCGAAACTAGCTTTGGAAGGCAGCGTTTTTCAGGACGAGTGAGGTCAGTTCAATCGGTCGAGCCAAGCGATGCGCACGGCAAAGCAAAATTATAGGTGCAAACCAGTGTTGGTTCACTAAGGCGATAATAGCTAATGAAATCAAGGCGTTCAAAGCCCTTGATCCGTGCCACAATGTGGGGGTAGCAGGGCGGCTGTGACTCGAACATAAGTACTAGGAATCCATATGTCTGAACAAATGATTGCGATTGAGGATGTTTCGAAGTGGTAT
The DNA here is from genome assembly GCA_037146575.1 of Alcaligenaceae bacterium. Taxonomy (GTDB): domain Bacteria; phylum Pseudomonadota; class Gammaproteobacteria; order Burkholderiales; family Burkholderiaceae_B; genus Zwartia. Next base: position 3,142 of record JBAWWV010000073.1, on the reverse strand, counting down.
GGCAGCTTCAATGTCTTGAAGCATTGCACGACGCAGGTCAATCGTGGCGAGGTCGTAGTGGTTTGTGGGCCTTCGGGGTCGGGCAAATCGACCTTGATCAAATGCGTCAATGCCCTTGAACCGTTTCAGCAAGGCAAACTCACGATCAACGGCGTCGAGCTACATGATCCTAAAACTAATCTGCCAAAGCTACGTAGTCAGGTGGGCATGGTGTTTCAGCATTTTGAATTATTTCCGCATCTGAGCGTGACTGAAAATCTCACCCTGGCGCAAATTAAAGTGTTGGGTCGCAGCCCTACCGAGGCCTTAGAGCGTGGCCTCAAGATGCTTGACCGCGTTGGCTTGACCGCACACAAAGATAAGCATCCGGGCCAGCTCTCTGGCGGTCAGCAGCAGCGCGTGGCGATCGCGCGTGCGCTGAGTATGGATCCTGTCGTGATGTTGTTTGATGAGCCGACTTCGGCGCTCGACCCAGAGATGGTGGGTGAAGTATTGGATGTGATGGTGACCTTAGCCAAAGAGGGTATGACCATGATGGTGGTGACCCACGAAATGGGCTTCGCCCGCAAAGTGGCGCACCGCGTGATCTTCATGGATGAGGGTGAGATCGTTGAAGATGCTACCAAAGAGGCATTTTTTACTGAGGCAAAGAGTGAGCGTGCGCAGCAATTTTTGTCGAAAATTTTGCAGCACTAAGGTGTGTTGCGAAATGAGCGTGTCATAGGGGTTGTGTAGACTGAGTGACACGTATGTTAAAGAGCTACTGAATGAAAGAGTATTACGCTGCACGTGCAAAAGAATATGACCAAATTTATGCCAAACCCGAGCGGCAGGCTGATTTGCGATTGATTGAGCAATGGTTACCGACACGATTTGAAGGTGCGCGCGTACTTGAGATTGCTGCCGGCACGGGCTATTGGACTCAGTTCATTGCGCCAGTTGCCTCGAGTGTGTTGGGCCTAGATGCCTCGGCTGAAACTCTTCACATTGCGCAGGGTAGACCAAACAATGCCAAGGCTCAGTGGTTGGTGGCTGACGCTTATGCCTTGCCTGCCTCGGTCGAGCCCTACGACGCTGCCTTTGCAGGTCATTGGTTTTCGCACGTACCGCTCGCGCGGCAACAAGAGTTTGTGTTGGGCCTGAATAAAACGCTTAAGTCAGGCGCGCGCGTGGTGATGCTGGATAACTTGTATGTCGAGGGCAACAGTACGCCTTTGACAGAGTCGGACTCAGAGGGCAACACGTATCAGATCCGCAAGTTGGCCGATGGCTCGAGCCATCGTGTACTTAAAAACTATCCAAATGAGTTTGATCTGTGCGAGTTGGTTGCACCCTTTGGGATGCAACCAACGTATACGACGTGGCAGTATTATTGGGCGTTTGAATATGTGCTGCGCTGACGAATACGTGTTGAGGTGATGCTAAGCCGTGGCCATAGCAGCTTTTTTCTTGACCGCTAAGCTACGAATGAGCCATGTCGCTGCGACGGCGACAAGCAAGATGCCCCCTCCGAGCAAGGGTCGGCTTGCAATCCAGGCGACTGCGATGGTTATCAGCGTGATAGGTATCGCCAAGCACACCGCGACAAAGAAGGTGCCAAAGCCTACTATGCCCTCTAAGACAGGCAAAAAGGCGACCAGCATTGCTAGCGGAGCCATGATCATACTGAAGCCGAGCAGCAACATGACAAAGCCACCGATGCGCCAGGCCCAGGTGATTAGTATTTCAGTCGAGGCTTGATCGGCGAACAGTTTTTGAGCACTGACGACGCCGGGTTCAATCAGCGCAATCTCGTAGTCATTTTTTGCGTCGTGATAGGTGGTCAGTGCGCTGTTGTGTTGTTGCGCAGCGATTGAATAGGTTTGCGCCCCAATTGCACTGTAGGTCACGCGCAGATCACCCAGCGCGGGCTGGTCTGGATTGACGCCCTTGTAAAGCATGTTGCCCTGCAATGTGTAGCCTGCAGGTGCCTGAGTGAGCGCTTCAACCGATTCAAAGTTATTCAACTCCTGCACTAAACTATTGTCTAACGTGAAGGCTCCAACTTTGACGGGGTTTGCATCGAATGTTTGCGACTTTAAGGGCATTGCGGGGTTTTGATGCCCCGCCGGAACTTTAAACTGGGCAGAGTTGTGTGCAGATTGGGCCCAACCTAATGAATAGGTATAGGTCTTTTGTGTCGTTTGCGAGCCTCCGACATTATTACTTTTTGTCTCAGATTCTTTTTCTAACCACTGATACATCTCGACTTTGCGGTGTAAGCGCAGCAGTCCAGTGGCTGAGAGTTTGTTCCAGGGATCAACAGCAGGGGTGACCCCAGTCGCAGTGCCGTTGAGATAAACCAATTTCGAATTATTTTGTTGGTTAATAGAGTCAGCACTGACTTCGATAATTGCGCTTAAACCTCTTTTTAGACCCGTAGCGGCTGTAACGGCACGACCTTCATTCCAGGAGAGTAAAAAAATCGCACAGGGTAAAAGAACGATACCGAACAGCATGCCTACAAGACTTGAGCCCATGCGACTCAACCAACCTGTGGTGGTAGTTTCAGTGATACTGTCAGTGTCTAGGTCTGCCATGGTGTCTCGCTTTTTTTGTATGAGGCTTATTGCTGATGTTAACTAGGCTGTTCGGTCGCTCGCTTACTGAGCAGCACGCAAGTCAAGCATTTTTTGCGTTGACGGTTTTTTAGCTTCAACATCAAAAGTGATGAGCTTTTTTTCGATGTCTAAGCCGATGAGTATTTTGCGAACTGGGTCATAGAGCATGAGCCCGCCTTGATCTGTCAGCTGATGTTTCTTGCCGTCTTTCAGCGTTTGCTCCCACATGTCCTGTTCGCCATCAAGGTCTTCGATGAAGCTAAATTTGCCACCGCCGTAGGTGACTTCGATGAGGTTATCGGCGTTGACGCCGCTTGATGCCTCATCAATGTTGATCGCTTTTCGTTTCGTACCGTCGGTGAAGATGAGTCTTAAGGCGACTGGATCAATCGTAAATTTCAACCCATAGCCTTCAAGCACAATACTTTTTTCGGTATTTTCAGTCTCTTTTAATACAACGCTATAACCGCTCTCGGCTGGAGTGTAATTCCAGTAAATGCCTTTAGCGCCACGCATTGCCGTAAAGCTTCCTTCTTCTGTCT
>JBAWWV010000072.1:0-14660 GCA_037146575.1 Alcaligenaceae bacterium | reverse complement strand
GCTCGCATTTGATCAGGTGCGGATCCCTCGTGCAAATCTGCTGTGCGAGCCGGGCGATGGCTTAAAAATCTTACTCGCGTCGCTCAACAAATCGAGGCCAAGCGTTGCCGCGCACGCGCTAGGTATCGCACGTGCCGCCTTTACTGACGCGATCGCCTACATGAATGACCGCCGTCAGTCGGGTAAACGTCTGCTTGAATTTCAAGGCCTTCAATTCAACGTCGCTGACTTAGCCGCCGAACTTGTCATGGTTGAATCGTGGTTGTGGCGTGTGGCCCAACTGATCGAAAGCAACGCACCCAATGTCGGTATCGAAGCGTCGATCTTAAAGTTAAAGGCCACGGATCTTGCCATGCGTATCGCCACCGATGCCGTACAGTTTTTAGGTGGTTATGGCTATTGCAAAGACTATCGCGTCGAGCGCCTCATGCGCGACGCAAAAATTACGCAAATCTGGGAAGGTACCAATCAAATTCATCGCCAACTGATTGGACGCAGCTTTCTGAAAAAGGAAAAAAGATGAACGCTTCAAAAACTATTGGCATTGTCGGCTGTGGCACGATGGGCACCGGCATTGCCATCGTTGCAGCACGCGCAGGTTTTAAAACCCGCATATACGACCTTAAACCCGAGCCGCTTGAAAACGCGCGAAAACAAGCCGCTGCGTTCTTAAAAAAATCGGTCGAGCGCGGCAAACTCGCTGCGGGCGAAGATGCACAAATCATGGCGCAGTTTTTAACGACGACTGACGCGAAAGAATTTTCAGATTGTGATCTAGTCATTGAAGCGGTGTTTGAAGATCTCAAAGTCAAACACTCGATCTTCAAGCAACTCAATGATATCTGCCCTGCACATACGATCTTTGCGTCCAACACGTCAACGATTTCAATCACCGAAATCGCCGGTGGCTCTGGGCGTGCCGATCGTTTTGTCGGCATGCACTTTTGCCTGCCTGCACAACTCATGAAACTGGTTGAAATGTCTCCGGGGATGAACACCTCTGACGCAAGCTTTGAGGCCGCCTGGAAATTGTGCGAAGCACTCGGACAAAAGCCCGTACGTACCCGCGATACCCCCGGCTTTATCTTGAATTACTTTTTAATCCCCTTTAATAACGACGTGATCAACTTGATTGATCAAGGCGTGGCCGATGCCGCCAATATTGACTTGGCGGTCAAAACTGCACTGGGCTATCCGCTTGGGCCCTTAGAGCTTCTCGATATGGTGGGCATGGATACCCAGCTCTTACTATGCGATGCCATGCACGGGCTCACCAACGAGCCACGTGCTGCCTGCCCGCCACTGGTCAAACGTATGATCGGTGCAGGTCGTCTGGGTCGTAAAACCGGTCAAGGGTTTCATACCTATGACAGCAACAAGATTTTTGGAGCCTGAGCATGAGCTATCAAATTATTCAAGCTGAAGATAGTCGCTCGTTTCCTGAGGCTCACGCATTTTTTGAGCGTGCAAGCAAAGACGGCACCGGTGTGGTGTATATCGGCTCAGATGCCGGCGAGGCCTATGACGAAGCGCGCGAACAGCACGCCGTTGCAAGTTTTGTTGCCCTTGAGCTTGATAACGAATGTCTTGGCGTGCATATTGCAGATGACAACGGCCCAGTCAACGTGGTTGGCTTTGCGCGCTTTCGCTTAGGCGATGATGCACCCACCCAATTGGTTGAACTGGTGCGTATGCCCTACACCTCTGACGCGGCACTGGCGGCTGCCAAAGCCGCCTTCACAGAGGCTGGCTTGGTCGTAGCGGTCTGCGGGGATTTTCCAGGTCGCATCCTCAATCGCTTAATTCGCCCTTACTACAACGCTGCACTGCGTCGTTTAGACGAAGGCTTGGCCTCAGCCAACGACATGGATATGACCTTGCGCTTGGGCTTAGGATACCCAGAGGGGCCGATTGCGTTATTAAACCGCTCGGGCCTGCATCATCACTTTGAAGTCACGCAAGACCTGTACGAGCAACTCGGTCAAGAAGCCTACGCCCCTGCACGACGCGCGCGCAATGCTTGGCTCAAACAATTTCAAGAGAATGACGATGCAGCCTCTTGAAGGGGTCAAGGTACTAGACTTTAGTACCTTGTTGCCGGGCCCGATGTGTACGCTGTTGCTGGCAGACGCCGGTGCAGATGTCATCAAAATTGAGCGTAAAGACGGCGATGAGATGCGTTCGTACACACCAAAATTTGGCACAGACAGCGTCAATTTTGCTTTGCTCAATCGCGGAAAAAAATCGATCGTCGCAGATCTGAAATCACCAGAGACGATCAAACAGATTCAGGCCCTGATTGCGCAGGCCGATGTGTTAGTTGAGCAATTTCGCCCCGGGGTGATGGAGCGCTTAGGGCTTGGCTACCAAGCTGTTGCAAAAATCAATCCGCGTATTGTGTATTGTTCGATCACCGGCTACGGCCAAACCGGCCCCTACGCGCAAGTTGCCGCGCACGACATGAATTATCAGGCGCAAACCGGCATGGTTGGGCTCAGTGGCGACGCTACCGGCGCGCCAGGCGTGCCACCTGTTTTAACAGCCGACTTAGCCGGCGGGGCCTACCCCGCCGTAATGAATATTTTATTGGGCTTGCGCAAACGCGACCTTGAGGGCGTAGGCTGCCATCTTGATATCTCGATGGCTGACAACCTGTTCCCACTGATGTACTGGGGTTTAGGTAACGGCTGGGCTGCGGGTCAATGGCCGCGCGGTGGTGATGAACTGGTCACAGGCGGCAGCCCGCGCTATCAAATCTATCAAACCTCAGACCAAAAATTCTTAACGGCAGCGCCCTTAGAAGACAAGTTTTGGGGCAATTTTTTAACGGTGTTGGGCGCAACCGAGTTGCAGCATATCGACAACCCCACTTTGGTCAAGGCAAGCATCGCCAGGATCATTGCCCAGCACCCCGTCGCTTACTGGAACGCGCGCTTTGCGGGGCAAGACACTTGCGTGTGTGAGGTCATCGGGCTTGAGCAAGCGGTGCAAGATCCGCATTTTCAGGCGCGCGGCGTGTTTAGTCGCACAATCACAACCGCCTCAGGGAAAACCATACCCGCCCTACCGACCCCCATCAGTGCGGTATTCTTAGCAACTGAACAAAAGCAAAATAGCCCTGATTTAGGTCAGCACACCACAGACATTTTGAAATGAACGTGCGCGTGCCCTTTTTTGAAATAAACGTGCGCCTGCCCTTTTTTGAAATAAGCGTTGGTCTGCCCTTTACAATTGCTGAACAGAATCAAAACAATCGGAGATCTTTAATGAAACTTGCCCGTAACTTAACCGCGCTAGCGACTCTGGTGGCAAGCGCGCTGCTCGTGACCCCCACTTCTGCACAAAATGCAAAACCTTTTCGCATTGGCGCCCTTGTCGACATGTCTGGAATCTATTCCGCACACGGTGGCCCCGGCATGGTGACCGCGGTCAATATGGCCATTGAAGATTTTGGCGGCAAAGTGTTAGGCCGCCCGATTGAAGTGTTATCCGCCAACTACCAAAACAAAGTCGACATCGCCGCTGCCCGTGCGCGCGAATGGTACGACCGCGATGACGTCAATGTCATTATCGAATCTACAGACTCGGCGGCTGCACTCGCCTTGCAAAAGCTTGGTGTTGAAAAAAAGAAAATCACAATCTTTGCTGGCTCAGCATCTTCTGCGCTAACCAATGCCGAATGCTCACCGTATAGCGTTCATTACGTCTATGACACCTATGCACTGTCAAACGGTACTGGTCTCGCGGTAACGAAGGGTGGTGGTGACTCTTGGTTTTTCATCACCGCTGATTATGCGTTTGGTCATGCGCTTGAAAAAGACACCGCAGACGTCGTTGTCAAAAATGGCGGAAAAGTCTTGGGTGCCGTGCGTGCGCCCTTAAATAGCCCAGACTTTTCCTCTTATCTATTGCAAGGCCAGGCTTCTAAAGCAAAGATTATTGGACTGGCTAACGCCGGATCAGATGCGCAGAACTCCGTGCGCCAAGCCAGCGAGTTCGGCATTACGCAAGGCGGTCAAAAACTTGTCACGCTGTTGATGTTCTTGCATGACGTCAAAGGCCTTGGCTTGAAAGTCGCACAGGGGCTGCAGTTTACCGATGGATTTTATTGGGATTACGACGACGACACCCGCGCCTTTGCCAATCGCTTCTTTGCACGACATAAAGGCATGCCTTCGATGATTCAAGCTGGCGCCTACTCAGCCACCATGCATTATTTAAAAGCCGTCACTGCGGCCGGCTCAGACAACACCGAAGCCATCATGGCCAAGATGAAAGAGATGCCCATCAATGACTTCTTTGCTAAAAATGGCAAGATTCGTGCAGATGGTCGCATGGTGCATGACATGTACTTAGCCGAGGTCAAAAAACCAGCCGACTCGAAAGGCGATTGGGATTTATTAAAAATCAATGCAGTGATCCCGGGCGACCAAGCCTTTCGTCCACTTTCACAAAGCGTCTGCCCCTTGGTTAAAAAACCGTCATGAAAAAAATATCGTCTTACTGCTTGATTGCACTCGCAGCGCTGCTTCCGGGCGTTGCTGCAAGTGCAGACCCGTGGCCAAGCAAGCCCATTCGCATCGTTGTGACCTTTGCCCCTGGTGGCACGTCTGACGTGATGGGCCGCGCGATTGCACCACCGCTCTCGGCAGCGCTAGGGGTGCCGGTTGTTGTTGTCAACAAACCAGGCGCCAATAGCATTATTGCCACTCAAGAAGTTGCGCGCGCTGCACCAGACGGCAACACCATTGGTTTGTTTATCAGTGCGCACGCCATCAATCCTTTTATCGCCAAGAGCCTGCCCTACGACTCTAAAAAGGATTTCATTCCTCTGGCAATGCTCGCGCTTATGCCTGGGCTCTTAACAGTGAATCCGACTGTTCCAGCCAATAGTGTGCAAGAGCTGATCGCACTCGCAAAAGCCAAGCCTGGCACTCTTTCGTATGGCACGCCCGGTGGCTTAACCTCAGGTCAGCTGTCGATGCAATATCTCATCAAACTCGCAGGCGTCAACATTGTCGAGATCCCCTATAAGGGTGGTGGCCCAGCCTTAGCCGATTTGTTGGCGGGGCATATCCAGATGCTGATCAATAGCCCCACCTCAACGATTCCGCACGTTAACAGCGGCAAGTTGCGCCCGCTGGCCACCACCGGTGCAACGCGCCCTCCGGCACTCAAGGATGTGCCCACCATCGCAGAGTCAGGGTTTCCGGGCTTTGAGCTCTATGAGTGGTACGCCTTGTTTTTACCGGCTGGCACACCCAAAGACATCGTCACTCGCTTGCACAAAGAAGTCATGACGGTGATGGCGTCACCCGAGATGGTGAAACGCATTGCTGATATCGGTGCGCAGGGCAGCAATGACACGCCAGAGCAGTTTGCCCAATTCTTACTCAAAGAAGACAAAGTCTGGGGCGATCTCGTGAAGACTATTGGAATTCAGCCAGAATAATTGAAATGCTACCTGCGCCAACGCAAAGCTATACAAGCCGCGCGTTGATCTCAAACTAGCCACCACGCTTCACAGTAGAAAGCGTGCTACGGCACAACAGGTCGCGATTGAAACACCTGTTGCTCCTGTCAGATGAGACGTTGGCTCACTGCCGAAACCGTGTCCCAGCATCGATCGAGATCACATCGCCACTGATGTATTTTGACATGGCATCCGAAGCAAAGAACACCGCAAGATTTGCAATCTCTTCAGGCGTCCCCATCCGACCATAAGGCAGGTTCGCCATGACCTTGGCATACGCCTGACGATCAGTATCGTTTCGAGGATGCAACAGGCTCTCGGTGCGTGGGGTATGAATTAATCCAGGATTGATACCAACCACGCGCACACCGTGATTGACCGTCTCTGAACCAAACGCTTTGGTAAAGGCAATCAGTGCGGCGTTGGCAACAGAGGTGCCAATCGAATTGGCATTGAGCCGCTCGCCTGCGATCCCAATAATGTTAATCATCACACCCGCCTTGCGCGCGATCATGTGCGGATACAGCGCTCGGCTCAGCATCATGGTTGACATGACCTTACCCTCAAACCCATCGCGAAAATCAACCGGGTCGATGGTCAGCAAGCTGCCGCGCCCAATCGCGCCCGCCGAATTAATCAAGATCTCGGTCTCGGGGTAAGCCGCAGCAAGCTCTTCGGCTGCGCCTGGCTCGGATAAATTAACCGACTCGATCAAGACCTCAACTGGATGTTGAGCTTGAATTTGACGACGCGCCTCTTCTAAAGAGGTCAAATCACGTGCGACAAGTCTTAACGGACAGCCCTCAGCGGCCAGCGCCTTCGCAATCGCCAAACCAATTCCTTTTGAGCCTCCGGTGACCAGAGCGATTTTGCCTTTCAGTTGATAGTCCATCCCTTATCCTTGTACGTGTGACGCTTGCTGAACAGTGATCTAAGCTCCATAATATTCGAGAATCCGTTAGAGAGAATCCTCAAGGCGATCTGATGCCAACTCAATTTCATAACAAGGTCCATCGTATGCCACCCGTTAAACTCTTCGTCGCCAGTCTGCTTACGCTGTTTGCTCTGAGCACCTTCGGTACCCAAGCGCAGGTGATCGACGGCTACCCGACGCAACCCATCAAACTGGTCGTACCGTTTCCTCCAGGTGGTGCTTCTGACATCATTGCGCGTATTGTTGGGCAACGCTTGGCTGAGTACATGAAAGCCACCATCGTCATTGAAAACAAAGCGGGTGCTAACGGCAATATCGCTGCCGAATATGTGGTGCGTTCAAAACCTGATGGCTACACCTTGATCTACAACAGCTCGTCGGTCGCGTTGAGCCCTGCCCTGTATAAAAATCTAAGCTTTGATATCGAAAAAGACTTGGCACCGGTCGTTTTGACAACCGTCGTCCCCATGTTGTTGAACGTCAACAATTCTTTACCCGTCACAAACCTCAAAGAGTTCGCAGCGCTGCTCAAGGCCAAGCCAGATTCGTTATCGTACGGCTCAGCAGGCGTGGGTAACATCACCCATCTTGCGCCATTTTTGATGCTGCAAGAGCTAGGCCTCGTAGCCAATCACGTGCCTTACAAAGGAAGTGGCCCTGCCACAATCGGTTTAGTGGGTGGTGAAATTCAGTTTGATATGCAACCGATTTCAGTCGGCTTAGCCTACGCAAAAGAAGGCCGCGTGCGACCCATTGCAGTCTCAACCCTGGTTCGCTCACCAGCGCTTCCTAACGTACCAACCCTTGACGAAAGTGGCCTAAAGGGCTTTGAGCTTGGCGCGTGGCAAGCCATCATGGTGCCCGCCAAAACGCCCCCAGCGATCATCAAGCGCTTAAACACAGACATCATGGCAGTGCTCATGAACCCCGATACCAAAGAAAAGTTGCTGTCACAGGGTGCCCAAGTCTTGGGGTCGACGCCCGAAGAGTATGGCGCCTATCTCGCAAGCGAGGTTAAACGCTGGGATGCCGTCGTCAAGAGCAGCAAAACCGAGCCACAATAAGTGATTCTGAGACGCGATGGCGGGTAATGCCCACGCTAAACGACTCGGCAGTTGGGTTTTACTTGTCGCAGTCGCTTGCATAGCCATACGCAATATTGACTGTTGAGGCAATTTGTTGCTAGGCCTCAGTGTCTAAGTCTGAGTTTTTGTGTATCGTTGCGGTCTATGATTCACCTTATCGAACTTCGCTTACCCATCGATCACGCTCCCGAGGCGCTCGCGGCGGCCATCGTCAAGCGTCTGGGTATCTCTGCTACCGATCTCTTAAAGATTGAAATCTTTAAACGCAGCTATGACGCACGCAAAAATATTGCACTATCGTTTACCTATATCGTTGATGTTGTCGTCAAAGACGAAGCTGCAGTCCTTGAGCGCTTTGTTGACGACCCGCAAGTACGCCTAACGCCCGATACCAGCTATCACTACGTTGCGCAGGTCACTGATCAGGCGCATCGCCCAACCCTGCGCCCTGTTGTGATTGGTTTTGGCCCCTGTGGGATCTTTGCGGCCTTATTGCTGGCGCAGATGGGGCTCAAACCCCTTATCCTTGAACGTGGCAAAGCGGTACGTGAACGCACGCAAGATACCTGGAAGCTCTGGCGTAAAAATGTTTTAAATCCCGAGTCGAATGTGCAGTTTGGCGAAGGTGGCGCAGGCACCTTTTCAGATGGCAAACTGTATAGCCAGATCAAAGACCCAAAGTTTTATGGGCGCAAGGTCATTCAAGAGTTCATCAAAGCGGGGGCCCCCGAAGAAATTTTATATGTGGCCAAGCCACACATCGGTACGTTTCGCTTGGTGGGTATCGTTGAGACCATGCGCGAAAAGATCATCGCACTAGGCGGTGAAATTCGTTTTTCACAAAAAGTCACTGGTTTTGATATCGACGCGAAACAGATTCGAGGCGTTCAACTTGAAAACGGCGAACATATTGCCGCAGATCATGTCATTTTGGCGCTTGGCCATAGCGCGCGCGACACCTTTGAGGCCTTGCACGAGGCGGGCGTCTACCTTGAGGCCAAGCCCTTCTCTGTCGGCTTTCGCATTGAGCATCCACAATCGATGATTGATCGGGCGCGCCTCGGGCCACATGCTGGCAACCCGTTAATTGGCGCCGCCGACTACAAGCTGGTGCACCACGCCAACAATGGTCGCAGTGTGTATAGTTTTTGCATGTGCCCAGGCGGCACGGTGGTGGCAGCCACTTCAGAACCCAACCGCGTCGTCACCAACGGCATGAGTCAGTACTCTCGCAACGAACGTAACGCCAATGCCGGCATTGTGGTGGGGATCACGCCAGACGATTACCCAGGCGGCCCGTTAGCCGGCATCGCGTTTCAACGCGCAATTGAATCGAAAGCGTTTGAACTCGGTGGTGGTACCTATGAAGCCCCAGGGCAGCTAGTGGGTGACTTCTTAATGGGTCGCGCCTCAACTGCGTTTGGCAGCGTCACGCCCTCGTACAAGCCTGGCGTGTATCTCACTGACTTGGCCAGTAGCCTGCCCGCTTATGCGATTGAGGCCATCCGTGAGGCACTGCCTGCCTTTGAGAAAAAAATCAAAGGTTTCTCAATGCACGATGCTGTATTGACCGGTGTTGAAACACGTACGTCCTCACCCTTACGCATTACGCGCGGCGCAAATTTTCAAAGCCTCAATATCAAAGGCCTGTATCCAGCCGGCGAAGGCGCAGGCTACGCGGGTGGCATTTTATCGGCTGGGGTAGACGGCATCAAAGTCGCCGAGGCCGTCGCACTGAGTTTGTTAGCGCACTGATAAGGTCGGTGCATCGTACATATCTTTACCGGATTGCGCGGAAAGCCTCGGCCTTTAGGGCGGGGAGGAAGTCAACCTAGACCGCCACCGCCTCAAATACCCTGATTCGTGCTTGGAGTTTTTTTCTCAACTCCCGGGTCACCACGCGCATATCGTATTCAGCCTGAAGGTTCAGCCAAAATCTTGGGTCCATCGAGAAATAAATGCCTAGCCTTAAGGCCGTATCGGCCGTAATCGGACGCTGTCCGTTGACGATTTCACTGATACGACTCGCTGACACATCAATATCAGCAGACAAGCGTCGCGCAGTAATGGCCATCGGTTTCATAAATTCTTCAAGCAGGATTTCGCCCGGATGAATCTCTTGTAGTCGCTTGTTCATAACAACTTCCTAGTGATAATCAACAATTTCAACTTGATAAGCGCCGTCGTCATGCCACACAAAGCATAGCCGCCACCTGTCATTGATTCGAATGCTGTGCTGGCCGTTACGATCGCCACGTAAAGCCTCGAGGCGATTACCAGGCGGTACGCGTAGTGTCTGTAATGTGCTTGCCGCATGCAGGCAGAGTAGTTTTCGCCTTGCAATACGTTCGATCGATTTAAAACGGATCACCTCGGTACTTTTGAATAACGCCTCAGTATCGGCGCATAAAAACGATTGAATCATTAAAATAATATTCCGTTAAACAGATTCTGTCAAACAGAATATTTGTCTGACTTCATAGTTTAAGAAATTTGGGCCATAAAAAACCCGTGATATCCACGGGTCGATCAAAACATCCTAACAACGCAACAGCTGGTTATTTGCCAGCCCTTGCGTTTCTCGGCCTAACTCAACGCGCGCGATAACACCCGACCTGGTCGCGCACTTGTCGCCTTGCCCTGCGCCCAAACGACTTCGCCATTCACAATTACTGTGTGAATCCCTTTCGCCAAGGCGATCGGGTTGTCATAGGTCGCCACTTCATCAATGGTTGCTTCATCAAACAAGGTCAAGTCAGCAAACGCACCTTCTTTGATGACACCGCGATCGGTCAAACCAAAATTGGTTGCAGTCAGACCCGTCATTTTATGCACCGCTGTTTCAAGCGAAAACAGTTTGAGCGAACGACGATAGTGGCCCAACACACGCGGGAAGGTTGACCACAATCTTGGATGCGGAGAGGCATCGTGCGGCAAGCCATCTGAACCAATCATGGTGGGTGCAAACTGCAAAATCTTTTGCACGTCGCCTTCATCCATCCTGAAATAAATTGCCCCGGCTGGCAGCAACTTAGCGACCGCTTCTTTTTCTGACAGGCCCATTTGCTTGGCGATCTTATCGAGGTCTTGCCCAGCATATTGAGGAAACGGCTTTGACCAGGTCACGATCACACGCGAGGAGGTTTCGGCGCGGCTATAAGACAACACCGTTGAACCCGCCGTATACGGGTAACAATCCAAACAAATCGGCTGCTTCGCCATATTTTTTTGAATGAAAGCCAGCGTCTCGTCTGAACGCCCGTAGTTCTTTGCGCCAATCACCTTGTGATGTGAAATCACAACCGGCACGTCAGTTTCACGGCCAATTCTAAAAGTCTCTTCAAGCGAGTCGATAACACCATCGGCCTCGTCGCGCATGTGCGTGCAATACAGACCGTTGTATTTTTTTAGCGGGCGACAAATCTCAATGACTTCTTCGGTGGGGGCCGCAACCGCCGGTTCATAAAACAAACCAGTCGATACACCAATGGCACCAGCTTGCATGGCCTCGACCACTAACTCGCGCATCGCTGCAATTTGTGCAGCGTTGGCGGGTTGCTCAAGATCGTCCATGGTGGCAACGCGAAGCGTAGTGTGCCCAACCAGCATGGCGCGATTGGTCGTTGAGGGCTGCGCCCGCAAAGCATCCAAATAGGCCTTGAAGGTTGCAAACTTAAACCACTTACCCTCGTCATCGAGCAGATTTAGGGGTGGCGTCACAGGGTCGGGGATCGGCCTGGGCATTGGGGCCAGAGAGACCCCACAGTTGCCACCAATAATGGTTGTCACACCCTGGCTAACCTTGGGGGTCATTTCTGGATTAGAGAGCATCAAACGATCATCATGGGTGTGCGCATCAATAAACCCTGGTGCGGCCACATGCCCCTTGAGATCAATCTCTGTTTTACCTGTAGATGCCGACAAATCGCAGATTTTAATGATTCGATCACCGTTAATGCCGATATCTGCGGTGTAGCGGATCGCCTCGGTACCGTCCACAATCGTGGCATTTCGGATCAAAAGATCGTAAGAAGTCTGCATAAAAGGCCTTTTTTGTAATTTTGAGCGCTTAACAAGACCCAACCCCTTTGATTTTTAAGGGTATTTGAGTTGATCGCCAACATGAATCTAAAACTATATACTGAATCCAACAGGGATCGGAGTTTAAGCGCCAATGCCGCGCTTGCGCTGACCCGCCAAATGTTTAAGCAGCATGCTCATGCGCACCGAGGTCTTTATGCAAGTTTTTTCTGATACCGCTTCGATCGACGTTACCGACATCACCCCTTACCTGGGCAAGCTGATTCGCTTTAGACGCGATCTGCATGCTCACCCAGAGTTGCGCTATGAAGAAATGCGCACCTCAGACCAAGTCGCTAATTACCTGACCGAACTTGGCCTTGACGTTCATCGGGGCATGGGTAAAACCGGCGTGGTGGCCACCTTGCGTGGTCGCGGCCCTCAGGCGGGTGACCCAGCACGAGTACTTGCCTTGCGTGCTGATATGGATGCCCTGCCAGTGACTGAGCTGAATCAGTTTGACCACGTCAGCACCAACGTAGGCCGCATGCACGCCTGCGGTCACGATGGACATACTGCCATGCTGCTTGGGGGCGCCACGCTGCTGGCTGCCAACCCCGACTTTAACGGTACCGTGCATTTTATTTTTCAACCAGCCGAAGAAGGCGGCGCTGGCGCACGCGCAATGATCGAAGACGGCTTGTTTGATAAGTTTCCAGCCAAGGCCGCCTTCGCCTTACATAACTGGCCCGTATTGCCTGCCGGCCAAATGGGCGTGCGTGTCGGCCCTATCATGGCAGCAGCCAATCGCTTTGAAATTCGCGTCAATGGCAAGGGCGGTCATGCGGCGCAACCGCATATTGGTGTCGATCCGATCCCCGTGGCCTGCACCATCGTCGGTCAGTTGCAAACGCTTGTGTCACGCGGCACCGACCCACTAGATAGCGCGGTGGTCACCGTTGGCAAAATCGAGTCAGGCACCGTCGAAAACATTATCCCTAACGAAGCCATCATTTATGGCACCACGCGCGCGTTAACCCAAGAGACTCTCAACCGCTTGACGGTGGGCCTTGAACGCATCAGTGAGCATATCGCTGCTGCACATGGCGCGACCGCTAAATTTATTCTCAAGCCGGGCTATCCCAGCACCGACAACCATCCAAAAGAAGCCGCGTTTATGGCCAAAATGATGGCCGCGACCGTTGGCGTTGAAAACGCTTTTGACAACATCCCACCCGCAATGACGGCTGAGGACTTCAGCTTCATGCTGCTTAAAGTGCCAGGTGCCTATGGCTTTATCGGCAATGGCAAAGGTGGCAAACCCGGCATCAGCCTGCACAACGCAACGTATGACTTTAACGACGACATCTTAGGCGTGGGTGCGCAGTTCTGGGATCGACTCGCGCGTGAGTGGTTTAAGACTGAGGCGGTTTGATGCGCCGGCTCACGCGCAAACTCGCCCTAGGGCTCTCTTTGGTTTGCGCAGCCTTGTGCGCACAAGCTCAAACGCCCGTTGCGTCGACTTGGCCCACTAAAGCGATCAAGATCATTGTGACTTACCCCACCGCTGGGGTGAGCGATAACGCCACACGCGTACTCGCCGAACGCTTGACTAAATCTTTAGGGCAACCGGTATTAGTTGAAAATCGGGCGGGAGCAGGCGGCACAGTTGGCGCAGATGTTGTCGCCAAAGCGGCACCTGATGGCTACACCATTGGTTTTGCGGGCATCAGCGCGTTCTCGATTGGCCCGCATGTGATGAAAGTCAATTACGACAGCTTGAAAGATTTTGCAGCCGTTGCAGCTGCCATGTACTCACCTGTGTATTTATTGGCAACGTCAAAGTTTGCTGGCAACAGCTTTGAAGATGTGATCGCGTTAAGCAAAGCCAAGCCCGGTTCGATCACCGTTGCCACCTCTGGCTACGGCACCGTTGGTCACATCATGATTGAACAACTGCGTAAAAAATCAGGGGCAGATATTACGAATGTGCCTTACAAAGGCGGCGGTCAAATTGCGACTGATGCACTTGGCGGCCAGTTTGACTTAATGCTTGCCAACCCCTATGCCAATCTCAACAACTTAATCGCCGAAGGTAAGTTCAGAGTGTTGGCCGTGGGTGCCCCGCAAAGACTTGAAAAATATCCCGACGTCAAAACCTTTGCCGAGCTCGGCTACCCCGAAGCCAACATGACTTCGTTTTTTGGTTTCTTTGCACCCGCACGCACACCACCCGAGATCATTGAAAAACTCAACACTGAAATTAACCGGGCGCTCAACGATCCCGAGATCGCAGAAAAAATCCGCAGACTAGAAAACCTTGTCGTGACGGGTAAGCCAGAATACTTTGGCGACATGATTCAAAAAGAATATGCCGCAAATGCTGTGATCGTCAAAGAAGCGAATATCAAGGCAGAGTGAGCGGCGAGGAGTACGCCGCCTCAAACCACTGCACAGTGACTTTGCACGGGCTAATCAGAATATTTTCTCAATGCCGCAGGCGGTCGATTTCAGCTACAAATTTCTAACTGCTCGTCACCCCTTTCTACAGGGCTTTGCAGCTTCAGTTTGACGCAGCGATCTGCGCTCCCTCATCGCCAAGATCCCAAAACAAACCAGCCATCAGTTGTAACGACTCGCGAGCGACTGAGCCCAGCATGTGCTCGTTAGGCGCGTGCTGCGAACAGGCCGCGTACGAGTGCGGCACCCATACGGTTGGTAAACCTAAGATCTTAGAAAACGCGTCATTCGGCAAAGTGCCGCCCAAGTTAGGCAAGACATCAACCGTTTTACCGGTGCTGCGCGTAATCGATGCGACCGCCATTTTGACCCAAGGATTATCGGGATCTAGGCGCGTCGCTTCAGCGGCCTCACCACGACTCGCCGCCGCCTCGACATCTGTGAAACCATGCGCATCAAGGTGCTCGCGAATATGTTTTAGAAAATTCTCGTTGTCGCTACCCACAACATAACGCAACTGACAAAATGCAATCGCGTACCCAGGAATCGAATTCACAGGCGCGTCTGGATTGCCGGTTTTAAAGGCAAGCGTTTCAAAGGTGTTCCAGGCAAACACACGCTCGGCTGGTGTCAGGCCCGGCTCAGCCCAATCAGGATCAATCTCAGGATCATTTGGCCCACCGCCCAC
>JBAWWV010000071.1:0-14673 GCA_037146575.1 Alcaligenaceae bacterium | reverse complement strand
TAAGATAGAAGGCATCGTGCATTAATTAATCATTTAATATCAATGATTTAGCAGCACACTCTTTTTCGAAGCCGCATTTGAACGCCCCACAACGCCCGCTGTACGGCATTTTGCTGATCTTGACCTCGTGTCTGTTGTTTTCGAGTCAAGACGGCATCTCTAAGTACTTGACTCTCTTTTATTCGCCGATTTTGGTGGTTTGGATGCGTTTTGTGATCCAAATTGTCCTGACTGCGGCGGTATTTGTACCGCGCATGGGCGTTTCGATTTTGCACACCAAACAGCTCAAACTTCAACTCGCGCGCGGTGTGTGCATGGTGACGGCGAGTGTGAGTTTTGTGGTTGGTCTTTTGTACGTGCCAATCGGTGAGGCAACTGCGGTGGTATTTTTGTCGCCGATGCTGCTCACCTGGTTCGCCGGCAAAATTCTAAAAGAAAAAATTATGCTTGGGCAATGGATCGCTGTTGGCAGTGGGCTGATCGGGGTGATGGTGATTGTGCGACCAGGCAGCGCCTTGTTTACTCCGGCGATTCTGTTGCCGTTGACAGGTGCCTTCAGCATGGCAGTGTTTCAGTTGCTTACACGTCGACTGTTAACGACGGATCACATCGTATCAACAAACTTTATCACTGGTGTTTTTTGCACCATCATCATGAGCCTGTTAGTGTGGCACTTTTGGAAAACGCCCACGTTGCCTGATTTTCTGCTGATGCTAGTCGGCGGATCCTTCGCAACGATCGGGCACTTACTGTTGACCTACTCGTATCGACACGGCTCGGTCGTGATGCTTGCCCCGTTCAGCTATGCACAGATTGTATTTTCGTCGCTGGTGGCGTTTTTATTCTTTGGTCATATCCCCGACGATCTGACGATGGTCGGGATGGCCATCATTATCCTGAGCGGTGCAGGCTTAGTTTGGTGGCAACGGCGTTAAGGCTAAGGGTGTGCCCACCAATACAAATGTCGCGTGCACGGTTGACGCCGCGACGACTTGTTCACTTAATGTCGTTTGAGCGCTTGCCAGCAATAGCCCGCAGGGTGCGGCTCGGTGGTTTCAACCCGAATCCCTTCATTCCATTTCGCCATGCGTTCTGAGCGCGCAAAAGAGCCAACCTTCAATTGACCAGCGTTCCAGCCTGTCGCCAGATGCACGATGGCAACGTCTTCAGTTTCGCCTGAACGAGCAGATACGATGGTGGCATAGCCTGCTTGCCTGGCAGCCTTGAGCGCCGCATAGGTTTCGGTGATCGTGCCCGCTTGATTGGGCTTAATCAAAACCGCATTACACGCTTTTTGTTGTGCAGCCTCTTGTACGAGTTTGGCATTAGTTACCAAGTAGTCGTCACCAACAACCTGTACGCGACCTGCTACGGCTTTGGTAAACGCGATCATGCCTTTACGATCATCTTCAGCGACGGGGTCTTCGATTGAGACGATTGGATATTTATCTAGCCACTTTAATAATTTTTCAATTAGGCCATCCGTATCGAGTTCTTTTTTCTCAAGGCCCAAGGTATAGCGTCCACCGTGGCCAAATTCTGAAGCGGCAATATCGAGCGCAATGCTAACGTCTTGGCCCGGTATAAAGCCTGCGGCTTCAATCGACATCACTAAAACATCAAGCGCCTCTTCATTGTGTGCAAACGCTGGCCACCAGCCGCCCTCATCAGCGATGCCTTGAGATGAACCGCGTTGCTTCATCAGCAAGCCCGCATGTCGGTACACCTCGGCAGTCATCTCCATGGCTTGCGCAAAGCTACGAGCGCCGGTTGCGATCACCATAAAATCTTGAATATCTACACGACGATCTGCATGCGCACCGCCGCCAAAAATCTGAATTTGTGGCAAAGGTAGTTGAACGACAGAATCTTTAGCCAGATAGCGCCAAAGTGGTAACTGCGCGTCGGCAGCAGCCGCATGCAGTACCGCTAACGAGGTCGCGATCAGAGCGTTACCGCCCAAGCGTGATTTGTCGGCAGTGCCGTCTAAGGCAATCAGTAGGGCATCAATTTTTTCTTGTTCAGTCACATCCAGACCAAGCAGTGCCGGGGCGATTTCAGTTTCAATCCCCTGAACCGCTTGCATGACATCAAGCCCGCCAAAACGTGTGCCGCCATCGCGACGTTCAATCGCTTCGCGGGTACCACGCGAGGCGCCTGCAGGGGCGATACCGCGCCCGAGAGCGCCTGAATCAGTGATGACATCAACTTCAACGGTGGGGCGCCCACGCGAATCCCAAATACGCCGAGCGTGAACTTGTTTAATGTGACTCATTGCTAAAACTCCTGATCCCAGCGTCCGTAGATAATTGAAAAAGAAATATCATCTTGCTTTAAAAATTCGATTGCGAGTGTTCGCACGACCGCACCGCGCGCTGCGGCAAGATATTCGACTGGAGATTTGCCGTCAACGCGTGCAAGCATGAGGCCGGGCAGCAATGAGGCGATTCGATACTCAAGCGCTTGCACGGGCTCCCACGTAACCTCTTGCAAATAAGCCTTCAAAAAATCTTGAGCATTTTGTAGTAAAGCCGGTGCCAATTGAGGCATATGCGCGGCTTTTAAGAAAAAATGATTCAAGCAAAATGCGACATCAAACGCTGGGTCGCCGTACCAGGCACACTCTGCGTCCAATATGACTGGGCCTAAAGGCCCGAGCATAATATTTTTGGGGCTCACATCTCCATGCACCAATACCTTAGGGTTTTGTTGTGTGCGCTTAATAAGAGCCTTTAGACGCGGGCTTAACGCAGGGTGTTGACGCGCGGCCTCTTCGAGATAAGGCTCAAGTCGAATGGCATAAAAGGTATCGTCGTTGGCGAAGCGCTTGGCGATGTCTTCGTTGAGCGCTGTTTGCGAATGGATACGCCCAAGTATGTTGCCAAGCTGGGTGGCGACCTTGTCTGCAACTCTTCCGGCTAAAAGCTCTGCCTTCCAGTTGAGGTAGTCGTCTTCAAGGTATTGCATCACAAAGCTTTTACTTGCTTGATCGATGCCTAGAATCTTTGGCACAGCATCGGGTGCAATTGCTGCAGCGGTTTGCAGCCAAGCAATTTCTGCAAAGACACGATCAACAGGGGCTAGCCACTGTTTGGCGACTTTTAACTGCGGTAGTGCTTGCTTCAGGCAATATTGCGCGTGTTTGGTGGTGAGGTGAAAGATATTGGATGACACACCACCGGTCAGCGCCTTGATCGTGATGGCTTCATCTTGTTGAGCAAGGCCTAAGTGCATGAGGATTTTTTTAATCGCCTCGTGGTCGTTTGCCAAATCCTTGAATGCCGCGGTTAACGGTTTGTCTGCTGTGCTCATTTTGCTTTAGCGACGTCAACCGATTTGTCGTGAGCGACTGACTGTTTTTTTGCAGCAGCCAATTCTTTATTACGTACGCTTTGTGCAACCTCTTTGACTTTATCAAACTCTTGTTTAAGCCTGGTGAGCTCTGTAGGGCTGACACGCTCGATGTTGGCGTAATCCAGTTTCCATTCGTGCGAAGTGCTCCATCTTTGCGGGGATTGCACGGTTGTGCGTGATGAAACAGCAGACTCTAAAACCTTGAAGGCTAACTCTAGGGTTTGCCGCTGTGATACTGCATCAAAGGGCTTACCAGCCGCGTTACCCAACGGGAAATCACTAAACATAAAT
Organism: Alcaligenaceae bacterium; assembly: GCA_037146575.1. Classification (GTDB taxonomy): domain Bacteria; phylum Pseudomonadota; class Gammaproteobacteria; order Burkholderiales; family Burkholderiaceae_B; genus Zwartia. The sequence goes on along the minus strand of JBAWWV010000071.1, from coordinate 11,028 downwards.
CTGGGTACGCCGCAGTGTTCAACAATATCCTTTGCACAGCCCATCAAGACTGTGGGGATGCCATTGGCTTCAAGATAGCGCGCAATCAGGCTAAGTGTTTGATGGCACACAGGGCAGTTTGGGATCAAGACCACCGCCTCGACACCATCGGCGCGACAACGCTTCAACACTTCTGGTGCATCAACCTCAATCGTGTGACGTTGGCTGCGGTTAGTAGGTGCGCCATAAAAGAAGGGCGCGATACTACCGATGATCTTGTCGCGTGCAAGCTCACGCAATACAGGCAAAGCAAACCAAGTATTTGAGTCTTGCATGCTGGTGTGCTTGCGATCGACTGCCACATGCGACACACGTAAGTCGTGATCAATGTTTGTGGCGCCCGAGTACACAGTAAAAAACTTGGCAGCAGAGTTGTAGGTTGACCCTGGGCCTTGATTGCCCTTGTCAGCCTGAAAGGGTGCGGCGGTGGTCACAATCGTGACGCACGTGTCTTTGATAGGTTTACGCAAGGGCGTGAACGGGGCCTCAGCAAAGTGTGCCCAGCGATAGGGGTTGCCATAGCCCAAGCCCAAATACCAGTCGCGGGTGCGTTGCATGTAGCGAATGGGCTGGTCGTCATCACTTACAAAGCCCAGCAGTTGATCTACTTCAGCTTGAGATAGTTTGGTCGAATCAGTCATATTGGTTATCGTTTTTAGGATTTTTTAGAGTCTAGCCTAAAACACGTCAAAGTCTTGTTCGAAGACTATACTTCTGCCTGTGCCTTCGGGCTTCCTCCTTCTGCATAGGCCGCTCGTTTTGACTTCTGCACCTGCTCCGTTTTCAGTCAGGGTGCTGTCCCTCATCCCTCCGATGACGCAGCTCAATACGCCGTACCCTTCAACCGCCTATCTGACGGGTTTTTTGCGTTCGCGTGGCTTTGAGGCCGTACAAGAAGATTTGGCATTGGCGCTTGTGCTGCGCTTGTTGTCGCGGCAAGGTCTCGCCGAAGTGGCTGCAGTTGTTGATCTTCTACCCCCCACGCAGCACACCCAAACCATCGAGGCGTTTATTGCGCAGCGGTCGCGCTACTTCGCAACCATTGAGTCCGTCATTGCCTTTTTGCAGGGGCGTGATTCAACTTTGGCCCATCGTATTGCCAGTCGGCAGTACTTGCCCGAGGGCCCACGCTTTGCAAGTCTGGATGTCTATGTGGATGAGGAGGGTGGGGATCCCTTAGCCTGGGCCTTCGGCGCACTGGGCTTAAATGACAAGGCCAAGCATCTGGCCACCCTTTACTTAAACGACCTGGCAGACGTCTTGCGCGATGGGATTGATCCGCGCTTTGAGTTTGTGCGTTATGGCGAGTCGTTGGCAGCGAGTCAGGCAAGTTTCGAGCCTCTGGCGCAAGCCTTAGCTGCGCCTAACAATCTGATTGATGACACGCTCGTGGGTTTAACGTTAGATGCTTTGCGCGTGCATCAACCGACCGTGGTGTTAATTTCAGTGCCGTTTCCGGGCTCGGTCTATGCCGCTTTTCGTATCGCACAGGCGGTTAAAACCCATAACCCCCAAATCGTGACCTTGTTAGGCGGCGGGTTTGTGAATACTGAGTTGCGTGAACTGACTGAGCCACGCGTCTTCGATTATTTTGATTACGTCACGCTTGATTCAGGCGAGCGCCCTTTGCTGTCGTTACTCGCGTATCTGCAAGGGCAACGCTCAAGACAGCGGTTGGTGCGCACCTTCGTGCGCGACACTGAGTCGCAGCAAGTGCAATATATCAATTTGGTTGAGCCAGACGTACCGTTTGAAGAAGTGGGTACGCCCACGTGGGATGGCTTGCCACTCGATCGTTATTTGTCGTTGCTCGATATGCTCAACCCGATGCATCGCCTCTGGAGCGATGGCCGCTGGAACAAACTCACTGTCGCGCATGGCTGTTATTGGAAAAAATGTAGCTTTTGTGATGTCAGTCTGGATTACATCGGTCGCTACGAAAGCGCCTCGGCCACAGTCTTGGTGGATCGGATCGAAACGATTATTCAAGAAACCAAGCAGACAGGTTTTCATTTTGTTGACGAAGCTGCACCACCAAAATCACTTAAAGCGCTCGCGACTGAACTGTTAAAGCGCGATACCGGGATTTCGTGGTGGGGCAATATCCGCTTTGAAAAAACCTTTACACCTGATTTGTGTGACCTGCTTGCGCAAAGTGGATGCATTGCAGTATCGGGCGGCCTTGAGGTTGCGTCTGATCGCCTGCTTAATCTCATGAAAAAAGGCGTGTCGGTTGATCAAGTGGCGCGTGTCACACGTGCCTTCAGCGATGCAGGTGTTTTGGTGCACGCGTATTTGATGTATGGGTTTCCGACTCAAACGGTGCAAGATACGGTTGATGCACTCGAATTGGTGCGGCAGCTGTTTGCGAATGGTTGTATTCAAAGTGGATTTTTTCACCGGTTCACTTGCACAGTGCATTCGCCCGTGGGGCTTCATCCCGAAGAATATGGCGTGATCCTGCAACCCTTGCCGCCAGTGAGTTTTGCAAAAAACGATGTGTTGTTCACGGATCCGACGGGGGTCGATCACGTAGCGTTAGGGGTAGGGCTCAGAAAAGCGATTTACAACTTCATGCACGGCATCGGGCTTGATGAAGACGTGCGCAGCTGGTTTGACTTTAAAGTGCCCCGAACCACGGTTGCCAAACATCGAATTGCACGCGCCCTAGAGAATTGAGGCGTCGCGTGCGGCTAATAGACAGAGCAGTGAGCGTGTTTTAGGTCAATGAGACGAGGCACGCACAGCTAAGGGCGAGGCCCGCTCGACTATCAGTCTTATTGTTCGCTAAATGCCCCAGAGTTTGAGTGCTGGGGACTACTCAGCGTCTTGTTCTTTTAGCCAGCGCTTGAGACCAGGATCGTCGCGTACCGTAAGTAGATCGCTTTTGATAGAGGTAATTTCTGAATGAAAACGGCGCTGTAAAGTGGCTAAGTGGCGGCTTAAAGACGCCTCGGTGACTGTTGCCGCAGGCGACATACCAAATTCGCTAATTGCATCAAGCTCAACATCGCGTAGTTCGCGCTGTATACCCTGAGTGCGGTGCGTAATGATACTGGTCAGCGCCACAATTTTTTCATGAGCCAGATTGCTGGCTATTTGAGTTTCGGTCAGATTGGCTTCTAGTTGCAGATGCAATAAGGTCAGCAGATCGCCGCGACCGTACGCCGTATTGGCATCGCTCATGAGTTGCGTTTTGCGAGCGCGTTCAATGGGGTCACTTTCGCGATCAGGGTGCACAGCACTAGCAAGTTGCCGATAGATTGTGCGCAAGGCACCTTGAGCATCGGCGAGTAGCTGTTCGGCTTGTAGTTGGCTCGCCGATTTAGTACGCTTGTTTTTGCGCTTTTCTTTTTGACTTTCGCGCTGTTCGGCTTGCTTGCGCAGTTGCTCAAATTTTGCGTGCAACACGTCATCGACGGTTTCAAAGGGCTCGTCTTCTTCAAGCTCGCGGCCCATGGTTTGTTCAAAATACGCTTGCGCTTCACGCGCCTGCGCCTGCTGAATGTCTGCAAGCGACTCATCGCTATGGGCATCGTGCAGCGCGCGCATGTCATGATCGCCTGCCAAAGCAAAATCGAGGGCGAGCTTACAAATTAGCCGATGCATCAATTTTTGATGCCGAGTCGGTAATCCGCCTTTTTCGAGTCTTTGATCCAGCCAGATGACCATGCTTTTACGCAGGGTATCTTGACGTTTCTGGAGGGGCTTTAGTGTGGTCTGGTGAACCGTGCGGTGCTGGTCAACTAAGGTGCGCAGCCCTTTGATTTTAAGAGTCAGGCGCTCTGCCTGTTTAACAAGCTCGCTGAAATGCTCTTGTTCGGGCGACAGCTCTTGGAAAGTCTGCGTGAGCGCGGGCGAGGTTTCGATTAGGTGCGACAGTTTGAGGGTGTCCTGATGGTGATGGTTTCAAGCTAAGCCTGACATTTTACCGGATTGCGCGGAGAGCCTCGGCCTTTCGGTCGGGAAGGATGTCAACCCGTGGCTGCCCCAATCGTCAGTCCGCCACAGGTGTAAAGCACTTGACCTGTCATGAAGCCAGTCTCGGGCGAAAGTAAAAACGAGACCGCGTTGGCGACGTCAGCGGGTGTGCCGAGTCGCCGGACAGGGATTCGCACTAAAAAATCAGCCATTTGTTGCGATGAAAGTGGATTATTTTTTCTGTACATTTCAGTTTCAATCGGGCCCGGAGCCACTGCATTGACTGTGATACCACGACTGCCGAGCTCAAGCGCCCAAGTTTTGGTCATGCCAATGACGCCACTTTTAGCTCCCGCATAGGCTGTGCGCCTGAGCATCCCTAAACTTGCACGACTGCTGATATTGACCACCCGACCAAAGCCTTTCTTAGTCATTGAGGGCAAGCAGGCTTGCAAGCATTGCATCGGCGCCCGCATGTTGATCTGAATGATTTCGTTAAATTCGCGCGAATTTGTTTCTTCGAGCAAGCTTGTCGTGCTTTTGCCTGCATTGTTGACCAAGTGATCGATCGCAAATTTTTGCGTGATTAGCGCTAAAGCTTCAGCGGTACTTGTTTCATCGGTGAGATCGGCCGTGTAAAAATCGCCGGGAAACACTCCGTCAAAGGGATGTCTGGCCAAACCAACAACGTGCCCGCCTCGCAGCGCAATGCGTTGCGCGCAGGCCAAGCCAATCCCGCGACTCGCACCGGTGATGAGGGTGACAGTATTTTTAAAGATTGGTTCAAACATCACTGTGTCTCCGTGATCACTGCGTCTCAGTGCCAGATTGGCGAACAACTGTCGCCCACTTTTTAACTTCTTGCTTAACAAAGGCTGTAAATGTGTCGACGGTATTTGGGTTCGACGGTAAGGCGATGCCTGCATGCTCATAGCTCGTTTTGATGGCGTCAGACATAAAGGCTTTGGTGACGCTATCGTTCATTCGCTTCAGGAGTGTTGGCTCAGTTGTTGCGGGAGCAAACAGACCAAACCATGCTTGTACCGAGAAATCAGGCAGTCCAGACTCGGCTAGTGTGGGGATATCTGAGGCAAACGATGAGCGCGTGGCGGTCGTGACCCCAAGCGCCCGAAGTTTGCCGGCACGAACCTGTTGCAATACTGAAGGCATATTGTCAAAAATTGAATTGACCTGTCCGCCTAAAAGATCATTCAAGGCCAGACTGCTGCCCTTATAGGGGACGTGCAAAATGTTTGTGTTTGTTTGGATTTTGAACAATTCACAAGACATATGAATTGCCGAGCCGGCCCCAGAAGATGCGCAGGTGAGTTTGCCCGGATTAGCACGCGCGTAGGCAATAAATTGTTCAACGTTTTGAATCGGTAAGGCAGGGTTGATCACGAGCATGTTAGGGACCGTGCCAAGCAGCGCGACTGCCGTGAGATCTTTTTCAATATCGTAGTTCAGTTTTTTATAGAGGCTTTTGTTGATGGCATTTGCCGTCGAACCAACATAAAAACGAGTGCCGTTTGTGGGGCCATTGGCAACATACTCTGCGCCGATATTACTGTTTGCACCAACCTTGTTTTCAACGACGACTGTTTGCCCTGTTTGCAGTGTCAATTCTTTGGCGATGATGCGAGCAATGATATCTGTGGTGCCACCAGGTGCGTAACCGACAACAAACGTGAGAGTTGGTTGAGAGACATTTGTTTGCGACTGTGCGTGCAAGGGCGACAGAGTTAGGCACAACGCTAATGAAATCAAGAGGCGCGAGACCGTTGCTTTCAACAGGGTGTTTTTCATGAGCGTTTGATCTTTCATAGCAGAACATTCTCTTGAACAGTGACGCCATGTATTTCATACGTTTGATCTTTCATAGCGGAACACTTCCTTGCACGGTAATACGATGCATTTCGCGTCGATGGCCTGGATAGTCGTTGATGGCGTAGTGCATGGTGCACCGGTTATCCCAAAACGCCATTGAGCCGGGTCCCCAACGAAAGCGGCAGGTTAATTCTGGCTTCGAACTTTGTTGGTAAAGGTATTGCAATAGCGGCAAGCTTTCTTCGCGTGTCATGCCTTCAAAGCAGTAGGTGAAGGGTTGGTTAACGAATAACAGCTTACGACCGGTTTCTTCGTGCGTACGCACAACCGGGTGCGAGGTATTGATCTTGCCGATGTCTTCACGCAGTTTTGTTGAGCGCGTCGCATTGCGTAATTGTGCGTTAGTGCTCAAAAAATCATTTGAGTGAATGGCGCGCATGTCAGATAGCTGTTCTTTTAACGCGTCTGACAGGCGATCGTAAGCCATATAGAGGTTGGCAAACAGCGTGTCGCCACCCAGGGGTGGTATCTCACGCGCGTAAAGTAGTGACCCTAGCGGAGGCGTAGCCTGAAAGGTTTCATCGGTGTGCCACGTATCACCGATGATGTCTTTGTCGGTGCTTTCTTTGACCACCGGCATGATCTTTGGATAGGCCTCGAGTGTTCGATACACCGGCGATTTGCTGATGTCGCCAAAGCATTCAGCAAAATAAATTTGTTGCTCTGGGGTTAACGTTTGCTCACGGAAGAAAATCACAAGGTTATCGAGCAGCGCCTGACGAATGTCGGCGATTAGCGTTGGCGTTAAGTCTTTAGTGAGGTCGACCCCTAGCAGCTCAGCGCCAATATGGCCAGTGAGTTTACGAATTTTCATGAGTGGCCCTTTTCGAGGAATGGCGCTTTTAGAATTATTTCTTTTGATCCATAAATACAATCAGCTCGCGAAAAATTCTGGTGTATTCATTCATTTCTTCGTCCATCTCTTTCGGGCCTTTCACGTCAAGCACTAAACCGTGCTTCTCCGCAAATTTAGCAAACTCTGGGCTGTTTCCGATGGTAAGTGCTGTGGCAATGATTTTGTCTCTGATCTCGCTTGGCATCCCTTTGGGTGCGACGATGCCATACGAGGCGGGTAGGGTGACGTTATACCCAGCTTGCACGATCGAAGTTGCTTGTGGAAACGCAAAATATTTGTCTTTCGTAAATGCAGCAATGACCCGAATCTTGCCGGCTTGCACATGCGGCAACATGGTCGGGGCATATCCAGTACTGGCTTCAACTCGGCCGCCAAGTAGGGCAACAAGCGCTTCGCCGCCACCGCCGGTAAACGGAATGGTGGCAATCTTGACTTGGGCGATCTTATTTAATTCTTGGATAGCCAGATCTGGAGTGGTTCGATAGCCTGAGACTGCCGCGCGGACTTTTCCGGGATTTTTGCGCACAGCATCCATAAAGTCTTCAAAGGTCTGCCAAGGTGAGTCAGCGCGCACCGCAATAATGGTAGGTAGGTCGACGAGCTTGACGATAGACTGATAATCTTCCGGGCCTTTCCAGGCAAGCCCTTTGTTCACCAAAGGTTGGTATGACAGAACGCTGTTTGAAGTGAGACCTAGCGTGTAGCCATCAGGCTTGGCCCGAATGACAGCCGCCGTGCCAATTGTGGCTGAACCGCCTGGCTTGTTTTCGACACTGATGTTGACCTTTAGGGCTTGCTCGAGTTGACTCGCAAACTGGCGCGAAATCGGGTCTGTTGAGCCGCCGGGGCCATAAGGAACAATAAAACTGATATCGCGGTTGGGGTAGGGTTGCGCCTGAGCAGGGCTTAGAAATAAAGCGCCGATCAAGCTCGCGAGTATGAAAATATTGCTGCTTCGGGTGCTTAAAAACATGGTTTTTTGTCTCTGCGTTGTAATGGTTTCGTTGCGAGCGCTCTATTGTGCAGTTTTTATAAGACGCGCCAAGCGCGATATACACCGACAGCCGAAGCCTCAGTATGCCTAAGAAACACCTAGGTGGCTAGCAATCTTCGCCCAAGTGTTTTGGTCGATGACAACCGAACCGAAGTGCGCCCAGCACATTCAAGCGTATTGCACACTTGCGTTAAACTCGGGACAAAATATAGCAAATAAACCGCCTGTCCCGCCAAAATTAGCGAGGCTCGCATTGAGACAAATAATCAGTCGCGCAGATAACGACAAAATTTTAGCATCGGGCCAATCGAGTTTTGTACAGTCAGTCTCATGGACTCATACCAAGCTTGAACTTAACGCAGAGATTTTCTATGACTCAAACAGCTAGTGAAAAAATTGCTTCTTTTGTTTTGAAGTTTGATCCAACAACCATTACAACGGCAAGCCGACACGTCGCCGCGCGTGCGCTGTTTGATACTGTCGTCTGTGCGGTCGCGGGCGTGCAGGAGCCTGCCTCGCAGCTGAGTCTTCAATACGCCCAGGGCCAAATCGGCCCGCAGATGGCAACGGTTTGGGCAACAGGTCAGAAGCTTTCGCTAGAAATGGCTGCCTTGATAAACGGCACGATGGGCCATGCCTTGGATTTTGATGACGTGTCATCACCACTACGCGGTCATCCAACCGTGGCGATATTACCCGCAGTCATTGGACTCGGTGAAACGCTGCAAGCGCAGGGACGCGACATTCTCGACGCGTACATTGTGGGTTTTGAAGTGACCTTACGCCTGGCACGTGCGATTGTGGATGAGCAGTACGCTAAGGGATGGCACTCAACGGCTTCGATTGCAACCTTCGGTGCAACGGTAGCCTGTGCACATTTGTTAAAACTAAATCACGCTCAGATTGTGAATGCCTTGGGTATCACGGTCTCGCAGATTGCAGGTACGCGTCAAAACTTTGGCACGATGTCTAAGCCCTTTCAGGCCGGGCAAGCCAATGCGGTAGCACTGCGTGCTGTCATGCTGGCTAAGGTTGGATTTGATGCCTCAGCCAAGGCGTTGGATGGTGATCAGGGCTATACCGCCTTGTATGCCGATAAGATGGATCTGCATGGTGAGCTTGACCAATTAGGTAGCTTGCCGCTTGAGATTGAGCGCAGCGGCATCGAAGTTAAAAAATATCCGTTGTGCTATGCCACACATCGTACGATTGATGGTTTGCTTGACATACTAAAAGACACGCCGTTTAAGTTCGAGCAACTTGAGCGCGTAGACATTCAAACAAACTATCGCGCCACAGTGCCCTTGATTCATAGCCGGCCGCAAACAGGTTTAGAAGGTAAGTTCAGTATGCAGTACGCCGTTACTGCGGCATTGCATGATGGCGAGATCGTACTCAAAACCTTTGAAGATGCGGCGGTTCAGCGCACGGCGATTCAGGCTTTTTTACCCAAGGTCAGCGTGACAGAAGGTGCGCCGCCTCTGTACCCCCGCTGGGCAGAATTAACAGTCCACTTAAAAGATGGCAAGGTTCTCAAGCGTCGCGTTGAAAAACTGCGCGGCAGTAAAGAGTATCCACTCACAGACGCTGAGTTGATTGTGAAAGGTGCAGATTGCTGTCGGTTTGGCAACTTGAACATTTCGGCTGCTGAGTTGGCGCAAACCTGCTTTACGCTCGATCAACAACCTCTGAGTGTGTTGCTTAACACTTTGACAAGTGCCGCCTTGAGTTCTAACACAAGTTCAAAAAAGGCTGCCTGATTTTTTGGGCAGACAGCGACTGACTAGCCGATGGTCTGATCTGTTTGCTTTCCAAAGTCTAGCGTTTGACGATGGTCTGAGCCGTCTGCTTACCAACTTCAAGCGTTTGACAAGACTCGCGTGAAGAACAAGAGCGAAAAACAAGTCGAGGAGTCATCAACTCAAGATCGCAGAATTGGCCTATCAGGGAAAACGATTAAGAGAAAACCCGTAAGCGTAATTCCGTTTGACCAATATCAATTTCCAACGTACCTTCACATATGCGAATTTAATAAAAAAGCGGTTTGAAGTTGCAAGCGTAGGTTGTTGAAATAACCGCCAGTGCGTAGCGATTTAAAACTGTCAAACGTATATTTCGAGTTAGTCTTGGAGAACGGATTTGTCGAACCAGTCAGCGTCAGCATTGCTGAATGTCAAAGATATTACGGTGCGGTTTGGTGGCATCGTTGCATTAGACTCTGTCAGTTTTGATGTGCCTCGCAATAAGGTCTGTGGATTGATTGGCCCCAACGGTGCCGGTAAGACCACTCTGTTCAATTGCTTGAGCCGTCTTTACCAGTATCAGTCGGGTGACCTGCTGTTTGATGGCGAATCCATCACGCAGACGCCCGTGCATGCGATGTCAAAAATCGGCATTGGTCGCACCTTTCAAAACTTAGCCATGTTTCGCACCATGACGGTTCGTCAAAACGTGATGGTGGGCGCGCATGCACGCTCTGAGGGTGGGTTTATCAGCAACATGCTGAAAACGCCGGCCGCGAGGGCTGAAGAAAAGCAAATGACGGCAGACGCCGACAGTTTGTTGACGTACTTGAAGCTCGCTGAGTACGCAGATCGTGCAGTTGGTGATTTGCCTTTTGGTATTCAAAAACGTGTTGAGTTCGCGCGTGCACTGGCATCAAAACCAAAGATGCTGCTGCTAGATGAACCCGCCGCGGGGTTGAATCACAGCGAACTCAGTGATCTTGCTAGTTTTATTCGCACAGTCCGCGATGACATGGGCATTACAGTTTTGCTTGTTGAACATCACATGAACTTAGTCATGGAGGTGTCCGACTGGATCGTCGTGTTGAACTTTGGTAAAAAAATTGCAGAAGGCACGCCGGATGAAATTCAGCGTAACCCAGAAGTCATCCGTGCATACTTAGGAGACGGTAACAATGAAGCTGCTTGACGTTACCAATCTCAACGCCTGGTATGGTCCTAATCAGGTGTTGTTTGATTTGAATTTTGAATTGCATGTGGGTGGCATCACCACCATTCTGGGTGCAAATGGGGCGGGCAAAACTACAACCTTACGGGCAGTGTGCCAAGCCGTTCAAACCACCGGCTCAATCACATTTTTAGATAAGCGCATTGATGGTAAAGCCACTGAGGACGTTGTGAGGGTCGGGATTGCTCATGTGCCTGACGGTCGTGGCACCTTTACCGCGCTCACCGTCGAAGAGAATCTCAGGCTTGGCGCCTACACGCGTAAAGACCGTCGTGAAGTTGAGGCCGATCTTGAACGTATGTACACACGCTTTCCGCGTCTGAAAGAACGCTATCGTCAACAGGCCGGTACCTTGTCT
>JBAWWV010000070.1:0-14764 GCA_037146575.1 Alcaligenaceae bacterium | reverse complement strand
TTAAGTTTTGGCGGACAGAGGGGGATTCGAACCCCCGATACGCTATGAACGTATACACGCTTTCCAGGCGTGCGCCTTCAACCGCTCGGCCACCTGTCCGCTATAACAAGCCCTGCATTCTAACAGAGGCACTTGCGCCAACCCCCTTGAACCATACCTCTTCAATCAAGGCCGCCGATGCCTATACTATCGGTCATGTCAATGAGCACTCTCTCCCCAGCGCCCCCAGCCTCGCCCAAGCCAGCCCCAACACTCGGGCTGCTTTTTATTCTGTTTGCCAAAATCGGCGCAACCAGTTTTGGCGGCGGCATTTCGGGCTGGATGTACCGTGATTTTGTTGATCGATATCACTTTTTGACCGAAGACGAGTTCATGAGTGCCCTCACGATCAGCCAGATTTTGCCGGGGCCCAATGTCGCCAACCTAGCCTTGCATATCGGCCAAAAATTACGCGGCGGCGTGGGCGGTTTGGTGGCCGTGATGGCCTTACTCGTGCCCCCAATGATCTTGGCAGTGCTGCTCAGTATTGTCTTACTGGATCTAGGCTCGATCAGTTGGATTCACGATTTTCTTGAAGGCTTAGCCGCAAGTGCGATGGGGCTCACAGCGTCGGTTGGTATCCGCGGGCTCAAGCGTTCATATTCTCTGGGGCTTTGGCCAATAGCACTTAGTATCTCAGTATTTATCGCGCTGTTTTTATTGAAGCTCCCGCTTGTGCCCGTCATTGTGGGCTTGGCGCTTGTTGGTTTAGTGTTTGCCAACATTCATCAAAGGCGCATCGGCGCCAAATCCACAAAGCCAGAGGCCTGATGAAAACCTCAAACATTTATCTGGATTTATTTGTCGTCTTTGCGCCTCTATCCCTTATCTCAGTAGGCGGCGGACAAAGTGTCGTGGGCGATATGCACCTGCAGGCCGTCGATATTTATCATTGGCTCACGCACGCGCAGTTTATTGATTTGTTTGCAATCTCGCGCGCGGCACCCGGGCCAGGGGCCTTATTAGCAACCTTAATTGGCTGGCAAGTCAGCGGCTGGCAAGGTGCTCTAATAGCTTCGATTGCGTTGTTTGGGCCTTCAACCATCTTGGCGTATTTTGTGACGCGCGCCTGGCATAAAAGTCACGACAAGCCATGGACAGCAATCGTGCAAAACGCCCTCGCCCCCTTGGCTTCGGGGCTGTTGCTGACCAGCGCAATGATCATCCTGCGTTCGACCTCGGGCGGTGTCACACCGTGGTTACTCGCGGCTGTGTCAGCTGCGGTATTTTGGCGCTTTAAAACAATCAACCCATTGCCCGTGCTTTGCGTCGGCGGACTGGTATTGGTGCTTGTGCGGTTATGGCTTTAAAACTATTTCGACAACGACAACATCCGTTGCACATAGCGCGCGATCGTATCCACTTCGAGATTGACACGTTGACCAACCTTAAGATGCTGCAAGGTGGTCACCGCAATCGTGTGCGGGATCAAATTGATACTAAAACGCGTACCACCCGCCAAATCTTCTACACGGTTCACGGTCAGGCTCACTCCGTTCACCGTGATGGATCCCTTGTAGGCCAAGAAAGCTGCGAGCGCAGCAGGGGCTTGCACGATCAGCTCCCACGACTCGCCCACGGGCTCAAACTTCACCACTTCGCCCAAGCCATCGACGTGGCCTGATACTAAATGCCCACCGATCTGATCGCCGATGCGCAAGGATTTTTCTAAGTTCACCGGGCCTAACGCATCAAGCCCCATCGTCAAGCGCAGACTTTCACGCGAAACATCAACCGAAAAGCCATCAACGTGCTTTGACACCACCGTCATGCAAGCACCTTGAATCGCGATCGAATCCCCAAGGCCCACGTCAGCTAAATCTAAACCACCTGCGTGAATCTTGATATGCACGCCGGTATCAGCTTTGTCACCCGCAAAGGGTTCAATACTTTTAATCTGACCAACGGCTGCGACGATTCCGGTAAACATACTATTGCGCCTTATCTGTGTTGCTTTCAATCAAGTGAATACTTTGCATCAGTTCGCGCCACCGCTCAGGCAGGCGCGCACGCACTCTGATGTCTGTGCCCAACTGCTTGACCTCAGTAAATTCAAAGCGCTTGACGCCCTCAAGCTGCGTCAGTACCGGCAACTGCGCCATGCTTCTACCTTCGCCTAGCAGCATCGGTGCCATGTATACAAGCAGCTCATCGACACAGCCAGCTTCAAGTAATGCACCGTTTAAGCCCGAACCCGCTTCACAATGAATTTCGTTATGCCCTTGCGCGGCCAGCCATTGCATCATCGCCCGCATATCAATGCGACGGCGCGTTTGGCCTGCTTGAGGTGCTGCGGCCTCTGGTACACATACGACTTGCACACCACGCTCGGCTAAACGTGCAGCTTTTTCGGGATTGCTATCACCGACAAACACAAACGCATCACCGCCAGCCAAAACGGCGGCCTCTTCGTTAATTTCAAAGCCCGGGTCAATCACTGCGCGCTTGGGCTGCCGAGGGGTCACCACATGCCGCACAGTCATTTTTGGATTGTCGGCGCGCACGGTACCAATGCCCGTGAGCACCACGCAACTGCGCGCACGCCAATGGTGTCCATCGGCACGCGCCTCTGGGCCCGTGATCCATTGTGAAACGCCATTATTTAAGGCCGTGCGGCCATCTAGCGACACGGCAGCTTTCATCCAGACATACGGCATGCCACGCGTCATGCGCGACACGAAACCTGGATTCAGCTCGAGCGCTAAATCTGCGCATACGCCAACGTTGACCTCAATCCCCGCCTCGCGCAAGCCACGCATCCCGCGACCCGCCACGCTAGGATTAGGATCAAAGTGTGCAAACACCACGCGTTTAGGGCCAGCCGCGATTAAGGCATCAACACAAGGCGGTGTACGACCATGGTGACTACAGGGCTCGAGCGTGACGTACACCGTTGCACCCTGAGCATTAAACCCCTTGGCCTTCATGTCGTTTAACGCCATGATTTCTGCGTGATGGCTACCAACCACCTGAGTCGCACCGCGGCCTAATACCTGACCCTCGCGTACGATTAAGCAACCGACACGGGGATTGGGCGAAGGCACATACAGCGCCCCTTCGGCCAAGGCAAGCGCCTGACGCATGAAGAAAACGTCTTGATCGGGATTGCGCGTGTCAATACCGCGCGTATCTGGCTGATTCATGTCTTGCGCCGCAACGGTGGGCCCTGCATCTCGCGAATGGCCTCGACAAACTCGCCAATATCTTCAAAACTTTTATACACCGAGGCAAACCGCACGTAGGCCACTTTATCAAGCTTTTTAAGTTCGGCCATTACGAGCTCACCCAAAAATTCAGTCGATACCTCGCGTTCACCGCTTGTCAGTAACTTATCTTCAATTCGCATGACGACTGCATCAACGTCTTCGGTACTGATCGGGCGTTTGCGCAACGCAAGCGATAAACTCGCGCGCAATTTTACGGCTTCGTAATCGTGGCGACTGCCATTGCGTTTCACCACCGAAGGCATCGAAAGCTCAGGGCGCTCGTAAGTCGTAAAGCGACGATCGCACTCGACGCAACGCCTACGACGACGAATAAAATCGCCTTCGTCTGCCCCGCGCGAATCAACGACTTGCGTATCGGGATGCCCGCAAAAGGGACACTTCATCGGTAACCTTGGTTATCGATAGACCGGGAAGCCTGCCGTCAACGCATTGACACGTGCACGCACGGCTGCGATGTTGGCTGCGTCACGCGGATTATCAAGGACATCAGCAATCAAGTTGCCGGTGAGTTCGGCCTCGGTTTCTTTAAAGCCACGGGTGGTCATCGCCGGCGTACCTAAGCGAATACCGCTCGTGACAAAGGGCTTTTCAGGGTCGTTCGGGATGGCGTTTTTGTTCACAGTGATATGAGCTTGTCCCAAAACGGCCTCGGTTTCTTTACCGTTCACACCCTTAGCGCGCAGATCCACCAGCATCACATGGCTTTCAGTATGGCCAGACACAATCCGCAAACCACGCTTGATTAATGTCTGCGCCAACACCTGCGCATTTTTAACAACCTGTGCCGCGTAGGTTTTAAACTCAGGCGTGGCCGCCTCGTGAAATGCCACGGCTTTGGCTGCAATCACATGCATCAGTGGGCCGCCTTGAATACCCGGAAAAATCGCCGAATTGATGGCTTTTTCGTGTTCGGCTTTCATCATGATCACGCCACCACGTGGGCCGCGCAGCGACTTGTGCGTGGTTGAGGTGACAAAGTCTGCGTGGGGAACAGGGTTGGGATAAGCGCCACCGGCGACCAAGCCTGAATAATGTGCGATATCGACAAGCAACAACGAACCGTTATCTTTGGCAATGCGGGCCAAGCGCTCAAAATCCATACGCAACGAATAGGCTGAGGCACCGGCCACAATCATTTTGGGCTTTTGTGTTTTGGCCAAGTGCTCGACCTTATCGTAATCGAGCACTTCGTTGGCGTCTAAACCATATTGATGAAAGTTATAAAGTTTGCCAGAAGAATTGACACTTGCACCATGGGTTAAATGACCGCCCTCAGCCAAGCTCATACCCAATACAGAATCGCCTGGCTTTAAAAACGCCAGATACACGGCCTGATTGGCCTGCGAACCCGAGTTCGGTTGAACGTTGGCCGCTTCAGCACCAAACAAGGATTTGAGCCGATCAATTGCCAATTGCTCGACGATATCGACATACTCGCAGCCACCGTAATACCGCTTGCCGGGATAGCCCTCGGCGTACTTGTTCGTCATCTGTGTGCCCTGTGCCTGCATGACTGCGGGGCTGGCGTAGTTTTCAGAGGCGATGAGTTCGATGTGCTGCTCTTGGCGAGTATCTTCTTGTTGAATAGCAGCCCAAACGGCTGGGTCAACGCGATCGAGGGTCAATTTACGGTCAAACATAGGTGTTCCTGGCGAGCCTGCAAAATTGGTTGGCTATAGTGTACTGTGCCTAGCGGGGTCTCGCCCATGGGCAAACGTATGTCCTTGCGGACGACGGTGCTCTGGCACGACCCTCAGCGGTTTAGTGACTATGCGAGGGTCACACGCGCAAACTTGCGCTTACCCACCTGAATGACATAGGTACCAGCGGGCAGCTGCAAGCCTTTGTCTTCAACTTTAACGCTGTCGATTTTGACACCGCCTTGTTCAACATTACGCTGCGCTTCGGCACCCGAGGCCACCAGTCCAGCCTCGCGGAGCACCTTGAGTACCCCAAGCGGGGCACCCGACAATGTTATTTCGGGCATATTCTCGGGGATAGCACCGTCGCGAAACCTTGCCTCAAAATTTGCCAACGCATCTTGCGCAGCCTGCTTTGAGTGAAAGCGCGTGATAATTTCTTGAGCCAGTTGTACTTTGGCGTCGCGAGGATTACGCCCAGCTTCGGTTTCGGCACGCAGCTTGGCAATGTCTTCAAGGCTATCAAAAGACAGTAATTCAAAATAGCGCCACATCAGGGTGTCAGAAATCGACATCAATTTGCCAAACATCGAGTCGGGTGCCTCACCGATCCCGATGTAATTATTTTTGGACTTAGACATCTTTTCGACGCCATCAGTGCCTTCTAGCAAGGGCATCGTCAAAATACATTGTGGCTCTTGGCCGTATTCTTTTTGTAGTTCGCGACCCACCAGCAGATTAAATTTTTGATCTGTGCCGCCAAGTTCAAGGTCAGACTTCAAGGCCACCGAGTCATAGCCCTGCATCAACGGGTATAAAAACTCGTGCACCGAGATCGGCACGCCGCCCTTAAAACGCTTGGTGAAGTCGTCGCGCTCCATCATGCGGGCCACGGTGTAACGCGAGGCAAGCTGAATAATGCCGCGCGCGCCCAACGGATCACACCACTCAGAGTTGTAGCGAATCTCGGTTTTATTCGGGTCGAGAACTAAGCTGGCCTGGGCGTAGTAAGTTTTTGCGTTTTCAGCGATTTGCTCACGCGTCAGCGGGGGGCGCGTGGTGTTGCGACCCGAGGGATCTCCGATCATTGACGTGAAATCGCCAATCAAAAAAATGACGGTATGCCCTAAATCTTGCAGCTGGCGCATCTTATTGAGCACCACAGTGTGACCAAGATGAATATCTGGCGCCGTCGGATCTAAGCCTAACTTAATTCTGAGTGGGGTGCCGGTCGCCTGACTACGGGCCAGTTTTTGAGCAAATTCGGCCTGAACCAGCAGTTCGTCACAACCGCGCAGGGCAACACGCAGGTGCGCTTCGGTATCTTGCGTGATCGCATATTTTTGCATTGACATATCAGAAAAAAGTCACTATGTGTGTTAAAGATAATAAAAAAAAGACTTAGCACCGTAAAATGGGCTAAGATTGTTGTTTTCTTGCATGGGCTTTGCCTGACATCATACGCAAACCTCACGCAACGCGCTAAGCGCCCCCAAGTGTAATCGCGAGGGGTTGCGCGCACTACCCAGCTGAACAGGATTATCGCTTAATGACTCAACACAACGACCTAGCGACCACAGGGGCCCAAGCCCTCACTGATCTAGGCACGTCTACCCTGCCAACTGCAGGTTCGCGCTTTCTGCGCAGCTTGATGTTAAGTGCAGCCTTGCTCTTGTGCATTGGTGCGGCCGCCCTAGGGATGGTGCAACCAGCACCTGCAGAGCCCATTCCACCCGAACAAAGCCTGATTCAAAACGTGCTGCCGTTTCCACTTGAAGCCGACCCAACGCCGGCCGAACACACGGCAACGGCTTTGAACACGCCCTACGTCACCGAAACGCGCATTCGCTCGGGCGATACCATCGCCACAGTCCTCAAGCGTCTGGATATTACCGATTCAAGCTTATCGGCCTATTTGGCCAAAGAGGGCAAAGTTCGCTTTGCCAGCAAACTAGTACCCGGTCGTTCAGTGCAAGCAGCCACCGATCACAATGGGCAGTTGCAATGGGTTCGCTATTTTCACACCCCAAACAGTGACTCAACCGGCCAACCCTCTGTCAAACTGTTACAAATAAATGCAACCGCAGAGGGTTTTAACGCGCAAGAGCTCGAACTCCCCAGCGAAGTCCACATTGAAGTTGCCGTCGGCACGATTGAGCGTTCTTTATTCGCCACAACAGATGCCGCTAGCATCCCAGACGGCATCACCATGCAAATGGCTGAAATCCTGGGCAGCAAGATTGACTTCTTTCGCGGCATCCATCGCGGCGATCAGTTTCGTGTTGTCTACGAAAACCGCAGCTTCGAGGGCCGTCCGGCAGGCCCAGGTCGCGTGTTGGCGCTTGAGTTCGTGAACAAAGGCAAGGCCTCAACAGCACTTTGGTTCAGCCAAGATGGCAAAACTGGCAGCTACTACGACCTTGAAGGTGAAAGCTTGCGCGGCGCATTTCTGCGCAACTCGATCAAGTTCTCACGCGTCAGCTCGACCTTTGGCATGCGAACGATCGCCAATAATCAAGCCTGGTCCGGACACCACCCAGGCGTTGATTATGTCGCCCCAACCGGCACGCCGATTCACGCGACTGCCGATGGGGTCGTACAGCTAGCTGGCTGGCACTTTGGCTACGGCAATACAATCATCCTCAAGCACCATAGCAAAATTACTACCCTCTACGGCCACCAAAGTCGCTTTGCCGAGGGCATTGCTGTGGGCACTAAAGTCTCTCAGGGTCAGTTAATCGGCTACGTCGGCTCGACCGGGTGGTCAACCGGCGCGCACCTTCATTATGAATTTAGAGTTGCCGATAAGCCAATCGATCCGCTGACTGCTACGGCAGCCATACCCGCCGGGATCCCGCTTGAGCCCGAGCACCGGGCTCAGTTTGCACAAGCCGTCGCACCCTATCGGCAACAGCTGCAAGTCTTAACTCAGTTTCAAGAGGTCGTACCCGAAATCAGCAGTGTCGCCGTTCGCTAACGTCGGCAAAGGTTTTGAGCGAGTCTTACTACCTTGGGCTAATGTCTGGCACCAGCCTCGATGGGGTTGACGCTGTACTGGCGCACTTTGACACCAACGGCAAGCCCACCGTTGTTGCGCGCGCGACCAGCGCTTTTGACCCCGCGCTACGAGAAACCCTTTTTTCATTAAACACAGCGGGCGCTGACGAACTGGCGCGCTCTTGCTTGGCCGCAAACGACTTGGTCGCGCTTTACGCAAAACTCGTTGCCCAAACGCTCAAGCAAGCTAAGCTATCGTTCTCACAAATTTCAGCGATTGGCGCCCACGGGCAAACAGTCAGGCATCAACCGAGTCTTGGCTATACCATTCAGCTCAATGCGCCTGCGCTGCTCGCTGAGCTCACGGGCATCGCAGTCGTAGCCGACTTTAGAAGTCGAGATGTTGCCGCTGGTGGCCAGGGCGCACCGTTGGTTCCGGTGTTTCATGCCGGTGTTTTTTCGACTGACTATACCCGCGTGATTTTGAACCTGGGCGGCATTGCTAACATCACGATCTTGCGACCTGGCGCCGACCCGCTGGGTTTTGACACAGGGCCCGCAAACGCCTTAATGGACAGCTGGTGTCAGTTGCATACGCAACAAAGTTTTGATGCCGACGGGACTTGGGGTGCCCAAGGCAGTGTTAACGACGCACTGCTCAGGCGGTTAAGCGACGCCGAGCCTTGGTTTCAACTGCCACCACCAAAATCGACTGGCCGCGATCTGTTTAACCTTGAGTGGCTCGAACCGCGCCTGCAACACTGTCTAGGCCGACTGGGTCAGGGGCAACGCTTAACGCCACAAGACGTGCAGGCCACGCTGTGTGCCTTTACGGCAACAACAGCTGCGCAAGCGATCAACACCTATGCCCCAGATGCGCAAGAAGTCTTGCTATGCGGCGGCGGTGCACACAATAGCGCTCTACGACAAAACTTGCAGGCAGCACTGCCCTGCGTTGTTCGCACCACCGATAGTGCGGGGGTCGGCACGCAGGATGTTGAAGCCCTGGCTTTTGCCTGGCTTGCCTGGGCGCATCAACACGGTGTAGCTGCCGGCAACCCTAAAGTGACTGGGGCGCGTGGCGCGCGTATTTTAGGAGCGACTTGGCCCGCCTGATTTGCGAGCGACTGGCCTGTAACCCTGCAGGCGCCACCTGGCCCACCTAAATTGAATCGCCCAAAATAAAAATGCCACGCAGAAACGTGGCTTTTTTTGGTGCTTGGTATGCTTGGCCTAGCTCAGCACGAGCACCCCATTAGTCAAGCAGCTCAACTGTTTGTAAACAACACGTCACGCAAACGCCGTTTGATTGACGCGGTGAATTTAGACTGAAAACGAAGACCCACAACCACAGGTAGTTGCCGCGTTTGGATTGCGAATGACAAACTGCGAGCCTTCGATGTCTTCTTTGTAATCGATTTCAGCACCCACCAAGTACTGAAAGCTCATGGGGTCTACCAGTAACGCTACGCCATTTTTTTCAAGCGTTGTGTCATCTTCATTGACATCTTCATCAAAGGTGAAGCCGTACTGAAAACCTGAACAACCACCGCCCTGTACGAACACGCGCAATTTGAGGTTTGAATTACCCTCTTCGATCAATAGATCTTTAACTTTGGCAGCCGCTGAATCTGTAAACAGAATCGGCGTCGGCGGCGCTTGAAGATCAACAGTTTGTGTGGCGATACTCATGAGTGACTCCTGTCCCGTGGGACGATACTAAATGACATGATACTTGAGTGTATTGGTCAACTATACCGCAAGTGTGGGGGCAATTCATAGAGCAACCACTTTAGAGGCAAGGACAATATCCCCGTCAAGCACACGCACTGTCACTGTCTTTGGTGCAAACCCGGGCGGAATCGCCAATAAACCCTGCCCGCGCTGAAATTGTGCAAAATCAAGTCGCAAAGCAGCTTGTTGCGCCTCAGTTTGCTGGAGCTCAGCCTGCTGCAACTGCGTTCCTTGCGGCTGAGTTCCTTGCGGGCGAGTCCCTTGAACTTGAGTGCCTGTCGCCTGAGTCCCTGGCGACTGAGCCAGTGACGTCTGAGCATGCTGGCTCTGTGAGACGCCCCCTTCTGGAACGGCCTGTAGTGGCTTGGCTAACAACGGCTGCAAAATAATGGTTTGCTCTGGCGCCTCGCCATCCCCCAGGCAATAGCCTTTGGCAACAAACTGCAAGGCACCCACAAAATGCCTTGTTGCTTTACCGCTACGCATGAGTAACACCCGATAGTGCAACCCCTCGGCATGTGGCCGAACGTCAACCGCGCGAATATCGACCGCCCCCCGAGGGCCCGGCGGCAACAGGTCTTCAAAAAAGGCTAGTTGATCTTGCGTACGACCTAACTCTAGCTGAAGGCTTGCTAATATTTTTTCGAGTTCGAGCCGCGTGGCACGCTCGGTGAGCAATGCGCGCTGCGCCTGATTAAATTGTGAAGTGGCTTGAGTGCGCTCGGTCTCAAGCTCTGAACGCTCTTGTTGCAGCGCGGCGCGCTCGGTACGCAAGCGCAACTGTTGCGCACTCGTACTAGGACCTTGCAGCATGCCTGCAACTAAAAGCCCACCCAGTACAAACAACGACAGGCCACCACAAATCACCCAGGCATACGCACGCCCAACAACTTTCACCATGCGTAGAAACGCCTTAAGGAAGAATCGCGACTTGATTCAAGCCGGTATTTTCAGGCAAACCAAACATCAAATTCATATTTTGAATTGCTTGGCCTGAGGCACCTTTCACCAGATTGTCTTGCACCACCAAAATAATCAAACGATCACCATTGCCTGGGCGCTGCAGAGCGATACGCAAAGTATTTGAGGCGCGAACTGAACGTGTGTCAGGCTGACTACCAAACGGCATCACGTCAACAAAGCTTTCGCCGGCATAGCGCGCTTCAAAGAGTGCCTGAAAATCGACTCCGCGCGCTTCAGGCAAGATGCGAGCATAAATCGTGCTGAACATGCCACGGATCATGGGCACTAGATGTGGCACAAACGTCAACCCAACTGGCCCGCCAGCCAAACGTTGTAACTGTTCGTCGATTTCGGCTTGATGACGATGCCCCGCAACGCCATACGCTTTAAAGTTATCGCTAGCCTCGGAAAACAAACTGCCGACTTCAGCCTTGCGACCTGCACCACTCACGCCTGATTTGCAATCAGCAATCAGATCAGAGGTGTCAATCAACGGCTTGCCGCCAAGCAAGGGTGCCAGGCCAAGCAGAACCGTGGTGGGGTAACAACCAGGATTACCGACTACGCGCGCCTTAGCAACCGAAGCGCGGTTAAGCTCAACCACCCCATAAACGGACTCTTTGAGGATCTCGGGGCAGGTATGCGGAATTTTGTACCACTTTTCGAAGGCTTTGATGTCTTGCAAGCGAAAGTCAGCGGCCAGGTCAATGAGCTTGACACCAGCAGCCAGCAGCTCGGGTGCCTGTGCCATTGCCACACCGTGAGGGGTTGCAAAAAAGACAACGTCACAACCCGTCAAAGGAGCTTTGTCAGGCGCTGAAAATGCCAACTTCACGTGCCCACGCAGGTTAGGAAACATATTGGCAACCGGCATGCCGTCTTCTTGGCGCGACGTGATTGCCGTCAGCTCAACATTTGGATGTTGCGACAGGATGCGCAAGAGCTCAACACCGGTGTAACCCGTACCGCCGACAATGCCGACCTTGATCCGTTTTGCTGAAGCTTGTGTCATATGGAGACCCCTGAATCTGTAACTGCCGAGCTACTAAAAACACGCGGCGCTTTGAAGCCAATATTATCCCACGGACGTGTCACAGAAAAAAAGACCGCTTGCGCGGTCTTTTTGCACTGAGGCCAATGTGCAGCCTCGGGCGGTTCGATCAACGCTTGCTGAACTGTTTCCGACGACGTGCTTTGTGGAAACCGACTTTCTTACGTTCAACTTCACGTGCATCACGTGTGACCAACCCTGCTTTAGACAGAGAAGGCTTCAACGTTGCATCGTAATCAATCAGCGCACGGGTAATGCCGTGACGCACTGCGCCAGCCTGGCCGCTTTCGCCGCCACCGTGCACATTGATATGAAAATCAAACGAAGCTAAATGGCCAGTGAGTTCGAGCGGTTGACGCACGACCATACGACCAGTTTCGCGAGCAAAGTATTCGTCAACGGGCTTGCCGTTCACAACAATTTTGCCTGCGCCTTTTTTCATGAAGACACGAGCCACCGAAGTCTTGCGGCGGCCGGTTCCGTAATTCCAATTACCGATCATGGCCTATCCTTTGAGTTCGAGGGTCTGTGGCTGTTGGGCCGAATGTGGATGTTCTGCACCCGCATAGACCTTGAGCTTTTTGATCATCGCATAACCCAGTGGGCCCTTAGGCAACATGCCCTTAACGGCCTTCTGAATCGCACGACCCGGAAAACGCTCTTGGAGCTTGGCGAAGTTTGTTTCGCGAATGCCGCCTGGATACGTTGTGTGACGGAAGTATTTTTTATCTTGCGTCTTGTTGCCGGTTACGACGATATCTGCTGCATTGATAATGACGATGTAATCGCCTGTATCAACGTGGGGCGTGAACTCTGGCTTGTGCTTACCGCGCAAACGGTGTGCGACTTCGCTGGCCACACGACCGAGGACTTTGCCCTTCGCGTCAATCACGAACCAGCCACGTTGGACTTCATGCGGCTTAGCCACAAATGTCTTCATGATTGGATCCTAAAAATACCTGCCCGGGACCATCCCAGACGGGCCCTCAAATAACGTTTCGAAGGTCGCCAAAGCGTGTAACCCGCCCGTGCGCCAGCCCAGTTATTGGAGGAAAGCCTTTGATTCTACAATAAAAAAAGGCTGCTGGCCAAATGGCGAGCAGCCTTTTTCAGTTAAAACCCCGCCAAAATGCAGGCTGGCGGGGCAAAACCGCTTTTTTAACGCTTACTTTTGACGTGACAGCGCAGCACCTACGTACTGATCGTACGAAGCCTCTGCCAATCTGAACCAAGGCACCAACTGGTCACGATAGGCCATGTAGTTGTCGTGAACCTCTTTAAACTGGGCGCTTTTCGCTGAATACTCACCGTACACTTTCAGTGAAGTATCCCAGCACGCATCCATCACCGCGCGCGGGAACGCCCGCAGCAAGGTGCCCTGCGAGAGCAAACGACGCAGCGCTTGCGCATTCAGGTTGTCATAACGTGCCTGCATCGTCGCCGTGCAGGCACGACTCGCCGCCTCGATGATGGACTGATAGCTTTTGGGAAGCTTGTCCCACTCGCCATCATTCACATACAGTGATACCTGCGCGCCACCTTCCCACCAACCGGGGTAGTAGTAGTACTTGGCAACCTTGGCGAAACCCATTTTTTCGTCATCGTAGGGACCGACCCACTCTGCCGCATCAATCGTGCCTTTTTCGAGCGCAGGGTAAATATCACCGCCCGGCAACTGCTGAGGGATACCGCCCAGACGGGTAATAATCTCGCCAGCAAAGCCGGCGATACGCATCTTCAGACCCTTCAGGTCTTCGACCGTTTTAATCTCTTTGCGGTACCAGCCACCCATTTGGGTACCCGTGTTACCTAGTGGCATATTGACGATATTGAAATCTTTGTAAAGCGCACGGGTGAGCTTCATGCCGTCGCCTTCCCACATCCACGCGTTTGTTTGACGCGAATTCAGACCAAACGGAACGGCCGTATCAAACGACAGTGCGGGATTTTTACCTACGTAGTAATACCCGCTTGAATGACCCATCTCAACCGTATTTTTTTGCACGGCGTCCAGTACCTGCAAAGGTGGCACGATTTCGCCAGCCGCAAAAGTACGCACCGAAAACTTGCCGCCCGAACTTTCTGACAAATACTTTGAAAAAAGTTCAGCCGTACCAAAAAGCGTGTCAAGGCTTTTGGGGAAACTCGAGGCCAGACGCCAGTTCAGCGTGGGCGCATCTTGCGCAAAAACGGGTGCCGCGACTGCAGCAGTACCGGCAACAGCCCCAAGGCTGGCTTTCTTTAAAAACGAACGACGTTGCATTCGAAGTCTCCTGAAAATGATTTGAGCAATTTGAGACGCCCAGAACCTTGAATATTACACCGCTCACTTCTTGCTAAAACATGAGCATTTATAGGTGTTTGCCCGTGTATATTTCAGCGAGGACGAGCAGCGACTTACCGACTTGATCCTATCAAACCCGCCATCAAACACTGTCAGGCGCACTATCGCTCAGCACTCAGACGCCAACACTCAAGATGACCGCCCTTCGACATCAGCAAGGGCCCACACCCAAATTAGCAAGTAACGAGCGTCGATTAAGTCCCGGCAATCGCCATATTTTCAATCAAAATCGAGCCAGTCGTTTTGCTTCCACGGGTAATCGTGTCGGCACCGACCGCAATAATTTGGGCGAACATGTCTTTTAAGTTGCCTGCGATTGTTACCTCTTGCACGGCGTGTTGAAGCTGACCGTCTTTGACCCAATAGCCAAAGGCGCCCCTTGAGTAATCACCAGTGAGGTAGTTGACGCCTTGCCCAATCAACTCGGTCACAAGCAAGCCGGTGCCCATTTTGCGCAACATCGCAGGCAAGTCGTCTTTGCGCCGCGTCAGGCTTGAGGTGAGCTCTAGATTATGCGAGCCCCCCGCATTACCTGTCGTCGTCATGCCAAGTTTGCGCGCGGTGTAAGTCGACAATAAATAGCCCTGTAACACTCCGTTTCGAACCAAATCGCGGGCCTGCGTACGCACACCCTCTTCGTCAAACGGCGAACTACCCATCGCGCCCTTAATATGCGGATCTTCGGTAATAGAGAGATGTTTAGGGAAAATCTCTTTTCCAAGCGAGTCAACCAAAAAACTGACCTTGCGATACAACGAGCCGCCACTGA
>JBAWWV010000069.1:0-14895 GCA_037146575.1 Alcaligenaceae bacterium | reverse complement strand
TCAAAAGCAACAGAAAGAAAAAAGTGTTACGATTTAACCTTGTTGCGAATCATTCGCATTTGCATTTATCATCTCAAATCCCTGAATCTCAACTCCCTTTTTAAAGCTAGAACCGCAGTAGTCGAATTCATTACTCTAAGTTAAAGGTTTGCCGTGTTGCATCGTTTTTATCTAGGTTTTAATCGCCTCACCACTCAGTCCGCGCAGCTCAACAATATTGCAGCTACCGCAGCCCGTTGGTTTTCTAAAGTCACCGCAGTGACCTCAGTTGGCCTCACCGCACTCGCGCTTACCCTGTGCACCAGTGTTCAAGCGCAAACACAATCCATTAATTTGTATACCACCCGCGAACCCGGTCTCATAAAACCGCTACTTGAGGCCTTTACGGCTCAGACTGGGATTAACGTCGCAACGGTTTTCTTAAAAGACGGGCTGCTTGAACGCGTCAAAGCCGAAGGCGTGAGCTCGCCCGCAGACGTCTTGATGGTCGTTGACATCGGTAATCTTCTCGATTTGTCTGAGTCAAAGCTATTTCAAGCGATCGACTCTAACGTGCTAAGCGCGGCGATCCCTGCCGCGCTTAGCAGTAGCGACGGCACCTGGTTTGCCTTCTCGCTACGCGATCGCGTGCTCTACGCCGACAAAGGCCTTAAGCTTGAGTCGTTTCGTTACGAAGACTTAGCGAACCCCGCTTACAAAGGCAAAGTCTGCCTTCGCTCGGGTCAACACCCTTACAACAATGCCCTGATTGCCTCAATGATTGCACACCGAGGCATCGAGCAAACTGAGCAATGGTTGCGTGGGATCAAAGCCAATCTTGCCCGCAAAGCTGCGGGGGGTGACCGCGACGTTGCGCGAGATATTTTAGGTGGCATCTGCGATCTTGGCTTAGCCAACGCTTATTACGCAGGCCAAATGAAGACGGCCGCAGCCGGTACCGACGCTCGCAAATGGGGGGATGCCATCCAAGTGATTCGCCCAACCTTCGCGCAAACCGGTGGTACCTTCGTCAACATCTCGGGCGCTGGAGTCGCTGCACACGCGCCCAACAAAGCTGGCGCTATTGCGTTTCTTGAGTACTTAATTTCTGAGCCAGCGCAAAATCTCTATGCCCGTGTCAATTTTGAATACCCCGTGCGTCA
The DNA here is from genome assembly GCA_037146575.1 of Alcaligenaceae bacterium. Classification (GTDB taxonomy): domain Bacteria; phylum Pseudomonadota; class Gammaproteobacteria; order Burkholderiales; family Burkholderiaceae_B; genus Zwartia. Next base: position 13,753 of record JBAWWV010000069.1, on the reverse strand, counting down.
GGGCGTAGCGCTCGACCCCACCGTTGCAAGCTTTGGGTTGCTCACGGCAGATCTCACACCACTCACCGAGATTGCCAAGCATCGCAAAGAAGCTAGCTTGCTGGTGGATCGCTTGGGCTTCGACCGGTAACCCAACGCCACGATGACACTGACACCCTCTCGCAACAGGTGGCTCGCGACTGGCTTTTGGCCGACCGCACTCGCCTGTTTGATTGCAGTCTGTGTGCTCGCACCCATCGCGTCTTTGCTGCTGTCTGCCCTAAGTGCAAATAACACTCAGTGGGCGCACCTATCACGCTATGTCATCCCCGACGCTGCACTCACCACGCTGCTATTGTTGCTAGGCGTGGGCGTTGTGGTGGTGCTGCTCGGCACGGGCGCTGCGTGGCTTGTCACCGCCTTCCAGTTTCCCGGTCGCAAAGTCATGGTCTGGGCGCTATTGTTACCGCTCGCGGTCCCCACCTACGTCGTGGCCTACTCTTATCTTGACCTACTGCACCCAATCGGGCCACTTCAAAGCTTGATCCGCACGGTACTGGGCTACAGCTCGCCGCGCGAGTTTCGGCTGCCAGACACCCGCTCAATATTCGGGGCGATTCTCATTCTAGGCAGCGTGCTCTACCCTTATGTGTACCTCAGCGCACGTCACATGTTTTTAACCCAGCCAGCCAACTTGATCGAAGCAGCACGCGGGTTAGGACACGGCCCCTATAGTCTGTTTTTTCGGGTAGCCTTACCGATGGCGCGCCCGGCCATTGTTGTTGGTACGACTCTCGCCCTGCTCGAAACTCTTAACGATGTCGGTGCCTCAGAGTTTTTAGGTCTGCAAACGCTCACCGTTGCGATCTACACCACGTGGCTTACACGCTCAGATTTAGCAGGCGCCGCCCACATTGCGCTGACTATGTTGGTCTTGGTGCTGGGCTTGATCGCCGTTGAGCGCTACGCGCGACGACGACAACGCTTTATCAACACCGATCAGTCGCGGCCGATGCAACCCAGGCCGCTGCGCCGTTGGCCTGGTCTCGTCGCCTGTTTGTTCTGCCTGCTCCCGGTCTTAGCGGGTTTTGTGATTCCTGTGGCGCATTTAAACTGGCAGGCTTTTTTGCGCCTGAACCAAACCGGCGCGATATCCTCCATTCTTAAACAGGCTGCACTAAACACCGTGCTCATCTCGCTGACCGTCACTGTCTGTACCGTCTTGAGTGGGCTAGTGCTAGCGTGGGCGGCACGCAGTTGGAGTTCGCGCCGTGGAGCCACGCTTGGTCAGCGCCTGGCACGCACGACGACGATTGGCTATGCCCTGCCCGGTACGGTGCTCGCCATCGGACTGCTGATGCCCTTTGCTTTGTTAGACAGTGGGCTCAATCAAATTCGCCAAGGGCTATCGCTCGGTTCGCCCGCGTTGTGGCTGCTTGGCACGATGACCGGCTTAGTGCTGGCCTGTACCTTACGCCTGTTGGCCGTTGCTTCAGGATCAATCGAAGCAGGCTTTGCGCGCATTCCCATTGCACTTGACCAGTTAGCGCGCTCGCTTGGTCAATCCCCCCTTGGGGTGCTGCTTCGGGTAGACCTGCCACTTTTGCGCCCTGCGCTGTTTGCCGCAGCGCTCATGGTCTTTGTTGAGACAATGAAAGAGCTTCCGCTCACCTTGTTGCTACGCCCTCTGAATATCGAAACGCTGGCGACCTGGCTGTATGGCGAAGCAGCGCGCGGCACCTACGAAGAAGGCGCCATCGCCGCGTTGATCATTGTTTTAGTCAGCGTCTTACCCGTGATTTTGCTAACACGCACGCAATCCATGTTAAAAAAATCTCAGTTAAAAAATTAAAGTGACATTCCCTTAAATCGATTGCTAAAAACTTAAAGCTACGTGCTCTTAAGTCACTCTTTAACAAACAACATGGTCTGAATTTCACTTGCTTCACTTTATGGACACGCGTCGTGAATACCATTTTAAAAATTGACGAGATCAGTTTAAGTTTCGCCTCAAACGGTGCAGACGTCTCAGTGCTCAGGCGTTACAGCTTAACGCTGCAAGCGGGCGAAACTGTTTGCATTTTAGGCCCGTCTGGTTGCGGAAAAAGCAGTTTGCTGCGGGCGATTGCTGGCTTCGAAACAATCGATGCTGGCGCCATTTATCTCAATGACACCTTGCTATCCTCAGCCACCCAAACCGTTGCGCCAGAGCACCGCCGAATAGGCTTTATGTTTCAGGATTACGCCTTGTTTCCGCATTTGACTGTGGTCGAAAATATTGGCTTTGGTCTAAAAAAATTATCGACGCAAGCGCGCGAACAGCAGGTGAAAGCCCTGCTTAAGCTGGTCGATCTTGAACCTTATGCAAAACGCTTTCCACACGAACTCTCGGGCGGGCAGCAACAACGAACAGCCCTCGCGCGCGCACTAGCACCTAACCCCGACATCCTGCTGCTCGACGAGCCTTTTTCTAACCTCGATGCCGACACGCGTGAACGCTTAATCATAGAGTTACGCGCCATCCTTAAGCAGACCGGCGTCACCACACTCATGGTGACCCATAGCCACTCTGAGGCAGTCGCCTTGGGCGACCGTATCGAACGAATGGGATAGTGCTAACATCCTTTTAATCATTAGAAGGAGACTCAACATGGAACTATTACAAGGCCTTCAGACTCGCCGCAGCATTCGGGGCTTTCAACCTAAGCCTGTGTCACACGAGCTGATTCGTACCGTTTTAACCGCCGCCGGTCGCAGCGCCTCTTACACAAACACCCAGCCCTGGGAAGTCGCCGTCGTCACAGGCGCAAAGCGCGACGAACTCAGCGGGGTTCTGTATGAATTGGCCCGCTCAAATACCCCAACCAATTACGATGTGCTCACGCCCACCAGTTGGCCTGAGGCGCTTGAGCAACGTTCAAAAATTCACGGCTCACGTCGCTTTGAAGCCCTGGGGATTGGGCGTGGCGACACCGATCGCAGAAACGAATTACGTCTGAAAAATTTTCAGTTCTTTGATGCACCCTGTGCAATGTTCATGTTCATGGACAGTACCTTAGGCCCATGGTCGACCTTGGATATGGGTATCTTTTTACAAGGGCTGACTCTGTCGGCTCATGGTGCTGGGCTTGGCTGCTGTCTGCAGGCATCGCTGGCCGGTTACCCCGATGCCATTCGCGAGTGCCTTGGCATCCCAAACACTAAAAAGCTGATCGTTGGTATGTCTATGGGGTACCCCGATCTCGAAGCACCACTCAATGCTTACCACAGCGCCCGCATGGAAATTGATGAGTTTGTGAAGTGGTACTAAACAGCTAGCATGAAAAAAATAACGACGTGCACCTGCTATATGCAACGTGCACGTCGTGTCATGCTCAAGACTTATTTCGGAATTAAACCCACATCTCTGACAAGCCCCGCCACCATCACGGTATCTTGTTCGATTAATGTCATCAAGGGTGCAGCACCTCGCTGCGCTTGACTAGGTGCCTGTGCTGCCAATTGCAACAATCGCTCTTTGAACTCCTGCCCATCGATCGCGCTTGAGATCGATTCAGCCAAGCGCGCTGCGACTGCAGGGGGCAATCCCTTAGGCGCAACCACACCGTTCCAGATTGCGAGATCAAACTCAGGTAAACCAGCTTCTTTAAAGGTTGGCACCTCGGGCATTTGTGGCAGACGTGCTGGCGATGACACTGCAACCGCTAAAATCTTTTTATCTTGATGCAACGGCATCATCGCGACTGTTTGATCAAGTACAACATCCATCACACCCGCCATTAAATCGGTGAGCGCAGGGCCAGAGCCGCGATACTGCACCAGCTCACCTTTCGTTTTAGACAAATGCAAAAACAATGCTTCAGACAAGTGCGCGGTGGTACCTGGGCCACCTGAGCCCAAATTAATTTTCCCGGGCTCTTTACGCATGCGTTCAAGCAACTCAGGCAAACTCTTGATACCGCTTTTATTACTGACTGCCAAGAGCATCGGTACCGTTGCAACCAGCCCTATTGCATCAAGTTCTTTAATCGGATCAACATTCGCAGTCGGGTGCAGGTGGGGAATGATCACCAAAGACATGTTCGTAAACATTAAGGTATGACCATCAGCAGGCGCTTGAATCAACCGTTTGAGTGCGACCAAGCCACCTGCGCCAGTGACGTTCTCAACGATCACCGTCTGCTTTAAGTCAGCCGTCATAATCTTAGACAAGAGTCGAGACAACGTATCAAGCGTGCCGCCAGGCGCCACACCCACAATCACAGTGATCGGTTTTGAAGGAAAACTCTGCGCGAGCGCAGAGTTTGAAAATATCAAAGCCGCAACAAAACAAAACAGGGTACGTATCATGACTTGCCTCAGAATGATTATTTGTTATCGAAAACTCACTCAATCCAAACGTTCCAAAGTCTTGGAATACGATAGGGCATGAAACCCATGACGTTTGAACGCGCAGCCTGCTTGCGCATCAAGTCTCCAAACTTTAAGAACAAGACCTGCTCGTAGACGCGCTCTTGAAATTTTCCGAATGTTTCTTTACGTGCATCAAACGTTTCACCAGTCACTAATTCAGCAAAGAGCTTGTCTAATAACGGATCGACAACAACTTGATTATTTTGTGGTGATACAACATCTTTTAGGGCAGAAAACGGACCAACCGATGGCCCCGACCCCTGGCCCGTAAACCAGAGATTCCAACCGTCTTTGTTACGTCGCTGGTTCATCGCAGTTGCCCAGTCAAAGACATCGACACGCACCTTCATGCCGATACCCTTTAGCTGCTCGCTGACGATTTGCGCCGCCTTATACATACTTTGATAACTAGAGTTTGTAATGATGACAAACTCTTCGCCCTTATAGCCAGCCTCTTTTAATAACGCCGCTGCCTTTTTGGGATTATTGACGTTGTAGTACTGCGCGCCGTTCTTCACATAATAAGGGTTGCCGGGGTATTGCAGGCCTGGTTGAAGTGCATAGGCGCCATCGGTTGAAATTTCCATAATTTCATCCATATCCAAGGCCATCTGCACAGCCCTGCGAATGCGCACATCGTTGGTTGGGGCGCGGTGATGATTCACCCAAGCACCATGCAACCAAAAGTTTTTTAAATCGTATATGACAATGTTCTTGTTATTACCGAGACGCTTTGCGGATTCAGAGGGTAAATCTTCAATAATTTGCAATTGCCCAGACTCGAGTCCTGCAACTCTTGTGCCTGGTTCTTTGACAAATTTAAAGTCGATGGTCTCAAACCAAACTTTTTTATTTCCACCAAAACCATCAGTGCCTTTGTACCGACCGTCAGGTTGGTAATCAGCAAAGCGCTTCAGTCTGATGTGACTATCCGGGATCCACTCAACAAACTGCATCGGGCCGGTACCAATAGGATCGAGCTTACCCCCCTCTTTTTCAGCCTGCTCGGCTGGAATGATGACGATTGGTGTCACGAAAGCAGAAAGTTCGTCTAAAAATACTGGCTGCCGTTGGCTTAACTTCAGTTCAAGCGTTGTCGCATCGGGTGCGTTGATGTCTGTCACAGCGGCTAACGTCACTTTGGCCAAGGCCATACGCTTGTAGCGCTCAAACGAGGCTTTGACATCCGCCGAGGTCATCACTTTGCCGTTGTGAAACTTCACACCGCTGCGAAGCTTAAAGGTATACGTCAATCCATCAGCGCTCACCGTCCAGCTTTCTGCTAATTCGGGGATCACAGCATTGGTTTCATCGCGCGTCACTAATTGTTCAAAAATATGCATCGCGACATTGCGTGTTGAGATTGCCGTTGTGAAATACGGGTCGAGTGTGGGTGGTGGCGCCTCTTGACCAAAGACTAAGAGAGGTTTGATCGTTTGCGCCTGTGATGCAAAGGGCGACACCATAACGCCCAAGCAAAGTCCAACCGTCAACACGTAGTGGCGCGCCATCTCACTCAGCCAAACAAGACCCCTAGCGTATGCGTCGTTGTGAAAATGTTTTTTCGGCATATGTTTACCTTTAGAACAAACAACGCTTGATCAGCATTAAAGCGTCTGGTTACCTAAGCAACGTATGTTGCCAGATGCACAACACAATCACCCCGCTCAACACGGCCAAAATGCCGCTTACAAATCACCATGCCGTCACCGTCAAAATAACATGACTCGGGTGCGCGCCCGGGATTATCGACAAAATACACCTTGCCGCATAAATCACCGCGTCGCACCATATCGCCTAGTTCGACCGCCGGTTCAAACAAGCCTGCCTCTGGGGCATAAACATAATAGTCGCGACTTTTGATTTCCATCAAGCGCGAAGGCCCTGCGTAAGGACCAACTGCTCGAGATGACTCAATGATCCCTGCATGGGCCAACAAGTTTTGTAAGCCTTGCTCGACGATCTGGACACCCGATGACGTGACTGAGCCACCGCCACCAAACTCACCCCCTAACGCGACCAGATTACGATTGACTGCTGCGACAGAAGACAATCTTGAATCAGGGCTATAAGCCCAGATCAAACCAATGGGTGCCCCAAACGCCTTCAACGCGCTGGTTGCACGGGCATTCAAGGCGGCATCCTGACTTTGACGCATTGAGGCAAAGGGCAAATACTGCAATGACGAACCGCCCGAATGCAGATCGTGATGGATATCCGCCATTGGATACAACACCGTATCAATATAGTGTGCAATGGCATAGGTGGCTGTACCGTTTGGATCCCCTGGAAATGAACGATTCAGGTTTCCCTGATCAATCGGCGATACGCGAACACCTGCCATCGCCGCCGGAAGATTGATCGCCGGAATGATGATCACTCTGCCTTGAATATCGTGAGGTTCGAGCGACTGAATCAGTTTGCATAAGGCCACTTGACCTTCATATTCATCGCCATGATTGCCCGCCATCAAAAAGGCTGTGGGCCCTTTGCCATTTTTAATCACGGTTAAAGGGATCGAAACGTTACCGTACGCCGAACGCGTCACCGAGTGCGGCAATTGAAGCCAGCCGTTTTGCTTTCCGTCTTTCTCATAATCGACACGCGTCCAAATCATGCTCTGACTCATCATGCATCCTTATAAAGATTCTAATATTCGAAGGGTGTAGCCAAATGAAACAAACAATCGCCGCGCTCAGTGCGGCACATCATTCGTTTGCATAACGCGATGCCATCGTGTTTAAAGTAGGCTACGCTGGGCTCGCGCCACGGCGTATCCAGAAAATGGATTCGTCCAGCAGCTTGGCCCGCTTTCACAACATCGCCCAATTCAACCAAGGGCTCAAACAACCCAGAATCAGGCGCATACACAAAATAATCCGAGCCACGCACTTGAAGCAATTGCGTTGGGGCTGCAGCCTCAACTTGCACTGACGATTTCAAAATACCCAGATGTTTCAGTGCCCTGCGTACGCCATCAATCGCAACGCGCAGTGCTGCGGGCGTGAGCGTACCGCCACCACCTAACTCGCTGCCAAAGTGGGTAACGCCCTGACGACCTGCCGCCGCGGTCAAGGTACGGTCATCGCCCTGCGGTGAATCTGCGACATAGGCTGCAGCCGCACCCATCAGTTTCAGGATTTCAATCGCCTGAGCCATTTTTGTAGGATCACTATTACGTCGGCAAAGTGCACTGGGCACGTACATCAGCGAGCTACCACCTGAATGAAGATCAAATACATAATTGCACTGCGGCAATAACACATGCTCGATATACCAGGCAATCTGCGCCGTCGCACCGCCATTGACATCGCCCGGAAACGAACGATTCAAGTTTCCCTCATCAATTGGAGAGGTTCGCATGCCTGCCATCGCCGCCGGAAAATTAGCCGAGGTTAAAAAGAGGATTCGTCCTTGGATATCCTGTGCCTCTAGCGATCTTAATAAGACCCCATGTCCAATCTGCCCTTCATATTCATCACCATGATTGCCAGCCATCAGCAAGACAGTTGGGCCTTCGCCGTTTTTGATACAAGCCACAGGGATCGGGATCCAGCCATAGGCCGAGCGGTGAACCGAGTGCGGCAATCGCAAGAAGCCAACTTGCTTACCTTCAAGGTTAAAGTCGATTTCTGAACTAATTCTGCTAACAGCTTTTGACATACGGCCTCTCATTGCAATGGTTTAAGTCATTGACATTGGAATTAACAAATGGCACGCGGCTTGGTGCCCAGGAAGAACCTCGAGCAGCTTTGGCGCCTCTTGCGAACAGCGTAACTGAGCTTGCGGGCACCTTGTATGAAAATGACACCCTGACGGAGGTTGACTCGGGCTCGGAATCTCGCCCTTGAGCAGTGTCAACGTCTGCCGCAGCGAAGGCCGCGCCAGCGGCACTGCCGCCAGCAACGCTTGTGAATAAGGATGCTGAGGGGATCGATACAACGAAGTTTTGCTGGCAACCTCAACGATCCGCCCCAAATACATGACCGCCACGCGATCAGCCATGTGCTTGACTACCCCAAGATCATGCGCAATAAACAGATACGTCAATCCCAGCTCTTTTTGCAAGTCCATCATCAGATTCACGATCTGCGCCTGAATCGACACATCTAGCGCAGAAACGGGTTCGTCAGCCACAATAAAGCGCGGATTCAAAGCCAAGGCACGTGCAATCCCAATGCGTTGTCGTTGCCCTCCCGAAAACTCGTGCGGGTAGCGCTGCGCGTACTCTTTACGCAAGCCAACCATATCCAGAAGTTCACTCACACGCTTGCTGCGCGTTGTTCGGTCACCGATACGATGAATCTGCAGGGGTTCTTCTACGATTTGACTGACCGTCATACGAGGGTCTAACGAACCATAGGGATCTTGAAAAATAATTTGCATCTGCTGGCGCCGTAGGCGCATATCCTCAGCACACAAGGACAACAACTCTTGATCATTAAACTTGATACTGCCCGCGGTGGGTTCCAGCATGCGCAAGACTAAGCGACCTGTCGTCGTTTTGCCGCACCCACTTTCGCCGACTAAACCGAAGGTCTCGCCCTGTTCAATATCAAAATCGACACCATCGACCGCACGTACGTCTGTAACCGTACGATTAAATACTCCTCCAGTGCGCGAGGCAAAGTGTTTCACTAGACCTCTGACGCTCAGTAAGGGCTTAGCCATGATCTTGATAGCCATTGAGCGCCAGGCAGGCCGCACGATGCGATTGTCCAATCGTCGTCGAGCGGGGGGTGTACTGTGCGCATTGAACCCGAGCCTCGGGGCAGCGCGGATGAAAGCGACAGCCCGAAGGCAGCTTCGCCAAACTAGGTACCATGCCTTGAATCGTCTGCAAACGCGAGTACTCTTGATCGAGCGCTGGAATACTCGCAAGCAGTGAGCGCGTATACGGGTGCGCAGGTTGCTCGAACACTTCAATCGCTGACCCGTCTTCGACAATGCGTCCGGCGTACATGACGGCTACCCGATCTGCCACTTGCGCGACAACCCCAAGATCGTGCGTAATCAAAATCATGGCCATACCAAACTCTTGCTGCAACTCTTTTAAAAGCGCAAGAATTTGCGCCTGTATCGTGACATCTAAGGCAGTCGTTGGTTCATCTGCAATTAAAATTTTAGGGCGACAGGCCAAGGCAATGGCAATCATGACGCGCTGACGCATCCCGCCCGACAGTTCATGCGGATATTGATCGATCCGCTGCCTTGGATTGCTCATGCCGACGCGCTCAAGCAATTCAAGAGCACGCCGACGCGCGACTTCACGACTTACACCCTCGTGCACTCTGATCGTTTCGGCGATTTGTTCACCCACTTTAATCACTGGGTTGAGCGCGGTCATCGGTTCTTGAAAAATCATCGCAATCTCTTTACCTCGGATGCGATTCATTTCGACCTCGCTCGCTTGCGCGAGATCTTTTCCATTCAATAAAATCTGCCCACCTTGAATCCGACCGGTTGGCTTGGGGACAAGACCCAGTATCGACAAGGCCGTTAGGCTTTTACCGCAGCCTGATTCGCCGACGATGCCTAACACCTCACCTACTGCAAGCGTCAGGCTCACACCATCGACGGCAACTTGTTCTGAACGTCCCGAACCGAACACGACACGCAAGTTGTCAATCTGAAGAATAGGATCAGCCAATTTGTACTCGCAGTCGTGGATCTAACACGTCGCGCAAACCATCCCCAAGCAGATTCAGGGCCAAGCAAGTCAACGCCACAGCCAAACCCGGGAAAAAGCAGATATACGAGGCTTCGCGCAGGTAATCCTTACCCTCGGCGATCATGTTGCCCCAAGTGGGTGTCGGCGGCGGAGGTCCAACACCCAAAAAGCTCAAAATTGATTCGGCCAAAATCGCATAGGCAAAAATAAACGTCAGCTGTACGATCAAAGGCGCCATGCTGTTTGGCAGAATATGCCTCCAGATAATCCAACGATCTCTTGCCCCACAGGCCTTGGCCGCTTGCACATAATCGGTTTCTCGCACAACCAATACCGTTGAACGCACAATTCTTGCGGTGCGAGGCGTGTAGACCACGGCAAGCGCAATCACGGCGTTCATCGCAGAGGGCCCCAAAGCAGCTGCGATGGCAATCGCTAATAAAATTGCTGGAAACGCCATCAGCGCATCCATTAACCGCATTAACGGGCTATCCAGTCGTTTGAAATAACCCGCCGCAACGCCAATTGCCGTACCTAAAATTCCCGTAATCAATGCCACTGCAAACCCGATCGACAGTGACAGACGAGCACCATGAACCAAACGACTATAAATATCACGACCATAGTTATCCGTTCCAAGCGGATAAGCAAAATCAGGAGTTTTAAACCGCAGCCGCACTTGCATTTTTTCAGGGGGCCTGATTTCAATCCAGTCTGCAAAAATTGCGAGCAACACCATCAACAATAAAAGCGTTGCTCCCGTCATGAATAAGCGATGACGCACGAGCTTTCGCCACACTGATAAGGGGCGCGCTGTGTCACTGCGCTCAGACTCTTCGAACGTGTTAGCGCTTGCCATATTTCACTCGCGGATCAACCACGGCATACAGCACATCAACCAGCAAATTTAAAAGCACCAATACTGCCGCCGTCACCAAGAGCCCGCCTTGAATTAAAGGGTAGTCGCGACCGAATACAGCATTGGCTAATAAACGACCCATTCCTGGTAGCGAATACACGGTTTCGATGACCACTGAACCCGATAACAGCAACCCAAAACTAATACCGATCACCGTGATCACAGGGATCAATACGTTTTTAAATGCATGTTTACCGACGACCATCAACACCGGCAAGCCCTTTGCGCGCGCGGTACGCACATAATCTTGTTGCAAGACTTCGAGCATAGTGGCTCGGGTGATACGCGCTAAAAGCCCCACCTGCAATAGCGCCAATGAAAAGGCAGGCAAAATTAAACATTTGACCCAACCAAGCGGATCGTCCGCGAAAGGGATATAGCCGCCTGCTGGTAACCAATCGAGCATGACACCAAACAGCACGATCAACATCAAACTGAGCCAAAAGTTTGGAATCGACACGCCCAGCAACGAGAACGTTAATAACGCCTGGTCAACCCACGTGTTTGCATAAACTGCTGACAATACGCCACAGGGCACGCCCAACAAGATGGTGAGCATCAGAGCCGAGCCAGCCAGGGCCAAGGTCACCGGAACACGCTCTGCGATTGCCTGCGTCACAGGCCGATTCAAGAGTATTGAATCACCTAAATCACCATGGGCCAACGCCATGTACCAATCAAACAGCCGTGAAAGAAAGGGCCGATTCAAGCCGAGTTGTTCACGAATTTGCGCTAACTCAAGATCCGTTGCGCTTTGACCCGCAATCAACACAGCGGGGTCGCCGGGCACCATTTCCATGATCAGAGCCGAGATCAAACTAACCAGCAACAGCACTGGCAAGGCAACCAGAATGCGACGAAGCATAAACTCGAGCATAGACTCTCAGTCTTTTTGTGACCCGAAAACGTAAGTTCAGATTAGCACAGGCTAAGGCGCGAACGTTGCGCTGCGCCGCAGCATCGTAAAGCTAACCTCAGTATGAGGTCACCGAAATTAGGAGCCACGTGTAATATTGACTTACACACGCTGTCCCCTCCTTCTGCCCTTTTACACAAAGGCCTCTCCCGTGAATCAGCAAATTATCCTGTCTACCCAACCGCTTGACCTTTACGCAGAAAAAACGCTCTCGCGTTTTGGTCAATTCAAGGTCGCGGCACAGCCTACGCTTGAGGGCTTAATGCGCGAAATCGCTCCAGCTATCGGCTTGGTTGTGCGTGGCCAGGTTCAAATCACGGCCACCCTCATGGATGCCGCCCCGCAGTTAAAGGTGATTGGTCGCACAGGAGTGGGCTACGACACCGTTGATATCAAGGCCGCGACCGAGCGCGGTATCGCTGTGGTGTACGCACCAGGTGCAGGTGCGCGCGCAGTCGCTGAAGCCGCCTTCGCTTTTATGCTGGCATTATGCAAAATGATTACGCACTGGGATCGCGAAACCAAGCGAGGCAACTGGCAATCGCGCATCGCCTCGCAAGGCACAGACCTTGATCAAAAAACCTTGGGCATCATCGGCTTGGGTCGTATCGGTCAAATCGTGGCAAAGATGGCAAAGCCGTTTGAAATGAACGTCATTGCCCACGACCCTTATCTTGACCCTGCAGTTGCCAACGCGCTTGACGTTAAGCTGGTCGAACTCGATACCCTGATGGCGCAGGCAGACTATGTCACGCTGCACTGCCCACAAAATGAGGAAACTATGGGCTTGATCAATCGCGTACGGCTGCAGCGCATGAAGCAAGGTTCGTTCTTGGTGAACCTGGCGCGAGGTGGGGTGATTGAAAGCCTCGATCCCATTTATGAGATGCTTGTCAGCGGTCACTTGCGCGGCGCTGCACTTGATGTTTTTTTGGTTGAACCGCCCGACCACACACACCCAATCTTTAGCCTACAAAACTGTCTGGTATCCCCACACGCCATGGCGACTAGCGAAGGGGCAATGACACGCATCTATGAGTCGATGGCAAACGATATGGCTGCAATTCTAGGCGGCACTGCGCCACAATTTATCGTGAATCCAGAGACCCTAAGTCGGTAAGCGTGATGGGCTCACCTTTATTTGTCATTAACCCTTAAACCTAATATTAGTGAGCGTGATAAAAATGAAAAATATCGCCGGTGCAACACAATACTCGCTTGCGTTTTACCTGAGCTTGAGCCTGTGTCTGGGGCTCAGTCCAAACGCTCAATCCCAAATCAACAAATGGCCTGATAAGTCCATCAATATGATCGTAGGGTTTCCCGCCGGTGGGCCGACAGACCTCGCGGCGCGAACCCTTGCACCAGCCATGCAGGCCACACTGGGTCAAAACATCATCGTTGAAAACAAACCTGGCGCAACAGGCACCATCGCGGCGGCGCAAATCAAACGCGCTGCCCCTGATGGCTACACCTTGTTTGTCTCCTCGATCGGTACCTTCGTTGTGGCACCACATCTGATTAAATCCGTCGCGTATGACCCAATTGCCGATTTTGATTACATCAGCCTGCCCTTTCAAGCGCCCAACGTCTTGGTGACGGGCTCAGCTCGGCCTGAACGCACTATCGCAGAGGTGTTAGCGGCTTTAAAAAATAATCCAGGCAAACTGACTTTTGCAAGTTCGGGGGTGGGCGCCTCTGATCATTTATCAGCCGAGCTACTTTGGCAGCAAACCAATACCACAGGCGTGCATGTGCCTTACAAGGGCGGCGCACCTGCGCTGCAAGACACACTAGGCGGTCAGGTTGATTTCTTTATGACCAACATCAATGCTGTCTTGCCGCAGATCCGTGC
>JBAWWV010000068.1:0-15215 GCA_037146575.1 Alcaligenaceae bacterium | reverse complement strand
TAGTTGGGTACTCCACTTTCAGCAATCGTCGGCACGTCTGGCAAGGCTGCATCGCGCTGAGCACTAGTCACTGCAAGCACTTTAAGTTTTTTCGCTTTGATGAAACTCATCGAAGACGGCAACGTGTCAAAGACGACTTGAATTTGACCACCGACAACATCTGTTAGCGCGGCAGCAGTACCACGGTAAGGTACGTGAATCATTTTTGTACCCGCTAAAGTATTGAACAACTCGCCCGCAAGATGATGCGAACTTCCGTTTCCAGCTGAACCAAAATTTAGCTTACCAGGATTATTTTTTGCGTACGCAATCAGCTCTTGAACTGAATTGACTGGTAACGCTAGGTTTACCTCGAGCACGCTAGGCGTTGAAGCGACCAGGCTGACTGGATCAAAATCTTTGATAGGATCAAATGGCAAACTGCTATATAGACTGGAATTGATCGCATGCGTAGCGACCGTGCCCATCAGCAAAGAATAGCCATCAGGTGCAGCCTTGGCAATAATTTCAGAGCCAACATTACCACCGGCCCCTGCGCGGTTCTCAACGACGACGGGGACACTCCATAGATTGGCGAGCTCACTTGCCACGATACGAGAGACCAGATCACTGGTGCCTGCTGCAGCAAAGGGCACGAGCAAACGAATCGACTGCGAAGGATAGGTTTGAGCACCCGCAGAGACTCCGACCGAAATCATCAAACCACCAAATATCAGACTCAATACCCTTTTCATCTTTGCAGGATCTAACAACAAATCATTTACGTTTTTCATGAGCGAACCTCAGGTTGTGCATCGTCGTATAGCGAAGAATCGTGCTCAAGCCACCAAGTTGGAAAGAAAGGCACTCTGGTTTGAACGACATCAGTCCAGCTACCTGATAATTTTCGTTCGAGTAAGCTGACATGCGAGAACGCGCGAGACAACACAAAATGCTTATGCCCTGGTAGCAAGACATCGATTTTGAGCGCATCCAGTCGTTTCACTGAATCACGGTAAGCACGAAAATTAGTTTCAGCATTGACCGTGCCATGACCACCTTCAGCAAAACAGGTGTCGCCACCAAATAGTATGGATTTCCCATCAATTTCTGTCAGTAGGCATATCGAATCGTCACTGTGACCCGGTGTATGAATCACCTTTAGAGAAATCGTACCAAGCGCAATGATATCGTTATCCTGAAGGGGGCATTCGACGTGCGCCGCCTCTGACTGAATCCCATGCTTTTCTAGATGAGAGGTTGGCCAGCGCAGGTCTTGCATCGTTTTGACACCGAGCTGATGTACGGCGAGTCGAGCGCCAGTTAGGCGCTTAGCCCAGGCAGCACCCCGACTATGATCCCAATGAGAATGGGTCAATATGATGGTCTTAATCGCCAGAGGATCAATTCCATCTTCGAGCATTCGCTCGTAAAGCCTTTCTGGCTTCACACCACTACCGGCGTCAACCATTGCACACTCACCTGCACTTTCAATGACGTATACGTGTGAGTCACAGGGATGCGACAATCCCATTCCGCCGCTACCGATCAAATAAATCGTTGCTGCGCTTGATGTGTAAATTTTCAATTTTGTCTCGTAATTTTTATACGCTTACACAAGTTTAAATCGCCCACCGAGTCAAGAACATTTTTGTAGGCATTTTGACAACTTGTAAACAGATTGGTCCTGCCAAGCCTCAAGGCGCTGATTAGACGGCAAGAGACGTAATGCTCAGACATGACAGGTCAATGTAGCGGGGCGCCCTCGATGCGTCAAGATGTGTTAACAGCTCAACGGGAAATTCCAATCAGACTCATTTGCCAGTTCTTAAGCAAACGAAATAGACTAGGCTATAGAAACGCGATCAACTGCGACCTCGCCGAGCCACCTTGAAACGACCACCAGATTTAGGCGATCGGCGGCTAAAGGCTTGAAAATAGTCTTTGAATTCGATTTAACCAAAATGAAATTTCTGGTTTATGATTGACGCGAGGGTTACTTGCGTGACTGCACGATACATCAACAATATAAAAAACAATCACAGCAAATTAGACTAGTTAACTCTCTCAAAAAATAGAATTCTAAATTCACAGAAGGGGCAAACATGTCAAATATCTCAATACGCAGCTTGAATGCATTTCTTTTCGCGCTAGTTGGCTTCGCCGCAGCAACTGCGCCTGCAGGCGTGCTTGCGCAGGCAAACAACTACCCAAACAAGACCATCACGCTCATTACCCCCTTTGGTGCAGGCTCACCTTTTGATCTGCTTGGCCGAGTGTTTGCAGAGCGACTGAGTAAAGTTTTAAAGACCAGCGTAGTCATCGAAAACGCAACAGGTGGCCAGGCCATGGTTGCAACCAAAAAAGTCCTGAATGCTCCCGCCGATGGGTATACCTTGTTTTATACCTCTAACGGTTTGGCAACGACCCCGATTGTGATTAAGGATGCCGGCTATACCCTGGATGATTTCACCCCGATCGCGCCATTGGGTCAGGCGCCTTATATTTTGTTTGCAAGCGCTTCAGTCAAATCCACAGACATCCCCTCGCTCATGAAAGAGCTCAAAGAACGCGGCAAATCTATGAACCATGGGGTCTTGGGCACCTCGCATCTGGGTTTAATTTTGGCAAAAAAAATCTCTGCAACTGCGGGGGGTGATCCTTATCAAGAAATCAGTTACAGAGCTTCACCCGAAATGATTCGCGCCCTTCTGGCCGACGATATTCAACTCATGGCAACGACCTACAGCATCGCTGGGCCTCATTTAAAAGACGGAAAGATTAAAGCGATTGGAGTGGTAGCACGCGAAAAGAGCGTAAGAATGCCAGAACTTAAAACGTTTATAGAAGCTGGCTACCCAGATCTGTACACGGATGTCTGGGCCGCACTGTATACCAAAGCTCAAACTCCAAAGGAGATTGTTGAAATTTTAAGAAAAGCTTCTGCCGAAGTGACCGCAGACCCGTCCTTTCAAGAGGCGATGAAACCGACGGGTTCTGAGGCCTGGAATATGACACTAGATAAAATGCAAGCCGCGTTTGCAGAAGAAGGTAAGTCATTTGCACAAGCGATTCAAAAGTTCAATTTAAAATTGAACTGACACAATCCGTGTTTTAAGTCCGATCGATCAAAAACAAGAGCTTGGTTTGACATTCACTGCATTCGCCACAATGGTATTCAAGCGACTAACGTCAGCGGCTGCTATAAAAGCAGCACGCGACGCACTTTGCATGCGCACTGCAGCTTTACTTGTCTGCTGCGCATTGCCGCTGCAAGCGCAGCCACTGCCTGGCTCAATCGGATTGGCTAAAACAGTGCCCATTGCAGATGCACATTTACATAACTACCAAGCCGGCGAAGGTAACTTTAAAGAGCTTTTAGACAGAAACAATGTACAGTGGGCGGGAGGCGTTGGCTACTTGAACGACAACATGCGGTCGGTTTTAAAAGACCGCTACATCGCGGCAATTGGGCAACGAGAATTTGACCAGATTTTGCGCCAAGGACGCAGCTTTACAGATCCAGATCAATGGATTTTTAAAAGTCTGTTTAAAGAAGCTGAAGAGGGTTTCAAGCACGGAACAATCAAAGGGTTTGGCGAGTTTCATACGGATAATTTTGATTCGTCACCACGACCAGAATATAGAAGGCGCTTTAGACTTGA
This sequence comes from Alcaligenaceae bacterium, assembly GCA_037146575.1. GTDB lineage: Bacteria > Pseudomonadota > Gammaproteobacteria > Burkholderiales > Burkholderiaceae_B > Zwartia. The sequence continues at coordinate 11,571 of JBAWWV010000068.1, read as the reverse complement.
TAGCCCGATGATGCGGCAAGCCTATGACCTTGCTAATCGTTACGGCGCTTTTATCCAAATTCACTCAGGGATGGACGAGGCCTTCAAAGACGACCTATTACGTCTTGCTGCCGACTACCCGAACGTCACGACAATCTTGTCTCATTGCCTGCCGAAAGCTCGACCTGACGATCTGAGAAACTTATTTCAACAACGTAAGAACATCATGTGTGAAGTCTCTGGTGGTGGTCCAGTACACGCAAGTGCGAGCTCAAGATTAGGCGACGGCAAGTTTTACACTCCCAATGGGCTCAAGCCTGCCTGGAAGGCTCTCTTTGAAGAGTTTCCGAACCAAGTGATGCTAGGCTCTGACACCTGCTGCGGTTTTGAAGCGCGCTACGACGAGATTATTCGAGAGCAACGCGAGCAACTACTTGCGTACTTATCACCTGCGACACTCGAACAAGTGGCTTATAAAAACGCCGTTCGCCTCTTTAAGCTTGAGATGCCTCAACGCTAAAAATGCCTGCGTCAGGCGCACTCAAGAAATATCGTAAGATGCTCTCATGGGCAAACCAAATATTTCAGAGCACGACGGCGTTCGAAACCTGCATTTTGGCACCCCTGTGATTCAAGGTGCGATGCGGCTTGATGACTCTCTTGCGCTCGAGTTTGAGTATATTCAGCAAATGATGCTTTGGGCGCTTTTCATTGAACAGCCAGCACATATTGTTCAACTAGGTTTAGGTGCAGGGGCGCTCACAAAGTTTTGCCACTATCACTACCCTGCCGCACGCACGACCGCCATCGAACTTAATCCTGCTGTGATCACTGAGTGCCACACCCACTTTGCACTGCCCTCAAACGATCAACGACTGTCGGTGTGCGCCATGGATGCCTGGGACTACGTCAACGACCAGGCAAATCATTCTTCTTGCGATGTGCTACAGGTCGATCTGTATGATGCTCAAGCAATCGAGCCCACACTGAATTCACCTGAGTTTTATGCAGCCTGTGCCGATTGTCTGACGGACAATGGCATCATGACCGTCAATATCTTCTGTGATCAAGACAATCACAGTCACAATCTAGAGGCGATTGAACATTCTTTTAGCGCAGTCGCTTGGTTGCCAGAAGTTCACGATAGCAATGTCGTTGCCGTAGCGTTTAAGAACGCCCCATCGATCGATTTCGATCAACTTTACGCACAAGCCAAACGTATTGAGCAACAACTTAAGCTGCCGGCGAAGTCGTGGGTTGACGGCTTAATGCTTTGGATGCAAGGCTAGCGCTGCCAAGTCACCTCAGACCGTTTCCGAGGTGAAACTTTCGCTATTGAGTTTCAGCACCCGACAATTTAATCACCTCGGCCCACTTAGGAATCTCTTCGGCGATCAAGGCCTTGAACTCGGCGGGAGTGTTACCAGAAGGGTTTGAGCCCTGTGTCCGCAAGGTTTTCAGCACATCGGGTTGCGCCAACACCTCTTGAATTACCTGATTTAGTTTTGCAATAATCTCAGGGTGAGTGCCACTGCGCGCCATGATGCTGTTCCAAAGCGTGATATCAAAGCCAGGAAAGGTCTCTGCCACTGTCGGTACGTCGGGCAATGCAAAAGAACGCGCAGGAGTTGTCACCGCTAACGCCTTCAGTTTTTTTCCTTGAATAAATGGCAGTACCTCAACGAGTGGCGCAAACACGGCATCCAATCGCCCTCCCATTAAATCCACTAATGCTGGCGCACCGCCTTTATAGGGGATATGTCCCATTTCAATTTTGATCGTATTGGCAAATAATGCACCCGCCAGATGCTGGCTTGAGCCACTGCCGGCAGAGCCGTAGTTCAACGGTGGCTTAGCCGCTTTAGCTGCCGCGATGAATTCGGCAAAGGTGTTGATTTTTGAATCTGCTCCGATCACCAAAACGTTTGGAATCATTGCGATGCGCGATATTGGCTCTAAGTCTTTACGTAAATCGTACGGAAGAGACTTATACAACGAGATATTGGCCACTAGGCTGCTAGGCGCCATCAAGAGGGTATACCCATCAGGAGCCGACTGTGCCACGACATTGGCACCAATGTTACCTCCTGCACCGGCACGATTTTCGGCGACCACTTGTTGACCAAGTCGCTTCGAAAGCTGTTCGGCAATCAGGCGAGCAGTGATGTCGGTACTGCCACCGGGCGCATACGGTACTACCAGCGTAATCTGTTTGCTAGGATAGCTTGAAACTTGCGCCGAGGCTGGTGCAATGATCAATGCACTGAGAACTGCAAACATATTTAATAATAGTTTTCTTGACATGTTGTCTCTCCGTGACTAAAGCGCTTGCTACGATTTCAAAACTTTTTAGAATTTATTTTTTGAATATGACTCGGTGGTGACTTATATTTATAGCCGAATCCCTTGTGCTGCGAAGATACGATGCTGTGAATCAGCGTAGCTTAGTTCAATGCTGTTGTCTATGCGTGGTTTCAACTAAGGCAACCACTTTAGCCGTTAATCTCAAAACGCACGGCAAATTCAACCCAACTGGCAAAACTTTGCTGTTCATTCTTTGCTGGGATAAAGCGCCAGTGCTGCACGGCACGCAAAGCTGCTTCATCAAACAGTCGGTAGCCACTACCCTTTGCCAATTCGATCTCTCGTGGGCGTCCTGTATGATCTACCCAGACTCGTAGCCATACGACCCCTGATACGCCCAAGTCGCGCAGGGCCAACGGGTAAGCTGGTTTTGGGCTATGCGCGTGGTCGGGGTGTGCAGTCTGCAGCGGTTGGGCGGCACCATGACTGACCGAAGGTAAGGGGCGCGCTGTCGGCGGCATAGACGCCCGAAACGAGCGCGTAGGCGCAACTCGTTGCAACGATGACGTCGAGGTCACTGATTGCTTTTCTGCGCTCTCTCGAAATACGGGTGGTGCGGTTGCTTTTACGACTTCTATCTTTGATTTTTTTGATGCGCGTGTCGTTACATCGAATGACACGTCTTTCGGTGCTTTCATCGGCGCTGCAATCAATCGCTCTACCGGTGTCTCTCTCTGTACCTCTAGCGGTACGTCTATCAATGAATTTATCGGTTCATCTATCAAGGTGTCTATCAATACATCTATTGGCTCCTCTGCTGGCTCCGCCTCTGTCTGTTGCGTCTCGGTCATTTCATATTGGTCAAGTGACAGCTCTATAAAATCGGCGTTGTTATCACGCAAGGTCGTAATCGCGTCCGTACCTGTCGTGTCAAAGCTATGGGCATCTAAGTGTAAAGAACCATGATTATAAAAATGATACAAGACTGCACATATCACCAACGCAACGTGCAACAAGACTGACTGGAGCCATTGCCTTGCCAATAATTTTCTAACCTGACTTAAAGAGTACATGTTGTCTGGCGCCGTTTGGATACAGGAGAGACAAGGAAGGAGTTATCCACTGTGCGTAGACACTCTAGCGACAAGCCATAGAGCGATTCAAAGACCGGTACTGCCTGCCTGTTGCTCGAAACGTCAGCAAACAGCTGACCCTCTTTAATCAAAAGCAATCGGTCAAAGCCTCTTAAGGCGTGATTCACATCATGTAATACGGCTACGATTGCATGTTGACGTTCAGCCGCGAAGATATCTAATGCCTGCAAAATAGTATCTTGCAGACCCAAATCGAGTGCCGCGAGAGGCTCATCAACAAGGATCAATCCTTCTCTAATATCCCACAGTTGAGCAAAAACTCTGGCTAAATGAACTCGCGCATATTCACCCCCTGATAACGTGTCACAACGACGTGACAACAGATGATCAGCACGTGCGAGTCGAGCTGCCTGCAAGACAATATCAGCGACAAAGGGATCACACACACGGGCAACACGTCCAAGCGCAATGACCAACTTAACGTCTAACCCAAAAGCAACTTGGCAGTTCTGTGGCATCACTGCTCGGTGATGACTGAGGTCGGCGACTGACCAACCCTGCCCCGCTCTTCCCTTGAACAGCACTTCGCCAGTCGCTGGGCCTAAGTCTAATGACATCAGGCGCAGCAGCGTGGTCTTACCTGCCCCGCTTGGACCTAGGATAGCTAAGCGCTCGGAGGCGGTAACGCGCAGGTTGAAGAACTTGGACGCTTGCGGCACCTCGCAAACTGAACCAAGGTTTAGGCAAACGTCGTTAAGCTGTAGCAAGGCTGGTGAAGGGTTGGCGCTCACTTGTCTACCACCTACCCAGTCCGACCGCGCGCCTGGCGCACTAATAGAAAAAAGAAGGGCGCGCCCACCAGCGCCGTGAAGATCCCGACTGGGATCTCAGCGGGGACTGCGACCGTACGCGCAAGAGTGTCCGCCACGAGCAAGAGCAGACCGCCCAGCAGCATTGCCAAAGGCAAAACCTGACGCTGATCGGGGCCAACCCACAGTCTAATTAAATGCGGAGCGATCAAGCCAACAAAGCTGATCATGCCGCAAAAGGCGACTGCAAGACCCGCGAGCAAGGCCACCCATATGATGATTTGCTTTCGTAAGCTAAGCACATCAACGCCAATTTGCCGCGCTGCAGCTTCGCCCAAGGCTAATGCATTTAATATTTTTATTGAACGCCTCAGGCGACAATATCCCGTGCCAAGTAAACCGGCGAATAGCCCCACCCACAACCACTGCGCACCTGCCAGTGAGCCAAGCGTCCAGAATGACAGGCTTCTCAGTTGCTCATCATCAGCCAAATAGGTACACAGGCCGATCACCGCGCCAGCCAAAGCATTCATAGCTATGCCAGTGAGCAACAAGACGGCAATCGAACCCGGCGCGATCCAGCGTGCCGTGTATTCAAGCGAGAAGCACACTGCAAGCGCCCCACTAAAGGCTGCGATGGGTAGCAGCCATGGGCGTGCTTCAACGACAAGCATCTGCGGCACCTCGCCAACCATTACGATTGTGAGTGCAGCCGCGCAGGCTGCGCCCGCGCTCACGCCAAGTAAGCCAGGTTCGGCAAGTGGATTACGAAATAAACTTTGGGTCAGAGCGCCACTAAGCCCTAGACTGGCACCGACCAACACCGACAGCAACAAGCGTGGCAGACGAAGATTAAATAGTACGTGAGACCCTGCCGAATGAGTCTGCGCGGTGTCGCCAAGCGCTGACCACTCAAGTAATGCTGGCACTGCAAGCCAATCGGTTGCGTGTACAGGCACCGCGCCCAACTGCACCGCCACAGTCAATGTCAATAGTAGCGACCCGACTAGGCACCAGCCTGCTTTTGCACGCAGCAGGTCACGAAAGTAGATCATATTGCCTGGAAAGCTCGATGGAGTGCCAAGACTGCCTCGGGCATTCGTGGACCAAAGCCCAACAGGCGCAACGCATCCATCGTAACAACAGCTTGCGTACGCCCCGCGGGTGTTTGTGCAAGCCCTGGCAGCTTTAAGAGCGCCTCAAGGCCACCTGCAGCCTGCAAGCCCTGCTCTGTCACCAAGAGGCAATCGGGCTGTGATGCAATCATCCCCTCGGGAGTTAATGGCTTATAACCCTTGAAGCCTCGCACTGCATTGGTTGCGCCGGCGTACCTCAACATTGCCTGAGCTGCGGTAGAAGCCCCTGCAACCAACACCTGGGCAGGCGATTGCGCCAAGGCAAACAACACGCGCACAGGTCGTACAGATGACAGCTTCGCCTGCGTGGCAATCTGCTTTTGTACTTGATGCCAAGTCGCATCAAGCTGCTCAAGCATTACCTGAGCCGCCTCGGTTCGCTCAAGTACCCGACCAACACCTAGTACCCGTTGCCGCAGACCAACATATTGATGTTTGGCCGGCAGTAACGTAATACGCGCACCCGCAGCGGCGATTTGCTTGAGCACAGCCGGGGGGCCTGCCTCTTCTGTTGCAAGCACATCCGAAGGCCTTAGCGACAAAACACCCTCAGCCGACAATTGTCGCGCGTAGCCCACGTTTGGATAACCTAAGGCGCGGGGCGGATAAATTGAAGTTGAGTCAACACCCGCCAGATCGCTGTCCGCTTCAAGCGTAAACAAAATTTCGGTTAACGCGCCCCCGATAGACACCACTCGTTTACGCGAAGAAGCGCGCACTATTGACGGGCATGTCGAGATAGCAGCTGCAGCGCACCCCGCAAGATAGCCTAGAGCTTGACGGCGCGACAACAGACCTGGAAATTGCGAAGCGTTCGAGATCATGCCATTAAGCTGCGCAAGCTTGTTGCGTTTCTTGAATCTCGTCTAGAAGACTGCGCCACGCAGTGAGCTCTGGCTGACCTGGCTTACGCAAACCAAACAACATCGCAATCGCATCACCCTGCGCATCGAATATCTCAAAAGAGGTGACCAAGCCATCAACCGTCGGCTTCTTCACAATCCACGCGCTATCGATATGATCCATGCGAAGATGAAGATTGAAGCTTGCATCCAATACATTCAGCCATGGCCGTGCATACCAAACCTTTTGAATGGGCCCCGAATGAATCTGGAGCATACCGTGATTACCCACAAACACCATGAGCGGGATTTCACGGGCGGCGGCGGCCGTCAAAGCCCTTAGAACATCTGCGCAATGTACCTGCTGCACAAACTTAGACTGCGCAAGTCGTAATGCCTGCACACGCGAGACGCCGTGCGTCTTTAATAACGAATAAAAATCGTGCGTATCACGTAGAGCAGCCCAAGCTTGATGCAAAGCCTGAACATCGATTTGCTGGTCGGCTTGCTCGGGTGGCTTGGGTGTAAGATTTTCGGTGTAAAGGCCAGGCTGTTGCGAGCCGTCTGCAAAGTGCTTGACTAGGTTTTGATAGGCACTGACGTCACTATGTTCGCGCAAGTAAATTTTATGTATGGCAACGCCAGAAACATCAAAGAGTTGAAGACTGTGCTGCCTGCCTCGAATGGTCGTTTCAGATACAGCGAACCCGTGCGCCCACTTAGAATAAAAAGCACGCAAGTCAATATTGCCTGAGGCCACAACCCCTACGCGTTCAGTCATAGTGGCATTTTGATACACGCCAATTTTTTCGTGTACGCAAGACGCGTTTCGCGTCAGTGCCTTCACCTCACCGAGCGGCTCTAGCGAGGCCATCATCTCGTGCCAGTCTGGACGCAGACGCAATGCACTCAGGTCGTCTTCTGAAAAATTTTCAGCAAAATCACTTTTGGACTGAGTGAGACTCAGGTCAAAATCACTGACGTTGGGTTGGGTGACTGCGCTCCAGAAAGCCTCTTGATCGACGTGCGCTGCAATCAGTTCGCCCTCTGACAAATGGAGCCGTTCGGCAGCGTCACGCTGGCGGATAAATCCTTGGCGTTTTAACTGCAAAAAAGCCTGAGGAATAGTTTGTACAGGACCTTGCATAAGAGTCTCCGGAAGGTAAGAAATTTTAGAAGTCGTAGCGCATGGATACTTGGACTGTGCGACCTGCTGCGGTGTAAGCATCGGCAATGCGACTGTTTTCAGTTAGGCCACTAACATCTGACCAACGCCAGTACTTAGTGTCTAAGACGTTGTTCAAATTGGCATTGAAGGTTAGGTTGGGTGAAGGTTTCCAGTACACGCCTAAATCAAGAACGGTGTAGTCGGGTGACGCGAACTGAGAGGTTCTGCCTTGTGCAATACGACTAGGGTCTTTGGCCGCGCTATAAAGCACTGTGGCTTGACCACCCCAATCGCTTGCGTCGTACTGCAAACCGAGCATGGCCTTGAAGGGCTGGACCGAATTGATTGGAGCGCTCACCCCGTTACTTTGGCTATCGCCCTTCAAATACGCCGCACCTGTTTGCATCGTCCATCTTTGTCCAACTTTGACCTCAAGCTGGGCGACAAGGCCTTGAATCTTGGCGTTCGCTAAGTTGACGTATTGATAAATCGTAGGATTTGTGGGTCGTCCGCCGCCGCCAATGACTTCTTGACTGATGAAATTTTGATAGCGATTTTCAAACCCAGCCAACGAATAACGTAAACCGTGCGACTTACCTCTGACGCCAATCTCAAGACTGTCGGCATACTCTGGTTTGAGTTCTGCATTGCCAATGCTGGTATAGCCTGAGGCCAGGTTGGCAAACCCATTATTCACTTGCTCGGGCGTAGGTGCGCGAAAGCCTCGTGCAAGTTGGGCGTAGGGCGAAAAACCAGAGGTTAGACGCCAGACCGCACCGATACGAGGTGTAACGGCCTGACCCGAGAGGTTAGCCAACGACACGTTTTCGTAACCTTTGGCCGAGGGATCGATCGCGTAACGATCAAAGCGCACTCCTGGAATCACACTTACGGTACCGAGTTCAATTTCACTTTGAAGAAACGCTCCGGCCAAGGAGTAGGTCGTATCGGGAAATGGCTTTGAAGGAAATTTGCTGGCGTAAGGTGATGACGTGCCATCGCGTAGAGCGCTAATCTTTGCCTGACTCAGGTCAAGTCCGTACGAGAGTCGCTGATTGACCCACCCGGTAAGGTTTGTTTGAAACTGAGTGGCCAAGCCAACGACCTGCGTGCGAAAAGTATTGTCGCGAATACGCTCGGGTGCACGTTTGCGTTGCTCGGTGGCATATTGATTCACCTTTGCGTCTTGCCAGTAGAGGCGCGTATCGGCGCTTTGAAACCATGCAGCATTAAGGTCGTTATAGCGATGCTCGAGCGAAAGACGATCGCGCTCAATCGTGTCTTGAGCGATAAGGCCTGTGATGCTACGAGGTGGTTGCGGTGCTGCTGCCCTTGCTGAGAAAACATCGGTTTGTTGGCTGCGCCGTTGCGACTCAACCGTTAAGCCAAGTTGCTGTGCTACATCAATATTGAGAATCGCTTTACCAAGTAGATAACGATTACTGTAATTGACGGGATTAGGCATTGTGCGCTCGACGCTTTTATCGTCGTTAGTGGCTTTGTTACCGGTTTCGTGGCCTTGGCGATAACTACCTAGTACCATCGCTTGCCACTTTTCATTTTTACCAGCCACGGCTAATGTGCCTGAACCCGTTTGGTCGATACTGGCGTATCCCACACGAACAAAACCCCCGATGCTTTGGCCGCGCGTTAATAAATCACTAGGGTCGAGCGTTTTAAATGTCACAGCACCCGCCAAGCCGTCGCTACCATATTGCGTCGAAGCGGGGCCACGCAAGATCTCAACGCTTTTTAGCCCGTCAATATCTAAAAAGTCACCGCGACCTGTAGAGAACGGACCGAAGGTGAAGCCATTTGGGATGCGGATGCCGTCAACCAACATCAACACTTGATTGCCGCCCAGACCACGAATATTGACTCCCTCTTGACCGCCCCTACCGGTGGGCGCGCCGCCAACGCCAAAGCGCGTTGGACCGACTGGAACGGTGACATCTAGCTCGTTACGAAAGGCCTCTTTTAAATTGCGAGCCCCCTCTTTTTGAATCGTCGCATCAGTGATGACTGAGACGCTACTAGGGACGTCATCAATTTTACGAACGCTGCGGGTTGCGCTCACCGTGACATCGCTAAGTTTGCTGAGATCTGCGACTGAGTTGTTAGCGGCGGCACTGGGCGACGCGGTAGCTTGCGCGAAGGCTTGTTGGGGTAGTGCGTGAAGGGTGAGGCTTAAGGCGATTGCAGCATTTGCTTTGCGCAGCATAGGGTGTCCTAAAGTGATTTAGGCACTGGCTGGCGTAGGCTGGCTTGTGCAGTGAAAAGTTTTGCCGAGTACGGCGATGAAACGGTTATTTGGTGAGAATCAATTTATTTGGTGAGTATCAATTTACCGAGTGCTGTTTGTCGCAATCGATAGACATCACCGCGGTGCTCAATCTCAATTTCTTTAGCTGACTGAAACAGCCACTCAGTCGACAAACGCATCAAGCCAACTCCCTCGGATACAGGAGACACGTCAGCGCATAGTTTTACGGCTTTTTTTTCGCTGTTCAGACGAACAGCCCGAGATTGATGAGTAGGCGATGAGTAATTCATGTCGTTATTTTAAACGATAATGATTCTCATTTGCAAATGAATCATTCTTTTGATCAGTCGCACTTTGGATCAGTCGTATGTTCAATCGATAACTTTTCTACTCGTTCGCTTGCCCTGACATCCCTGAAACGATTGTTGTGACATTGTGCTCAAACATCTTTAAGTATGTGTCAGCAACTGTGCCCGGTGCGGTCAAGGCATCTGCATACAAAAGCCCACCAACTTTAGCGCCACTGTCTTTGGCAATCCGCTCGAGTACACGCGGGTCAGAAATATTTTCGGTAAAGATTGCCGTCACTTTGTGCTTTTTGATCTGATCGACAATGCGAACAATCTCTGCGGCAGACGGCTCGCTTGCCGTCGCTAAGCCCTGCAAGGGATAAAAGGTGACGCCGTAAGCTTGAGCAAAGTAACCGAAGGCATCATGCGAGGTGATCACCTTGCGCCGCTCAACAGCCACGGCAGCGATCTGGGCTTTTGTGGCTAGGTCAAGTGCTCGAATACGTTTGATATAGTCGGTTGCGCGTTGTTCAAGCGCTGCAGAATGCTCCGGTAACGCTGCAGCTAAAGCGATTCGGATGGTCTCAACATAACGTTCAGCATTAGCTAGATTTTGCCAAGCGTGTGGGTCTGATACTGCACGTGCGTGAGTCGGATGTGCCCTTTTTTCATCTTGCGCATGCGAATGACTACCTTTGAGCTCAAGCGAAGTCCTGATCCCCTTGCTCGCCACGACGATGGGGCCCCGATAGCCCGAGGATTTGACGAGTCGATCAAGCCAGCCTTCGTAGCCCAGACCATTGACGAACACTAACTGCGCAGAAGCGATACGTTTAGCATCTGCAGGCGTAGGATCAAACACATGTGAATCAGTATTGGGGCCAACGAGGGAAGTCACCTGAACGTATGGTCCGCCCACCTCACGCACCATATCCGCCAAAATCGAAAAACTCGCCACGACAGATATTGGTTGCGCGCTAAGCGTTGGCACGACCAAGAGCAGCGCACTTGCCAACGCGGTCCGTTTCAGGCACCTAAGGATCACACTCAACATGTCAAGCCTCTTTGTGCTGACTGGCCGGAAACCAAATTGTCCTAAGACTGTCACGCATACCAAAGCAAAGAGACAATACATACAGCCCGCCAGCAAACAAAACAATCGCGGGCCCAGACGGCACATTCGCGTGGTACGAAATCAGCAACCCCGCCGCTCCACTCAACGCTCCGAACCCCGAAGCGAGCAGCGCCCGGGCCACCACACCGGCACACCAAAACCGCGCAGCCGTTGCAGGCAGCATCAGCAAGCCAACAGCCATTAGTGTGCCTAGCGCTTGAAATGCAGACACTAACGTTAAGACCACCATCAACATAAAGAGTTGATGCACCAAGGCACCTCTGCCACCAACCGAGCGCAAAAAAATCGGATCAAAACATTCGACAATTAACGGGCGCCAGATAATAGCGAGGCCCAGCAGGGTAAAACTTGAGGCGCCCGCGATCAACAATAGAGAGGGACTGTCTATCGCGAGCACACTACCAAATAAAAAATGAAGCAAATCAACTTTGCTGCCAGAGGTCGCGATCAACATCACACCAAGCGCGAGGGTGATCAGATAAAAAGACGCAAAGCTCGCGTCTTCTTTTTGTGCAGTCCAGCGCGTGACGGCTGCCGCCAGCAAGGCCATG
>JBAWWV010000067.1:0-15397 GCA_037146575.1 Alcaligenaceae bacterium | reverse complement strand
GACCAAGGTGAAAGGGTTAAAGTTGATCCGGACCCCCTCAATGAATCAAAAAAGCATTGATCTGGGGTCAGAGAATCCGCTGCTCACAGACGAGCGAGTCAGACGCGCGATTGCCCTTGCAATCGATAAAAACGAAGTCATGCAAGCCTCAATTGCGGGCTATGGGCAGGTGATCGGCACAATGGTTGCAGGCATGCAGGCGCGTTGGGGCTTACCACTTGATCAAACGCCCAATCAAAAAGTCGACTTAGACACTGCTCGCAAACTCTTAGCTGAGGCGGGTTACCCAAACGGCTTTGAGCTTGATCTGACGACTATTATTACCTATGACTGGATGGATCCGGCAGCCATCACGATCGCTGAACAACTTAAGAAGATCGGCATTCGTGTCAATATCAAGAAACTAGAACTTGGTGTCTGGGTGCGTAATTTTCAAAACAAACAGATGGGCTTTACCTTTAACGACTGGCCTGCCTCGCCAGATCCTAGCCTGCTGTATTACAGGCACTTTAGAGCGGCCCCGCTTGGCGCAGACTTCCGTAACTGGAAAAACGAGCAAGCCAGCGCTTTACTGGATCAAGGTCGTGAAGAGTCGGACTACGCCAAACGTCGCGAAATTTACAATAACTTTCAGAAACAACTTGCCCAAAGTGTTCCGACGATCATGATGTTTTCGGCTGATCTCTTGACGGTAGAGGGTGCCCGTGTCCAAAACCATCAACAACATCCAACCGGCTGGTATTTCGGCCTGATCAAAACTTGGGTACCAAATTGAGTTGCTTAAGTGCAATCAGCTTTCGTGGGTATCAAATTGAGTTGCTTCACTGCAGTAAGCTTTCGTGAACACCAAATTCAGTCGCTTCAATGCAATAAGATTTTTATGTCAAGGCTTTGAGTAATGTGATTCTTCATCTATTTCTACAGAAAATGGTCAGTGCCTTGCTGGGCATTTTTCTGTCGTCTTTGGCTGTGTTCGTCATTATTCATTGTGTGCCTGGCGACATCGTAGGACAAATGCTGGGCCAGACCAGCGATCCGGTTGCCACCCAGGCTTTACGTGCTTTTTTTGGTTTGGATCGACCCGTGTATGAGCAGTTCTTTGACTGGCTTGCGCAGGTAGCGCAAGGCAACTTAGGCGTGAGCTGGTATCAAGGCAGATCAGTTGTTTCCCTGATCCTAGATGCCTTTTCAGTCACGGCTGAGCTGGCGTTGTTGACGCTGTTGATTGCCACGTTAGTGGGCGTACCACTTGGTATTTTGGCGGGCATTTGTGAAGGCTCACGGGTGGATGCTGTGATTCAGGGGTTTAATCTCATCGGTTTATCGGCGCCGGTGTTTTGGGTCGGTTTAATGTTGTTAGTGGGGGTCTCGGCAACGCTAGGCTGGTCTCCCCCCTTTGCCTATGCGTCAATGACTGAGAATCTCAAAGACAATCTAGAAATCGTGCTGCTTCCTGTGCTCAGTCTGTCTTTGTTGCAGGCGGCTGCCTACAGCCATTTTGTGCGAGAGTGCATGGTCGATCAATTAAGGCGCGACTATGTCAGAGCCTTGACAGCAAAGGGACTCAGTCCGACCCTCATTTATTTCAAACATGTCTTGAGAAACGTTCTGATCCCTGTCGTGACCTTTATGGGCTTGATTTTGATCCAGATTTTGGGTGGCACAGTCATCATCGAATCGCTTTTCTCTTTACCCGGCCTAGGTCGCTTAATTCTGTCAGCGATTCAAGGTCGCGACTACCCAGTGGTTCAAGGGGCCCTTCTTTTTGTCGCCTGTATTGCCATCAGCATCAACCTCTTGATAGACCTGTTGTATGGCCTAATCGACCCTAGGTTGCGCAAATGAGCCTCACCCAAACGTGGCATGGGGTCATGAACTCTTCACTGGCAAGGTGGGCGAGTGTATGTCTGTTATGTTTTTTTGCTGCGGTCATTGTGATGCCTGAACTGATTGCACAGCAGTCGCCCATCGCACTGAATCCAACTCGTGCCTTACAACCACCGTCTATGGCGCACTGGTTTGGCACCGATGACGTTGGGCGAGATCTCTTTGCCAGGGTGATTTACGGCACACGCGTGACCTTAGGCTTAGTCGCTGGTGCGTTATTGATCTCTGCTTTGCTTGGCAGTGCGCTCGGGTTAATGTCAGGCTTCGCAGGTGGCTTAATCGATATGATCTTATCGAGGTTGCTAGACGTGATCCTGACCTTCCCTCCGATCATTGCGGGTGTGGTGATTACCGGGATTTTGGGGCCGGGCGCGGATCATCTCGTCTTGGCCTTGTCGCTCGTGTATTTGCCCATGTTTTTTCGGATTGCACGCGCGGGCGCCATCAGTGAAAATAATCGCACCTATGTTGAGGCCTCGCGCTCGCTGGGGTTTAGCGAATGGCATATTTTGGTTAAAGAAGTAACGCCCAATGTGCTGCCAGTGATTTTGACGCAATACGTGATTTTATTTCCGCTGGCGCTGCAGATCGAGTCTGCCTTGGGCTTTCTGGGGCTTGGCGTTGCACCGCCGACACCAGACTGGGGCTCAATCTTAGAGCAAGGAAAAAACTTCATCCTGAATGCCTGGTGGATTTCACTTTGGCCAGGTCTGTTTTTATTAGCCTCTTCGCTGGCTGTGATGGTGTTGGGGCGCTCACTGCAGGAGCGGCTCGGCAAGGGCTGATATTTCTATGCGTTTATCTCTGTTTGAACACCATCTTGAAGCGAAGGCACAACTGCTGTGGCCTGCGGCTGTACGGGCCTTGTTTATTCGTGCGGGCTCGCTCACGCTGACCCAAGCAGACGGTACTGTTCACACCTTGACTAGCTTGGCTTGCCTGTTTACAGAAACCGCCTTGACACTTGAAGGTGCCGCTGAGGTGTGGGCCTTTGAATTATCTCGCCAAACGCTGGCCGCCATGACGGCCGAACAGCGCTTGCATTGCGTAATGTCTAACGAGGTCGGGCTCGAAGACCAACGCGCTGTGGTGTTCAGACTAGATCGGGTAGAGTTTTCGCCGGCGTTTGAAACACCCAAACACGGGCACAAAGGCCCTGGCATCAGACGCCTGTATGAGGGTCGGCTAGTGGCAGAGATCGGTGACGAAGTGCGTAGACTCGAGCAAGGTGACGCTTGGTTTGAAACCGGACATGACCCTGTCATTGGTCGTAACATTGCCCCCCATAGTGGCTTTGTACGAGCGATGGTGCTGCCAGTTGCTTTGCATGGCAAATCGACCTTTATCCCTTGGGACGAGACCGAAGCAACAAAGCCAAGAGGTACCTTAAGAACAGAATACTTTGATCGAATCGTTCATTGCTAAGCGTTCATTGCTAAGCGTTCAGGCCTACGTAAAGGCCTTCGCTAGTTATCGTCCTTCGACATAGCCATCTATTTCGTCTGCTTGTACTGCACTCTTTAACCGCTTGTCAGCATGACCGTAACCCCCACCTCCGGGCGTTTTTAATCTCACGCCATCATTTGCGGCGATATACAGCCGGTCAATTTTAGTTTTGTGCTCTGCTTTAAAGGCCACGCCTCCTTTATGAAACTCGTGGTCTGCGGGCAAGCCGACATCGCCACCAACGAGACCGTGCGGTCCAATTAATCCTCTGTCTCCGACCAAGGTCAGGTATGCGGTGCCATCCCGCAAGTGAAAATCGATTTCAACGCCCAAGCCTCCGCGAAACTCACCCTTGCCCCCTGAATTTTCACGCACAGCATAGCGAGTGAATAGCAACGGAACGCTATGTTCAAGCACTTCAATTGAGCTATTACGCGACGCCGAAATCAAGGTCGAGCCGTTTGTGAGCCCATCGTGATCGACACTTGCGCCGTAGCCACCTCCAAAGTAAAAGATCGTTGCAAAATTTCCTTTGCTCGGACTATCTCCACCCATACCGATATTGGTGCCGGTACCGAAGGAACCCGCTGGCACCATACCAGGCAACGCCTGAGCGAGTGCGCCCATTGTGATACCAATCAAACGCTGCACTGTCTCGGTTGTAGAAGCTGAAACAGGCGCGGGTGCGATCGGATTAAACATACAACCAAGCGGTATGATGTAGCGAAAAGGTGCAAAACACCCGGCATTGATTGGCACATCAGGAAATACATGCTTCATCGCGATCATCAGTCCGCTCAAAGCACTGCTATAGGGGCAGTTAAAAGGCCCCCTACGTTGCAAAGAACTACCCGACAGATCAAACTCAATTTCTGACCCTCGTACCGTCATTTTGAGGGCCATCAACGCCGAGCCAAGATCAACGCCATCGCTATCCATGTAGTCTTCAAACGAATAAACGCCGTCCGGAATTTTTTCGATGTGTTGACGCATCAAACGCTCAGAGCGAATATTTAACTCGTCAATGACGTCAAACACTAAAGACTTTTCATATCGGTCGAAAAGTTCATCTAAGCGCTTGCAGCCAAGATCCAATGCATTGACCTGGGCGGCCATGTCACCCTTTCTCTCGTCTGCGACTCGCATATTCAGCATCATGACCTTGAGCAATGCAGAATTAATTTTTCCTTCTTCATAAATTTTGACTGGCGGAAACCGAAGCCCCTCTTGATACACGTCTGTCGACGCGGGTGTGAAGCCGCCAGGCGTCATGCCCCCCACATCGGGCCAGTGCCCAGTATTGGCCAGGATCAATAACAATTCGTTATTTCGAAAATACGGCTTCACAAATTTCACGTCCATTGTGTGTGTTCCACCGCGATAGGGATCATTCACAATGAACACGTCGCCTGGACGCATCGACTCTGGCGGATAGTCTTTCAGCACCTCTTGCACCGTGTGTTGCATCACCACAATAAAAATTGGCATGCCAGTACTACCCTGCACAATCACATCGCCGGTCTTTGCATCAAAAATACCGCTGGCGCGGTCCCAAGCATCCGCGATCACTGGCGAGATTGCAGAGGCTGCAAGAAGCGTGTCCATCTCTTCGGCGACTTGCTCTAGCGCGCCTCGCATGACGGCAAGAAGAATAGGATCCATGTTTTTATTCCCCTTTTTGAATAAAAATATTGCCAGAACGATGAACCACTGCCTCGTAGCCAGGTTCGACAAAACACGTTGAGTCACTTTGCATCAGCAACGCTGGTCCAACGATGTGTGTCTCTGCCGGCAACGCTAAGCGTTGGTATTGCAAGGCTTGCAACCACTGTCCATTAAAAAACACCGGCGTGCTCACGGGCTCTGGCGCCGGCCCTTCGGGCAAATGAATCAGATCAGCGATAGACTCAATGTCTGCAGGCGTAGACACCACCGTACGTGCGTTGACCAGCATGATCGGCGTATCTTCATCCAGCAAGCGACCATAGAGCTCTGTGTAGGTCTGTGTAAAGGCACTGCGCACGGCGCTCAGGGTCGGTAAGGAACCGATCGAAAAGCTCACTGCAATCACATTTGACTGGCCGCGGTAACACATATCAGCACTGTATTGCACCGTTGCGGCCTCAACTGGGTGCCCTTCTTGAACCAGCACCTTAAGACCCGCCTGAGATTGTTCTGCAAACAATACCGCTAAATCTGCATCCAACAATTTCGAAAGTGGTTGATTCACTGTGCGAAGAAAATCATGTCTGAGTTGGCCCAAGATACAACCAAGCGCTGACGTAATCCCAGGAAAATAGGGAATGATGGCCCTGGCCAAGCCCACTTCTCTTAAGATACGGCAGGCATGAACTGGGCCGGCACCGCCAAACGCAATCATTGAAAAGGTGCGAGGGTCTAAGCCGCGTGCTAGAAGTTTGCGTTTGACATGCCCCGCCATTTTTGCGCCAGTTAGCATCAAAATTGCCTCTGCTGCTTTCTCGGTATCCAGACCGAGCGGAGTGCCAATATGCGTGCTGATCGCCTGAGACGCCAACTCGCGATCCATGCGCACCCCATGCACTTTTCCAATGGCCGTCTCGGTTTTCAGTAAACCAACCACCAGACTAGCGTCCGTCACCGTCGGCTGCAAGCCGCCTCTGGCGAAACAGGCCGGCCCAGGGTTAGAACCGGCACTCTGAGGGCCGACTTGCAGGATTCCTGCTTGATCGATGCGGGCCAGACTACCACCACCAGCACCAATCGCATCAACGTCTAACATCGGCAAACCCAAGGGAATACCAAAATCGATACTCTTATTTTGGGTCATGCCCGGCACACCACTGCGGATCACGCAGATGTCTAGACTCGTGCCACCCATATCACACGACACGATGTCATCGATCCCTAGGTCACGCGCGATCGAGGTTGCTGCTGTGACGCCCGCAGCCGGACCAGAGAGGATCGTATTAGCGGCGAAACGAGTCGCCAGTGGCGCCGACATCACCCCACCATTTGACTGCACGACGAGTAACTCTTTGTGATAGCCTGCTTGCGCCAACTTTTGACCCAGGCTATTTAAGTAGCGACTGATTAAGGGCTGCACGTAGCCACTGACCGCCGCGGTGCTCGTGCGCTCAAACTCACGCAACGTCGGCAAGACCTCTGACGAAATCACAATAAATTCGTTCGGCCAAAGCGTGCTCGCAACGTCTCTCGCCACTCTTTCGTGGATGGGGTTCAGATAAGAATGCAAAAAACAAATGACCAAAACTTCACAGCCATCGTCGTGTAGTGCCACGATCTGCTCTTTAAGCGCCACGACATCTAAGGCAACCAGCACGTCACCCTCTGCGCTGATACGCTCTACTACCTCGCGACGATCACGGCGCGCGATCAAGGGTTTAAATTCACCACCTAAGCCATAGGTGTTAGGCCGATCACGCCTGCGCAGTTCAAGCACATCTCTAAAACCAGCAGTGGTGATCAAACCACAGCGAGCGCCCTTGCGCTCGATCGCTGCATTGGTCGCGACGGTTGTGCCGTGTATCAGTAAATCAATATCGCTTGCGGCTATTTCAAGCGCGGCAATACCTTCAATTAATCCTTCTGCCTGATCGTGCGGCGTGGTCGGTACCTTTGCAACAGAAAGTCGTGCACTCTCAATATCGATAAAAATTAAATCGGTATTGGTGCCACCGATATCGACTCCAACAAATTTTTTCATACCGTGACACCCTAAAGTCGAACAATATTTATAGTTTTACAGATTTTTTTCTTAAGGTACGCCGTGCTTGTTCAGCACTGCGGGGCTGACCTAAATAGGCTTGGATCACATCCTGATTAGTCGAAATTTCAGCCGGCGTACCGTCGACAATCTTCGCACCAAAGTTAAGCACCGTGATGACGCCACAGAGACGCATGACAAAGCGCATGTCATGCTCGACGAGCACGACTGTGATACCTCTGCTAGGCAGTTTCTCGATTAAATCACCGACCGCCTTGGTTTCAACGGGGTTCAATCCAGAAGCAACTTCATCAAGAAGCAAAATTTTGGGCTCGGTGGCCAGTGCTCTGGCGATTTCGACTAAACGCCGTTTGCCGTATGGCAGATCGGCCACCACCTGATTGAACTGTTCTTGCAGACCAACAAACTTGAGTAGTTCAAAGGCACTTTCAGCAATCGCGTGCTCATCCTTTCGCTTAGCCTGTATAGAAAACATAGAGCCCAAGATCCCAGTGCGTCCATGCAAATGTCGACCTGTCATCACAACTTCGTGTGCCGTCATTTTTTCAAAGAGCTTGGGGGTCTGAAACGTACGACAAATACCCGCTTGCACCCGATCTTCGACACTCACGCGAGTCATGTCGCGACCCTCTAGGTAGACGGCACCACTTGTCAGAGCCGTTAGCCCAGAAATCAAATCAAACGCCGTGCTTTTGCCTGCACCATTGGGGCCGATGAGCCCATGAATGGTGTTTGGATATATTTGCATATCTAACTGATTGACTGCCACCAAGCCACCAAATTTTCTGGTCACCTGTTTTAATTCGAGCAGTATGGGCCCCTGAGTCATTTTTTGCGTGTCCTCAGGCGAGCCACCCAACCTGCAACAGTCGCTGGAAGAGCCACGAGCCCAGTCGGTAAGAACATCATGCACAGGACCAGTAAAACACCATAGACCAACATTTTGTACTCGGCCAGTTCACGCATGTACTCTGGCACAACGATCAAAATCAGTGCACCCAAGATTGCGCCAGGCAAACTCCCTAAGCCACCTACCGTGATCATGATCAGCAGCACCAGCGACTCATGCCAGCCAAAACTCTCAGGGCTCAAAAACCTCATTAAGTGAGGTAAGAAGCTGCCTGCCAGACCTGCTACGGCACAACCAATCGTGATAACGACCATCCTGTAAGCGTTTGTAGGAATCCCTACACTTCTCGCTGCCGATTCATTTTGACCAATCGCAGACAAGGCGCGCCCCACTCGCCCATGGCATAACCGCAGAAGCAAGGCATAGACAATCGTCAGTGCCAGCATCTCAAGAATAAACAACTCTTTTCGTGTGGTGAGCGCAGTACCAAATATCGAGATTGCCGGAATCCCACGGATACCGACATGTCCTCCGGTCAACCATGTGGTGTTAGAAATGATTTGATAAACAATGATGCCAAAACCAAAGGTCGCTATTTTGAAATAAACACCAGAGAGTCTGACTAACTGGGCCATCAGTAAACCCATCAAACCCGCGACTAACATGCCACAACCAGCGGCCGCTAAAAATGGCATCGCGTAGGTTTTTTCAAGCAATACGGTAGTGTAGGCACCGAGCCCAACAAAAGCCGCATGACCAAGAGACAATTGGCCAGCAAGCCCCACCATGACCTGCAAACCTAAAGCGGCTATCGCATAGATGGCCACGGTCAAACCAAGATAGAGATAGAAACCGCCTGCCAGCAGAGGCGTCCCCCATCCAAGCACCATGACGACACCAAAGATCAACCAATCGCGACGAACTCTGAGTTTACCGGTCGACAAGATCTGGCTTGACAAAATCAAACTTGGTATTGATCCTTGGGCACGAGGCTCATTCATGTTTTTATTGCCCGATTAAACAACCCTGTTGGCCGAACCAGCAAGATTCCGATCATCAACAAAAAAGCAATGCTATCCATGTACTCGCTTGAAATCAGAGCGCTACCCAGCGTTTCGCCAATGCCAATGATCAGGCCTCCAACCACTGCGCCCGGAATGCTCCCCAAAGACCCAATGATGGCAGCTGCAAACGCTTTGACCCCGATCACACCCATGTCGAACGAGACGTAGGTAATCGGGGCATACAACACGCCGGCCAACGCGCCTGTGCCTGCAGCAATGGCAAACGATACGCCTGACGCACGACCCGCATCGACCCCCATCAGTGCCGCGACCTCTCTGTCATCGCTTACCGCACGTGAGGAGATTCCTAGCCATGTTTTTGAAAAGAACAGTTGCAGACCAAGCAGCAACAGCGGCATCGTCACTGCGATATATACATAAACAGCTGGGAAAGGATAGCCAAGCACCGTATAAATCTGATGACTTAAGGCAATGGGGTACACCACAGGATTAGCGCCCCAAATCAAACGAGCGCTGTTACTTAGCACGATCCCGATACCTAAGGTCAAGAGCACGAGATATATTTGATCGGCCTTTCTGTTGACTGCGGACCGAAAGGCCAACCGTTCAATGAGAAGGCCCAAGACTGCAGTGAGTGCAGTCGCGCTAATCAAAACGAGCCAAAAAGGCAGCGCGGGCATAGCAACCAATATTGAATATCCAATAAAGGCTCCCAACATCATGATGTCACCTTGCGCAAAATTAACTAAACCCAGCGCCCGATAGATCATGCTGAAGCCTATCGCGACGAGTGCATAAATGCACCCGACCGCGAGCCCACTCATTAATTGCATCGTTAGTTGCACGACTAATCCTGATCAGACTGCACTATTGAAGTAAATGGTCTAGCTTGAGTACACCGCCCTCAAGTCGTACAAAGGGCAAGGGCCGTTGTGCGTCACCATTAGGCAGAATCGTGATGGGGCCCGTCGCACCAGGGTAATCTTTGATCGAATAGATCCCATCTCGTATCGTCTTAGGTGTGACCTTGCCAGTGCCTTGTGCATGCTTAATGGCTGCTGCCATCACATAGGCGGTGTCGTAACCCATCCCTTCATACTGCGAGGGCTCACGCCCAAATTTCGCCTGCCAGTTTTTTACGAAATTTTTTGCACGATCGGTATCAATTGAACCTGCAAAATAATAGAGAACTCCGTAACTACCATCGGCCGCAGGTCCGGCAATGTCTCGATACTGTGGCACACCCACAGAGGTCATCGCAAAAATTGGCAATTTAATACCAAGCTCTGACATTTGTTTCACCATCAAACCACTTTCGGTGTAATAGCCTAAGATCGCAACAAAATCTGGTTTGGCCTCTGCCATTCGGGCGAGCATAGGCTTAAACTCTTTTGCGGTAGGTTCATAAGCGACCCGGCCACTGATCTCAACACCCAACTCTTTAGCCTTAATCGCAAAGGCCTCGGCAAGGGGTTGCCCCCAGTTGTCGTTGCGCACGAGTAAATAAACTGACTTTGCCTTTTGTTTCGTAAACATCCACTGGGCTGCATTGCTTGCAAAGACGTCACCCGACTGCGCAATGCGAGCAAACCACGGATTTTTTTGCTTGGTCAATGCCGGATCGACTGCCAAAGGAGACAATTGCGGTATTTCGGCTGCACGGGTGACCTCGATCGCAGCGGCAGTGCCTGCGCTCGTCGGCCCGCCGATGACCGCAACGACTTTATCGACGTCGATCATACGCTGCACCGCCTGTGCTGCAGCGCCTGGGTTAGCCATATCGTCTGCGATGATCAACTTAATGGTGTCGCCGCCCAGCAACTTATCGCGCGCGATTTCTTCTAGCCCGAATTGGGTCCCAGCTAAACTTTCGGTGCCATAGACAGCGACGGGGCCAGAGAGCGGACCAAAAAAACCAATTTTTAATTCTGCAGCACTAGCATTCAGCGACATGAGACACGGGATAATGGTCATGAGCATGACACCCGATATCCTATGACCCCATTGATTGACCTGCAAGGCATTCTCAGACGTCTTCATTATCAGATCTCCTAAAGATTAGCAAAAATTCGCTTTTAAAATAAAAAATAGCAATACCCACTCACCCCTGACCTTGCAAACACCGAGGCAGTTGACTTATCAAAGACTAAGTTCTGCGACCCCTGAAACACTCAGTCCGTTGACCTCTCAAAACTCAGTCCTGCGACCTATAAAACACTCAATCCGTTGACCTCTCAAAACTCAGTCCTGCGACCTACAAAAAACTACATACGTTGACTTCTCAAACACCAAGATATGTACTTCTGATATCCGCCGTTTGTTCAAGTTCACTGGCTGTCCCGAAGTGAACGATCTGACCTCGTTCAAGTACATACGCTCGATCGGCAACATCAAGCGCCGCCACCGCATTTTGCTCGACTAACAAAATCGTGATTCCACTTTCTGCAAGGCTGTTAATCGTGTCAAAAATTGCCTCGATTAACATCGGGGCGAGTCCCATTGAAGGCTCATCCATTAACAACAATTTAGGCTCTGACATCAAAGCACGGCCAATGGCAAGCATCTGCTGCTCCCCCCCTGAAAGCGTCCCGGCCAACTGGCCTCGACGCTCTGCTAACCGCGGAAACAGCGAATGAATTCTTTCTAGATTGACTTTAGAGACCATTCCGGCACGACGCACATAAGCGCCCATCTGCAAATTTTCTTGAACACTCAGGTTCGGAAAAACACGCCTACCTTCGGGGACTAGCGCAATTCCGCTTGAAACAATTTGCCCCGGTTCTTTACCACTGATCTCTTGTCCGTCAAACTTGATGCTGCCAGAACTTGGTGTGAGCAAACCGCAAATAGTCTTGAGTGTCGTAGACTTTCCGGCACCGTTACGCCCAAGCAAACAGACAACCTCACCTTGCGAGATCGTCAGGTCGACACCAAATAAAACACTGGATTGCTGTGCATAGCCGGCATGAACAGCGGTTAACGTTAAAAGCGGTGCACCCATACTTCGCTTCCCTTAGCGAAATCACGTGACTCGCTTGTTTCACCTAGCGATAAACGATCTCACATGAATAAAACGATAAATAAAACTACTTAAATAATTATTTGTACAGAAATAGTTTCATAAAATTTCATGCTTGGCAATGAATAAATAATTTTGATGGCACCCGTTAGCTCGCCTCACACGCGAAGCCCGAAAACCTTAATAGTCAGGGGGCGCAATCACCCACACCACGACCGTCTCGGCTTGCGTAGGATTACGCCAACGAAAGGGTTCGCGTACGATGCGAAAACTATCCCCTGGATTCAGATGAAACAATTTTTTTCCAATCCATAAATCTAGGCTGCCTCGTACGACATAGCCCTCTTCTTCGGTGTCGCGCTTTGTCGCTTGCGTCATCGCAGCACCGGGCTCAAAGGTACTTAAAAAAGTTTCAAACGAGCCCCCGATATCAGGAGACAACAGCTCTTCACGCAATCCCTGAACGCTGTTACCCAAGCGGCGACGCTCTAAGCCACGTACGACCCTACCACGCTCGTCTGCCGGGACAGTATCTGCTAAAAAAAACCAACCCACAGGCACCCCTAGAAGGCGTGCAATGCCTTTCAAATCCGCGATGGCAGCCTGTGCTTGTCCGCGCTCAATCTGGCTAATAAAACTCACTGATCGTCCGATACTCAACGCGACATCCGCGAGCGACTTACCGCGTGCCTTTCGTAATTTACGAATTTCAACACCTAAGCTCAACGCGTCAGTTTGATCAGTATCTTTGTGATCGACAGGGCCTGCCCTTTGGGTGGGTGGTGAGCGCATCGTTGAGTGACTCGGTTGAAGTTTATTGACAAAAGCGACTTAAAACGACAGACTATAAATTATTTATATGAATAAAAATACATAAATAATTATTTTTATAAGTAAAGTCTACTTACAATATCTGGATATAACGGGGTCTGTCAATGTCTTTAAATCTTCCGACTCATTCTGAAGTCGTCATCATTGGCGGCGGCGTTGTTGGCTGTTCGATTGCCTATCATCTGACTAAGATCGGGATCAAAGACGTTGTGTTGCTCGAACGCAAACAACTGACTTCTGGCACCACTTGGCATGCTGCAGGGCTGATCGGTCAGCTTCGTTCAACCAGAAACCTGACTGAACTCGCCCAGTACACTTCGACCCTATTGCACACCCTTGCGGCAGAAACAGGTCAAGAAACCGGCTTCAAACAAAATGGTTCAATTTCGGTCGCACTTAACCATGAACGCATGGAAGAACTCAAGCGACAAGCCTCAATGGCTCGAAACTTTGGCCTTGAAGTCGATGTCATTACGCCACAAGATATTTTGCAACGTTACCCACACCTGAGTCTTGACGGAGTGGTCGGTGGTTTATTTTTAGCGAAAGATGGTCAGTGCAACCCGGTCGATGTGACACAGGCCTACGCCAAGGGCGCTCGAACCAACGGCGCGCGCGTCATTGAAAATATCAAAGTACAAAAGATCATCATTGAACAAGGGCACGCCAAAGGTGTGATTACCGATCAGGGCGAGATTCGAGCGCAAACAATTGTGATCGCAGCTGGCATGTGGTCTCACATGCTCGGCCGAGAAGCCGGCGTTAACTTGCCACTGCACGCTGCCGAACACTTCTATGTCGTGACAGAGCCGATCAAAGGACTCTCAAAAAATCTTCCTGTATTGCGTGTTCAGGATGAGTGGGCTTATTACAAAGAGGATGCCGGAAAAATTCTACTCGGTTGCTTTGAACCGACTGCGAAACCCTGGGGAATGAAGGGTATCCGCGAAGATTTTTGTTTTGATTCACTTCCTCAAGACATGGATCACTTCATGCCCGTGCTTGAGATGGCTGCAGCACGCATGCCAGTACTTGAGCACACAGGTATACAAACTTGGTTTAACGGGCCAGAGAGTTTTACGCCAGATAATCGATACTTACTTGGCGAAACGCCTGAAGTGAAAGACTTGTTTGTCGCGTGCGGGTTTAACTCGATCGGGATCCAAAGTTCGGGGGGGGCAGGTAAAGTGTTGGCGCAGTGGATCAAAGACCGACGCCCGCCTATGGATTTAATCGATATCGATGTACAACGTGTGCAACCCTTTCAAGGTACCAAACAATACTTGACAGATCGTACCGTAGAGACCTTAGGCTTACTCTACAAAACACACTGGCCGCATTACCAGTACACAACAGCACGTGGCGCCAGGCGCACTCACTTTCATGAACAACTTAGCTCAGCTGGGGCCGTCTACGGCGAACTAGCGGGCTGGGAGCGCCCAAACTGGTTTGCTTCAGCGGGTGTCTTGCCCGAATATCAATATAGTTATGGTCACCAGAACTGGTTTTCTCACACCGCGCGCGAATGCTTAGCGACACGCGATAGCGTAGCGCTGTACGACCAAAGCACCATGACAAAGTTTTTAGTCGAGGGGCGAGACGCTTTAACTGTCCTAGAGACGATTTCAGCAAATCGAATCGATGTACCAGTAGGTAAACTGGTCTACACACAGTGGCTTAACCCGCAAGGTGGCATCGAAGCAGACCTCACCATTACTCGGCTGAGTGAGCAGCAATTTATGGTGGTCTCGGCAGGTGCTACGCAAAATAGAGACCTTCACTATCTTGAACGCCACGCCGCAAGCGTCGATCACTGCTTTGTTGCAGATCAGACCGCAGCCATACCGATGCTTGGTCTAATGGGACCAAACTCGCGAGATTTATTACAAAGAGTTGCTCCGGATACTGACTTTTCGAATACAGCGTTTCCGTTTGGCGCCTCTAAAATGATCGAGATCGGTTATGCGCAGGTGCGTGCGAGTCGTATCACCTACGTTGGCGAATTAGGATGGGAACTATATATTCCGGGTGAGTTCTCCGCGCATGTGTTCGAGCGCCTTACCGAAGTTGGCCAAGAGTTTGCGCTGAGTTTTGCCGGCATGCACGCAATGAATGCCTGTCGCGTAGAAAAGGGCTATCGTCACTGGGGTGATGACATCGGCACTGAAGACACGCCGCTCGAAGCAGGCTTGGGCTTCGCCGTTGCCTTTAACAAGCCCTATCACTTCATCGGTAAAGAGGCTCTGCTTAAACAAAAAGAAACAACGGGTCTGACTAAACGCCTGTTGCAGTTTAAGTTAACGAACACTGACCGACTGCTATATCGAGAAGAACCGATCTGGATCAATGGCAAACGTGCGGGCGGAATCACCTCGGGTATGTATGGCCATCGTGTAGGTGCCTCACTGGGCATGGGCTATGCAAAAGCCGCAGAGCCCATCACGGCCGAATGGCTGCGCGAACAAAAGTTTGAAATCGAAATTGGCTGGGAGCGCTACGAAGCCATTGCTCAACTTGAGCCCTTCTACGATCCAAAATCTTTACGCGTCAAATCCTAAACTGTTAGAGCCATTCGCTCATATTTGACGAGAACCGTTCGCGCCACACAAAGG
>JBAWWV010000066.1:0-15405 GCA_037146575.1 Alcaligenaceae bacterium | reverse complement strand
ACCAAGCACTTGCGCACCTGCGCCCACCACAACCCCCTTACCCAACGTTGGATGGCGCTTGGCACCTTTGTAGAGACGGGTGCCACCTAAGGTGACGCCCTGATAGATGGTGCAGTCGTCACCGATTTCGGCGGTCTCACCAATCACCACGCCAAATCCATGATCAATAAAGACGCGGCGGCCAATCGTGGCGCCAGGGTGGATTTCAATGCCAGTCAGGATCCGACCCAGGTGCGAAATAAAGCGCCCAAGCCAAAACCATTGAGCGATCCAAAGCCGATGCGCGATACCGTGCACCACCATGGCATGAAACCCTGGATAACACGTGATGACCTCGAGCTTGCTGCGAGCAGCTGGGTCACGCTCAAGAATGCAGGCAATATTTTCGCGAAGTTTGTTCAGCATAAAGACGATGGTAGACCAAAGATGACTTCGGGCGGCTATTAACCGGATGACGAAGGGGGTTTCGCGCGGCGAGCAGTCTCGACCATCGCAGTGCACACGCCTCGCCACATATCAACCTCATCCACGTTCAGACCATTGCGATTAAAAAAGTGCTGCATGCGCGGCATCAATTTCTTGGGGTGGGCCGGGTTTAAAAACTCAACTGCGATTAAGGCCTCATGCCAGTGTGCTAGCAAGGCTTGCAGTGCCTGACTGCTGGCGGGGCGGCTGCCTGAGGGTTGGGGTGGCTCAGGCAAGGCGTTGATATCCAACGCATTATTGGGGTCAGCCGCAAGTGCCATGACCGTCGCCCGGCTAAGCGGCGACACTGATTGACCTGCCTCAAGGCCGAGCAGAGCGTAGCGCAACTCAAAAGCGCCTAACTGCATGGCTTGAGCGACATTCAGAGAGCTATACAGGGGGTTGGCAGGGATGGTGCAGGCCCGATGACACAGGCTTACTTGCTCGTTGGTCAGGCCTGAACGCTCAGTACCCACCACGAAGGCGATACGGCCTTGTGGGTGCTCGCGCAGGTGATCACTCGCCAGTTGTGCAGCCTGCCGGATATCGCACACAGGCGGCCCTAGATCACGAGCGCGGGCGGTTAAGGCAAAAGACAAGGTGACAGGTTCAAGGGCTTGGCTGAGGGTGGCGTAGGTTTGAGCGCGCTCCAAAACATCAGAGGCGCCACTGGCCAGCGCTTTCGCGTCGGGCTCAAGCGTCATATTGGGCAGTTTTGGGGCAACCAGCACCAGTTCGTCAAAGCCCATCGTCTTGATTGCACGGGCCGCCGAACCGACGTT
Organism: Alcaligenaceae bacterium; assembly: GCA_037146575.1. GTDB lineage: Bacteria > Pseudomonadota > Gammaproteobacteria > Burkholderiales > Burkholderiaceae_B > Zwartia. The sequence goes on along the minus strand of JBAWWV010000066.1, from coordinate 14,158 downwards.
TCCGGGGTGGCTAGGCTCGGTCATGATGAAGCGAACACGAGAAAAATCCAGAGTCATCTAAAATCCCTGTTTAGCCTAATTAAATAAAGCACCCTTTATGCACCCGATGCTTAATACCGCCATCAAGGCGGCCCGGCGCGCCGGAACCATTATCAACCGCGCAAGCCTCGACTTAGATCGCCTTCAAGTCGCCCGTAAAGGGCCACGAGATTATGTCACGGAAGTCGATCGTCTTGCCGAAGACGAGATTATCAGTCTTTTGAGTACAGCCTATCCCGAGCACACCTTTTTAGCTGAAGAGTCTGGCCAGCATGGCGAGACTCCCGAGGGCGAACTTGCTGAAAACGAATGGGTCATTGATCCCATTGATGGCACTACCAATTTCATTCATGGGTTTCCTAACTACGCGATTTCGATTGCACTTCGTCAACGTGGGCAAGTGATGCATGCTGTCATTTATGATCCTTCGCGTAACGAGATGTTTACGGCGAGTCGTGGCGGTGGTGCCTTTTTAAATGACCGCCGTATGCGCGTCACCGCACAAACTAAGTTTCATGATGCGTTGCTCGGTGCACGCTGGCCCGGCTCAGTTGGCCCCGATGATTTATCGGCACCGCGTTATCTTGAAATGGCACGCGGATGCGCGGGCGTGCGTCGCACAGGCTCAGCAGTGCTTGATATGGCTTACGTGGCCGTTGGCAGGCTAGATGGCTTTTGCGGCATCGGCTTAAAGCAGTGGGATATGGCCGCAGCAAGTTTGATGGTGCTTGAAGCGGGTGGGCTCGTGTCTGACTTAGAAGGCGAGCAAACCTGGATGGAATCTGGCAATGTTTTGGCCGCAACACCTAAGATTTTCACGCAGATGTTGGGGTTTGTTAAGGTTTAATACCCGTTGCATTCAATCCTCCCTTAAGTGAGGGAGAGTTTGTGCATATTTTGTTAAAGCTTAGTAAACGCTTAAACACCGATCACGACGTACGTGACAGCCGATAGCAGTATTTATCGGCTACCATCAAACACTCAGTCACTTTCGGAGCCCTCAATGGAGTGGCTGCTTGATCCAACAATATGGGTCGGCCTTTTTACCCTTGTCGTACTCGAGATTGTTCTCGGTATCGACAATCTGATTTTTATCGCGATTCTTGCCGACAAACTACCGCCGGCTCAGCGTGATCGTGCGCGCATTATTGGCCTGTCGCTGGCCCTCATCATGCGCTTGGGTCTGCTGCTGGGGATTTCGTGGCTGGTGCAGCTCAAAGAGCCTTGGTTAAGTCTTTTGGGCTTTGAATTTTCTGGCCGCGATCTTATCCTGATGGTGGGCGGTTTCTTTTTGCTATTCAAAGGCACGCTCGAACTACACGAACGCCTTGAGGGCACACGTCAAGAGATCGGTCAGGCAAGAACCTACGCTGACTTTTGGGTGATCGTGACCCAGATTGTCGTGCTAGACGCGGTCTTTTCGATCGATGCGGTGATTACCGCAATTGGGATGGTTGATCATTTGCTCGTGATGATGGCTGCAGTGGTGATTGCAGTGGGCATTATGTTGATCGCCTCAAAGCCCTTAACCGCCTTTGTCAATGCACACCCAACTGTGGTGGTGCTTTGCCTGGGCTTTTTGCTGATGATCGGTTTCTCGTTAGTAGCCGAGGGCTTTGGCTTTAAGGTGCCTAAGGGTTATCTCTATGCCGCCATTGGCTTCTCGGTCTTGATCGAACTTTTAAATCAACTGGCGCACTACAACGGGATCAAACTTGAAGCAGGGCGCCCGATGCGCGAGCGCACGGCTGAGGCCGTATTGCGAATGTTAGGCAAGCGTTTGCCTGACGAGACAATCATACCGGTCCCAGCGCAGCAAGGTGATGCGCGGGCGATTACCTTCGGTATTGAAGAGCGCAATATGGTGAGTGGTGTCTTAACGCTTGCCGAGCGTTCGGTTCACTCTGTGATGACGCCACGCACTGAGATTTCGTGGATTAATCTTGACGATACACCGCAAGATATTCAACAACAGATTACGTCAGTGCCTCATAGTTTTTTTCCGGTGTGCCGCGCTTCGGTCGATGATGTGGTGGGTATCGGCCGCGCGAAAGACATGATTGCTGATCTGCTGACGCATGGCAATATCCGCAAAGTTAATCTGCGTGAGCCCATCATCGTGCACGATACGATTAGCATTATTCGTTTGATGGATACGTTGAAGCGCTCACGCGGGCAGTTGGTATTGGTAGCTGATGAATTTGGCACTATTCAAGGCTTGGTCACACCGATCGATGTGTTTGAGGCAATAGCGGGTGAGTTTCCAGACGAAGATGAGACCCCGGACATTGTTTCAGATGGAACCGGTCAATGGCGCGTTGACGGTGCGGCAGACTTGCACCACCTTGAACAACTGCTTGATACAGAAGGTTTGGTGGATGCCGATCAAGACTACACCACGCTTGCAGGCTACCTTCTTGAACGCTTTGGGCAACTGCCCGTGGCGGGCGATCAGTGTGAATTTGTCGGGCCGCACGCACGCTTCAAATTTGAAGTCTTGCAAATTGACGGCAGACGCATTGCACAAGTACGCGTTAAAAAATTAACGCAGGCTGCTGATAATACTGTGCAATAGCGTGACCGGGTCAGGTCGCCTGTTTAGTCAGGTTTTCGTTTCACCTGAGTTTGGATGAAATCAAGCGTGATCTAAGTCGAACAGGCTCGGGCCGTCTTCGTCGATGACCATCCAGCCACCACGCGGGCTTTCATCTTTTTCAAGATGATCGCAATCCCAATCAGGTAGCACCCAACGCTCGCAGCGATTGCCATCTACAGATAAAACGTTACGGCCAGGACGATGCGTGTGGCCATGCACAACCAATGACACACTGGATGCGCGGATCGCGGCCGCCACTGCATCAGCATTGACGTCCATGATTTCGCTACTTTTGTTTTGATTCGCAGCCATGCTCTCGCCACGCGCCTGAGCAGCTAGCGTCAGTCGTTCAGGGATGCTGCGCGCCAAAAAGCCAGACTGCCAAGCAGGATTGCGCACCATGGTACGAAACTGCTGGTAGGGAAGGTCATCGGTGCAGTACTCGTCGCCGTGGCTGAGCAGCATGGTGCGCCCACCAATGGTGACTAATACTTGCTCGGGCAGCAAACGGGCACCGAGGCCAGCAGCCAAGGCTTCACCCATCAAAAAATCACGATTGCCACGGCCTAGCCAAACCGGAATCTTGGCGGCACACGCTTTGATTGCCATTAAGTCTTGCGCAAGCCAGGGTGGTGCTACCACGGCAACATCGTCACCAATCCATGCGTCAAAGATGTCGCCCGGCAATAAGAGCCCAGCAGCCTCTTTCGAGGCAAGCTTGAGAAAGTCCCGAAAGGCTTCTGAGGTTTGAACGGTGTTCTGCCCCAAATGAACATCTGATGCGAGCCAGACCGGACCTGTAAGGGCAATCTTATTCAAGGACAACAGCCTTTGTGATAAGCAGATCTGTGGTGGGTACGTTTTGATGAAAACCACTGTTAGCCGTGGCCACAGCCCTCATTTTGTCGACAACGTCTTTGCCTTCTGTCACTTCACCAAACACGGCATAGCCCCAGCCTTGTGCTGTGGGTGCGGTGTGATTCAGAAAATCGTTGTTGGCAACGTTAATAAAGAATTGAGCGGTAGCCGAATGCGGATCGCTTGTACGCGCCATTGCTAAGGTGTATTTGTTGTTTTTGAGGCCATTATTGGCTTCGTTTTCAACGTTTGCCTTGGTGGGCTTTTGTTTCAGGCCAGGCTCAAAGCCGCCGCCTTGAACCATAAAGCCATCAATGACACGATGAAAAACCGTGCCATTATAAAAACCATCGTTCACGTAGGCTAAGAAATTAGCCACTGTTTTTGGGGCTTTCGCAGCATCTAAGGTGATGACGATATCGCCAAGACTAGTGGTCATTTTGACGCGTGGGTTGGTGCTCATTGAAGTAACGCCTTGTTTAGGGGTTGAGGTAGAAGGAGGCGCCGCCTGGGCGCTTAAATACACTAGCGGCAGCATACCAACTAGTACAAGGCTACGCACGACACGCGGCCAATTTAAAAAACTGATCATTTAGCAGAACCCTCGATTAGAGTTTTGACGCTACGAATTTTAGGGGTGAGGCCAGGCACCCCTGCGGCGGCAGCCCGTTGATAAGCCCGAAGAGCCAAACTCATTTGCACATCGCCTAAATTAGCCTGTGCCACGGCATATTTTGGATTAATCATAATGGCTTGTTCAAGCGCGCGACGCGCCTGATCGAGTTCGTCGCGGCGCACATACAGAGCGGCGAGGTTGTTCCAGGGCTCGGGAAGCTCTGGAAATCGCATGGTCATACGTTGGTAGATGGCTTCGGCTTCAGTCAGGCGTTTCATTTCTGTAAATAAACGAGCCTGCATGAACATGAGTTGCACATCGGTACCTGGGGTGGCCCGATTGGCTTCGACGACCAGACGCTTTTCGACTTCGGCGAGCGCTTCAGGGAGTCGGTCGGCCCGAATCAGGCCCTCTATGCGCGTGGTGACTTCTGAGGGCGTTAAAGGTATGCGGGTGTCAACTGATGGCGAAATGGCATCTAAGACTTTGGCTAGTCCATTCCAGCCCAACTCTTTGGGTTGGTCGCCTAACACTTGGTTGGCTGCAGGATCGGGCATTGCCGAGGGCATCGGCATTTGCGAGTTTTGGTTTTGCTGTTGCGCCGTCGCGTTGGGATTCAAGGGGTTAAGTGTTCCCTGATTCACGCTGTTGCCGTAATTAATTTGGGCAAGCCCAACCCCGGGCAGAAGCGCTGCAGTGCTCATGGCTAACAGAATCGAACATATATTTTTTTGCAGCTTCAAGGCGTAAAACCCTCAATTGCTATACTTGACCGTTCGCATTTTAACGCTGCTTTTGCTTGAACACCGCGCAGCGTCTAATTTTCTCTATTACGGCCCTTAATCCCCCGATAAAGCATGCTCCAGATTTACGACTCGCTATCACGCTCTAAACGTCCCTTTACCCCTTTGCGGGCTGGTTTTGCCGGTTTGTATGTCTGCGGTATGACGGTGTACGACTATTGTCACCTTGGCCATGCGCGCATGCTTGTCAGCTTTGATGTCATCCAGCGTTGGCTGCGTGCCTCGGGTTTACAGGTCAGTTATGTGCGCAACATCACTGATATTGATGACAAAATCATCAAAAAAGCGGTTCAGGCTAACCAACGGTTGGGTGAAGTGACCGAGTTTTTCATTCAGGCGATGCACGCCGATGAGCAGGCTTTAGGCGTTCAAACCCCCGATCACCAGCCGCGGGCAACCGAATATGTGGGCGACATGCTTGATATTATCGGTACGCTTGAAAAAAAAGGACTGGCATACCACGCAGCCGACGGCGACGTGAATTTTGCGGTGCGCGAGTTTGCCGGCTATGGCAAGCTTTCGGGCAAATCACTTGATGATTTGCGAGCAGGCGAGCGGGTGGCTGTCGGGTCTAATAAGCGCGACCCTCTGGATTTTGTCTTATGGAAATCCGCTAAAGAACACGAGCCCGACGACACCCGCTGGACCTCGACTTATGGTTGGGGGCGCCCGGGTTGGCACATCGAATGCTCGGCGATGAGCAAGGCCTTGTTAGGCGTGCCTCTAGATATTCATGGCGGTGGGCCAGATTTGAAATTTCCGCATCACGAAAACGAGATCGCTCAAACCGAGGGCGCTTTTGGCGGCACGCTCGCCAACACTTGGATGCACTGTGGCCCGCTGATGGTTGACGCTGACAAAATGTCGAAGTCGCTGGGTAACTTTCGTACGATTCGTCAAACGATTGGTGCCAGCACGGATCTGCCGGGCCATTCGGCCGAATCTGCGCAATATCAGGTCAACCCGCGCGAAGCCGAGATGTTGCGCTTTTTTATCGTGCGCAATCACTATCGCAGCGCGCAGAACTATGCTCCAGATAACTTAATCGATGCGCAACAGTCGCTTGATCGGTTGTATCAAACTTTGCAAAACATTCCGGCGATCGGTTCTGCGGCCATTGACTGGTCACTCCCCGCGGCACAAGCGTTTAAAGTCGCGATGGATGATGACTTTAACAGTGCGGGCGCGGTCGCCGCGTTATTTGACTTGGCCGGTCAAGCTAATCGCAGTCAAGACGCTAGTGTGTGCTTGCAACTCAAGGCGCTCGCTTCATTGTTGGGTTTGTTGCAGCAAGATCCTAAAGTGTATTTTCAAAGCGCCACGCGTTATACCCGGCGCGCGCTCGAGCAAGCCAGCGCTGCGAACGTAGCGCAGGCGACAGGGACTGCCACGGGGGCTGTGGGCGCGAGCTCTGCAAAGGCAGCGCTCACAAAAGAGGCAAGCGCCGCACTGACAGAGCAGCAAATCGAAGAGCAAATTGCTGCACGTGCACTTGCCAAGCAACAAAAAAACTTTGCCGAGTCTGACCGAATTCGTGCAACACTCAAAGCTGCAGGAATCGAGCTGGATGATAAGCCCGGTGGCCTGACCCAGTGGCGACGTGCGTAAGGTCAACAATAATGGCAACGACGACAGCAAAGACAGTGGCTAAAACAACAGTTAAAACAACGGCAAAGCCAACAGTAAAGCCAACAGCAAAGCCATCGGCTAAAACGGTTAAGGCGGCGGCTAAGAAACCAGCAAAACCGGCTAAGAAAACGGCAAAACCGGTTAAGACAGCGGCCACACCGAACGCTAAACCGACGGCCAAGACAGCAGTCATGACTACAGCAATTGCGGCGACGCTGGCCGCTAAGCCCGAATACTGGGACGACGCGCTGGCGCAACTCGTGAAGCGCGACCGTATTTTGAAAAAAATCATTCCCCAGTTTCCGAATATTTGGCTGACGACCCGCGGCAACCCCTTTATTACCTTGGCGCGTTCAATCTGTGGTCAGCAAATTTCGGTCAAAGCGGCCGAGTCGGTTTGGCAGCGTGTGCTGCTTGAGTGCGGCAAGCGACCCACGCCCGCCTCTGTACAAAAAGCTGGACTCGAGAGCTTGCGTGCAGCGGGTTTGTCGGGGCGCAAGGCCGAATATATTCTGGATCTGTCCACACACTTTAGCGACAAACTCGTACAACCCACCAAGTGGGTGCACATGCCCGACGAAGAGATTATCGAAGACCTAATCGCCATTCGTGGAATTGGTCGCTGGACAGCCGAGATGTTTTTGATTTTTAATCTGCAACGCCCCGACGTCTTGCCACTTGATGATGTCGGGTTGTTGAATGCAATATCGTTACACTACTTTAGTGGCGAACCGGTTTCTCGTTTCGAAGCGCGCGAAGTCGCGCAGGGCTGGCAGCCCTTCAGAACGGTCGCGACTTGGTATTTGTGGCGTAGCCTTGATCCAGTTCCGGTCGAGTACTAACGTCACCATTTAGGGCAAATGAATATGCGTAACACCTACTTAGATTTTGAACAACCGTTAGGCGAGCTCGAAGGTAAGATCGAGCAGCTGCGCTACGTACAGGCAGATTCAGCGGTCGATATCTCAGAAGAGATTAGTCGTCTGCAACAAAAAAGTCAGAATCTCACCAAAGATATCTATTCAAAGCTAACGCCCTGGCAGACCTCGATGGTGGCGCGTCATCCTCAGCGCCCGTATACGCTGGATTACGTGCGTGAAATTTTTACCGATTTTCATGAACTGCATGGTGATCGAATGTATGCCGACGATCTGTCGATTGTTGGTGGGATGGCACGCTTTAACGGTACCCCTTGCATGGTGTTGGGTCACCAAAAAGGCCGCGATACCAAAGAACGCGCCGCGCGTAATTTTGGAATGCCTAGGCCTGAAGGCTATCGCAAGGCGATGCGCCTCATGCGGCTGGCCGAAAAATTTAATTTGCCCGTCTTTACCTTTGTGGATACCCCTGGCGCGTATCCCGGCATTGGAGCTGAAGAGCGTGGTCAGTCAGAAGCAATCGGTCACAATCTTTATGCGATGGCCGAACTTAAAGTGCCAATCATCTCGACCATTATTGGTGAAGGTGGTTCGGGTGGTGCGCTGGCGATCGCTGTCGGCAACGTGGTCATGATGTTGCAGTACTCAACCTATTCGGTCATTTCGCCAGAAGGGTGTGCTTCGATTTTGTGGCGCAGCGCCGATAAGGCCTCTGAGGCTGCGGCCGCGCTGGCAATTACCGCCGATCGTTTAAAAGATTTTGGCTTGATTGATAGGGTGGTCAACGAGCCAATCGGTGGTGCGCATCGCGATCCCCGTGTGATGGCGCGTTTGTTACGTCGTTCACTAGGCGATGCGCTCAGGCAATTATCGGGCATGACGCCTCAGCAACTCATTGATCATCGCCTTGAGCGTTTGTTGTCGTACGGACGTTTTCAAGAAGTTCGCGCTTAAGGTTTGGAGCGCGTCATGGACGCCCCGCACTCTAATCTAAGGGTCTCGCTGAAAAAAGCCTTGGAGCCGTTGGCACCTGAAGCGCCCATTGCAGTCGCGTTGAGTGGGGGCGTTGATTCGGTTGCCTTGGCGCTCATCGCCGCAGAACATTGCGCTGGTAACGCACGCTCACTCTATTTTTTTCACGTTCACCACGGCTTGATGGCTCAGGCCGATGTTTGGGTTGCGCACTTGCAGCAGTTTTCGCAAGAGTTAACGATCCCGCTACACGTGCGCCAGGTGCAGGTGGACTTGACTGCGGGCTTGGGCGTCGAAGGTGCAGCGCGAGACGCGCGTTATCTGGCTTTAGCGCAGTTGTGCAATGAGCACGGCGTGGCTGCGCTGCTGCTTGCCCATCATCGTCAAGATCAAGCCGAGACGGTCTTGTTGCGGCTGTTGCGCGGCACTGGTGTGTCGGGGCTTGCGGCGATGCAGGCCGAGGTGCAGCGCGGTGGCATGCGTTTGTTAAGGCCCTGGCTTGAGGTCGAGCGTGCCGAGCTAGTTGCTGTCGCCCATGCCTACGAGCAGCGCACAGGCTGGGCTGCAGTCCAAGACCCTAGTAATACCGACCCTAAATACGCGCGGGGTGCCTTGCGTAGTGCGTTGGCACCGGTGCTCAACACCTATTGGCCAGCCTGGTGCCAAACCTTGGTGCGTCATGCGAAGCAGGCCGGCGAGGCCAACGAGGTGCTGGCAGAGGTGGCGGCGCTTGATTTGGCGGCCCTGGATTTCAAACCAGAGGATCAAAGCTTTGGCTTATTACCCTGGCGGGCGTTAAGTGCTGCCCGTCAGGCGTTGGTCGTGCGCCATTGGTTGCAAGGGCAGGGCGTAGCGATGCCAGGCGAGCGCCGTTTAGCCGAGTTACTGCGCCAGTTGCGGCAGTTGCATGCCTTAGGGCACGATCGCGAACTGCTGTGGCAGCATGGCGCAGCGTCTGTTCGCTGCAAACAAGGGCGGGTTGTGCTGTCTTCGGGCTAAAATAGTCGACTTTGTAGCTCATACGCTGACTTCGCGGGTCTGAGCCCTCGAATCTAATTATTTAACATCATGTCAATCATTGTTCATAAATACGGCGGCACCTCGATGGGGTCGGTCGAACGCATTAAAAACGTGGCGCGTCGGGTGGCCAAGTGGCACGCTGCTGGCCATCAAGTGGTGGTGGTGCCCTCGGCCATGTCGGGCGAAACCAATCGCTTGCTTGGGCTGGCCCGCGAACTTTCTGCAGAGGCCGATGGGCGCGAACTCGATGCCATCGCTGCCACGGGTGAACAAGCTTCAAGCGGTCTTCTTGCTATCGCACTACAGGCCGAAGGCCTGAAGGCCCGCAGCTATGCAGGCTGGCAAGTGCCTATCCGCACCGATTCTGCCTATACCAAAGCGCGCATCACCTCGATTGATGACGCACGTATCCGCCAAGATCTTGACGCTGGCTTTGTCGTGGTTGTGACTGGATTTCAAGGGGTAGACGAGCTAGGCAATATCACCACGCTCGGTCGTGGCGGCTCTGATACCTCGGCTGTTGCAGTGGCTGCAGCCTTAAAGGCTCACGAGTGCCTGATCTACACCGATGTTGATGGCGTTTACACCACCGACCCACGCGTTGAGCCTGATGCTCGCCGCCTTAGCGTGATCTCTTTTGAAGAAATGCTTGAGATGGCTTCGCTGGGCTCTAAAGTGTTGCAGATTCGCTCGGTTGAGTTTGCGGGCAAGTATCGTGTGCCAACTCGCGTGCTGTCATCACTGACAGACCCCAATATGTCGCTAGACGAAGAAATGCGCTCTGGCACCCTGATTACTTTTGAGGAAGACGAAAAAATGGAAGCAGCCGTTGTTTCAGGCATCGCCTTTAGCCGCGACGAAGCCAAGGTCACTCTGTTGGGTGTGCCTGACAAACCGGGCGTTGCCTTTGCTATCTTGGGTAAAGTGGCTGATGCCAATATTGACGTCGATATGATTGTGCAGAATCAGTCGGTGGCGGGCACAACAGATTTCACCTTTACCGTGCATCGCAACGAATTCAATCGCACGCTCTCATTGCTTAAGGGCACCATCGCACCGGCCGTTGGCGCAAGCGAAGTTTTATCAGACGATAAAGTTGCCAAGGTATCGATCGTCGGTATCGGCATGCGCTCGCACGCGGGTGTGGCAAGCTTGATGTTTAAAACCCTTGCCCAAGAAAATATCAATATTCAAATGATCAGTACCAGCGAGATCAAAACCTCGGTGTTGATCGAAGATAAGTACATGGAGCTCGCCGTTCGCGCGCTGCATAAAGCCTTTGGGCTTGAGACTGCTGCGCCGACTAAGGTTTAGTGGTTGTTAAATATATTTAACTTTTTTAATAAGTGTTAGATATATTTAACTGATCGTTATGGCCAGCGTAGAAATTCTAGATATTTTTCTAGGGCAGGGGTTGGTTTGCAAGCTTTGTCGTTTTGATAAGGGTGCAACCATCCCGGTGCAAGCTCGGGGCTGCCGTGAAAACGATCATTTCGCACTTTTTGTAACGTTACATAAGCAGATGTTGATGCCATGGTTCCACCTGAAACATCTGATTCACGCAAACACGCGTCTATTTACGAAAATCTAAAACGCCTGGTGATTACCGAAGTTTTGGTGGGTATATTGCCTCTAGACACCCCAAAACTGAGAATAAAACATGTCAACGCCACTATCCCGCAAGGCCATTGCTGTCGGAGCAATCGGAAACATTCTTGAGTGGTATGACTTTGCTATTTATGGATATTTTGCGACCTCGATTGGTCGTGTCTTCTTTCCTCAATCAGACCCTATTGCACAACTGCTGATGGCATTTGGTATTTTTGCGATTGGTTTTTTGATGCGGCCACTGGGAGGGGTTGTCATCGGATATATTGGGGATCGGGTCAACAGGCAGACCGCGTTGACCGTGTCTATCGTGGCGATGGCGATACCAACTTTTTTGGTTGGCATCATGCCGAGCTATGACGCGATTGGGATAGCGGCTCCTATTCTATTAACACTTTGTCGCATCATTCAAGGGCTTTCAGTGGGGGGTGAGTACACCACTTCTCTGATCTATATGATTGAAAAAGCTCCAAAAAATAAACGTGGCTTCGTAGGCGCAATGGGTTCGAGTAGCGCATTTGTAGGAATGCTATTGGGCTCTGGAGTGGGCGCTGCGCTCGGGGCCGTATTATTGCCCGAGCAGCTCGATGCCTGGGGATGGAGGATCCCTTTTTTGCTGGGTTTGGTGATTGGACTGGCGGGTTACCTACTGCGTCGTGAATCGCCAGGGCATTCCAATCACATTGCAGCTGCAACGATGAATCCCGTTGTTGAAACACTCAAAAATCACCGCCAAGTGATGGCAAAAATTGCTGGAATGTCGGTATTTCTTGCCGTTTCGTTTTACTTGATGTTTGTATACATCGTGAGTTGGTTGGAGCTAGTCGACAAGATTCCACCTAGCAAATCCCTTGAAATTAATACGATCAGCATGATCGTGCTAGTTCCGGTCACACTCTTGGCAGGGGCGATTTCTGATCGTGTCGGTCGAAAACCGGTACTCTTGACTGCGCTGATGGCGGCTATTATTTTTTCAATTCCGCTTTTGTATGGCATGTATCACCAAAGTGATCTCGTCATTCAGCTCTCTCAGATCGGATTTGCTTTAGTTGTGGGCATGTTTAACGGAGCCATGCCCGCACTCATGGTTGAAACAGCACCTGCCTACATCAGGACCACCGTTGTGGCGCTAGGCTACAACTTAACGCTAGGAATCGTTGGAGGCCTGACCCCCTTAGCCGCCTCATGGTTAATCCATCGAACTGATAATGAGATTATTCCGGCATATATGATCGTAGCGGTTGCCGCTGTATCGCTGGTTGCAGTGATGTTCGTCTCAGAAACGTATAAAAAAGATATTTTAGCCGCTTAGCGAACGCCACTTGGGCTGCTGACCGTGAGGTTGAGGCCTTTGGACGGGCCTTTGTGCCGCAACGCAGTACCCCCGCTCATGCTAGAATTCGCACTTGGTTTGGAGGCGTGCCCGAGAGGCTGAAGGGGCTCCCCTGCTAAGGGAGTATGTGAGCTAAAACTTGCATCCAGGGTTCGAATCCCTGCGCCTCCGCCAAGTAGTCAGCAAAAATTAAGCACCTACGGGTGCTTTTTCTTTTGGCCACGCAATCTGAGTACGAGTGATGATTATGCGCCTGTTCTTATGGATACTTATATGTTACCATTAGGCATGGCCTTTCAAGTACTCGAACTACTGCGCGATGACGGACTCAGCCCTTACGCGCAATGGTTCGACGGGTTGGCGCCAGAGATTGCCGCTAAGGTTGCTACTGCCAAGTACCGAATGCAGCAAGGAAACCTGTCCAGTGTTGAGTGGTTCCGTGGCATTGGTGAATACAAAATTAATTACGGTGCAGGCTGGCGGATTTATCTAGCAAAGGACGGTATTGAGATCATCATGCTCTTGGGCGGCGGTTCCAAAAACGGTCAGCAACGAGACATTGATAAAGCCGTTGAATTGTGGAAAGAGTACAAGCAGGCAAAAGCAAATTTACTCAAAAAAACTCAATCAATTGTAGCGACAGGAAAACGCAAGGGGTAATGAATATGGGACTGACCAGAGATTTTAAAGAAACGGTTTTAGCACGCGTCGAGCGCGATCCTGAGTTTGCCTGTGCTATGTTGAATGAGGCAGTCATGCTTTTTCTGAACGGTGAACCCGAGACCGCGAAGCTTATCTTGCGCGATCTTGTCAACGCAACGATGGGTTTCGAGGGTTTGGCCATTTCCGTTGAAAAGCCGGCAAAAAGCATTCATCGGATGTTGTCCTCAGCAGGCAATCCGACCATGACAAACTTGGCTGCAATTTTTTCTGCTCTCAAATCAACGATGAAAGTAGATATCCAAGCTCGCTGCGTCAGCGTCGCTTGAGCGGTTAGTATCCCTCGTGCAGACCAAAAGCAAAAAACCTGAGATTTCAGCACCTCAGGAGGTTTGTGATGTTCTCTGTTCTGCCCCGCCAGAGGTATGATTGATGCTTCCATGACGCTCAATAGGTAAGGCCGAATGAAAATCCCATGCCCTCACTGCAATAAACTGAACCAACTCGCGATTGAGCGCCTGGCGAGTCAACCGATATGCGGTGCTTGTAAAAAAGATTTATTGTCAGCGCCGCTTGAGGTCGACGAGCAACTGTTTGGTGAGTTAACCGCGCAGTCGCCGTTGCCGGTGATCGTTGATTTTTGGGCCTCGTGGTGTGGCCCTTGCAAGATGTTTGCGCCGACCTTTCAGGCCAGTGCGACCAAGCACACGAATCACGCGTTACACGTCAAAGTGAATACCGAAGATAATCAAGCGTTGTCCCAGCGGTTGAGCATTCGGTCAATCCCGACGTTGGCCGCGTATTCAAAGGGCAAAGAGTTGACGCGCGTGAGTGGCGCCCTACCTGCGCCCTCGCTCGAACAGTTTGTGCAGCGCGCGATACAGGACGCTGCCTAGTCACTTAGTTCTTGGGCATTGATTTGAGCAAAAGTAGCATCTGCTCTTTCTCGAGCACAGCTGTCTTTTCAGCATATTGTTGATAATCTTTGGGGCCCATGTACTTAATTTCCATCAAGTTTCTTTTCACCATCTCGGTGAACTCTGGCTGTTTGATTGCAATGGCAAAAGCGCGATCCAGCTTGTTGATAATTGCAGGATCTAGGCCGCTTGGGCCGACTACGCCAAACGGCGACAGCGCCACAACATT
>JBAWWV010000065.1:0-15445 GCA_037146575.1 Alcaligenaceae bacterium | reverse complement strand
ATTCAAGAGGCTGTACAGGCAGACGTCTTGAACGTTTTGCCGCGCATGCGTGCCGGCGAACTTGTGGTGCAGGCGGGTTTAGCCAATTCAAACAAGCGCTGGGCACAGGTTGATTTTTTGAATTTCGAATCGACTGTAGCCAAAGATATTCATATCTTGGGGGACTCGACACAACATGCAGCTTTTATGCCAAAGTCTGGGCATATGGCAAATCAGCACGCTAAGGTCGCCGCGGCCGCCATCGTGGCTGAGTTGAGTGGGTTTGAAGTTAACCCCCAGCCTGTGTTAACCAATACCTGTTACAGCTTTGTGAGTGCGACAACAGTTGTGCACGTCGCAAGCGTTCACCAATATAATGTTGCCGACAAAACCTATAAAACCGTCGCGGGTTCGGGCGGCGTGTCAGTGGCGCCCAGCGAACTAGAGGGCGTCTACGCGTGGGGTTGGGCACGCAATATTTGGGCCGATAGTCTACTTTAACGGCATGCGCGGAGACCCTCCTCGTTCAAGGTGAGGATGCATCGTGCGCACGCCGCAGCGGTCCATACTGTTGGCTCACGGTCACCTGCCGCTTAGTTATTTTTTGCTTGACAACACAGGCAGATTGGTTTGACAATCAACCGTCAGTATACGAACAATCAGTATACGAACCGTTGACTAAGGCCTGCCGTGACAAAAAGTGTGCTTGTGGTGCAATCTAAGCTGGGCCGCAAAGCGGCGACGAGTTCGCCGCCGGCTCTCGTGGTTGTTCCGGCGGTGTCCAACACGGTTGCCGCCTCTGCTCCCAATCACACGATTTGGGATCGCCCTGGGTATTTGGTGCGCAGGTTGCATCAAATTCATGTTGCGATGTTTTTAGCCCGTGTCGCAGATGGGCAGGTGACACCGGTGCAGTTTGGCCTGTTGAGTATTTTGATGAATCGACCTGGTGTTGATCAGGCTACCCTCGGCGCTGAACTCGGCCTTGACCCTGCCAACGTAGCAGAGATTCTCCGGCGCCTTGAAGATCGTAATCTGTTAACCCGCGTGGTCGATCCTCTAAACCGCCGTCGTAAATTATGCTTGGCGACCGCAGCCGGCAAAAAATTTGTACAACGCTATCAAAAGGATATGCAGTTGTCGCAACAGCAATTACTGAGCCCACTCAATCCCGCTGATCGACAGGTGTTTATGGAACTTCTGGGCAGGCTGGTTGAGGGCAATAACGAAAGTGGCCGAACCTCGCTGCGTCCAGGCGGACAAGCGTTAAGGGCGCGCGGGCGCCGAGTGCGCGAATCCTAAGGCTTCGAATGTCTTTTATTTATTTAATCTATTCCATTTCGCTTAATTTAGGGGCAACGCGTGGCTGATCTCTCTTTAGATTTTTGTGGCGTCAAATTTAAGAATCCAGTGGTGATTGCTTCGCTCGAAACCACCAATAGTCCGGAAGTGATTCGCGAGTGTGTCGATGCGGGTGCGGGTGGCATGATCATCAAGACCCTCACTGACATCGAGGACATGGCGCGTTTGACGCAAAATTCAAAGTATGCAATTTTGAATGAAAAAAATGAATTGATCCGCGGTAAGGTGAACAAAAATTTCGTGTTCTACAGCCGTTCGGGGTACTCAAGTACGCCTCTGCGCGAATGGATCCCACACTTAAAAGACTTGAACAAGTACGCGCAAGATCAGGGCTCTCATTTGATCGGTAGTGCAGGTGGCAAAACCATGCAAAGCTGGATCGACATTTGTCGTACGATCGAAGATTGCGGCTTGCCGATGGTCGAACTTAACTTCGGCTGTCCACATCCTGCCATGATGCCAGGCGTACATGGTGGCTCAATGATTGGACAAGAGCCTGAGATTGCGCGTGAGGTCACTGCGCGTGTCTGTGAGGCCGTCAAGATACCGGTCGTCATTAAGCTCACGCCTGATCAATCGCGTGTGCTCGATGTGGCGCGGGCTGTGAAAGAGGCGGGCGCAGCCGGTGTGACCGCCACCAATCGCTACACCGGGTTTTCGGTTGACATCGAAACTGGTTTGCCACGCTTAGGCGGGCCTGCCGGGATCGGCGGCGTTTGGGCAAAAGCGTTATCGCTCAGGTGGGTAAACCGTATCTACACCGAGCTCGGGATGCCAATTACGGGTTCAAATGGCATCTACGATCACAAAGATATCGTTGAGTTCATTATGACGGGTGCGCCTCTGGTGCAAGTGGGCTCGGTCTTGATGCTCAAAGGGATCAAGTACCTGCCCAGCATGATCACGGGGCTTGATAATTTTATGGATACCCATGGCTATCCAGACATCGCCTCGATGACGGGCATCGCCTCGCGCGCGGCAGTGAAGGATTATGGTGAACAATTTCGTAAGCCCCGCATGCACAGTGAAATTGCGTCTGAGGCCTGTAAAAATCCAACCTGTACGATTTGTATTCAAACCTGTTTTTACGATGCCTTGGCGCAAGGTGACGGCTCGGTCGAATCGATTCATGCCAACTGTATCGGTTGCGAAATGTGCACGCAAACCTGTCCGTTTGATGCCACCTCGATGCACACGACCACCGACGAGCAGCGGGCGTTAAAAGAGTTTTTCTCGATTAAAGACAACGTGTTTGAGTCTAAGAAATTCGAAAACGGCTTTGAGCGCGGGATTAAGCTCTCAAAAGTTAAAGGCTAAGTATGAGTGCTCAGCCGTTAGCTTCTAGCCAGCAGTATCGTTTTGCTTTTGATATCGGAGGTACCTTTACCGACTTGGTACTGCTCGGTAACGATGGCAGTATCTTCACATCAAAGGTTCTGACGGGTGCGCCCGATGTCGTGATGCCCATTCGGTTGGGCTTGCTGGCTTTACTTAAAGAGCATGGCCTGACTCTTGCTCAAGTCACAGACGTGGTGGTGGGGGCGACGACTGCAGTCACTAACCTTGTGATTGAGCGTAAGGGTGCGGTTACCGGCTTAATCACGACCGAAGGGTTTCGTGATGTGATCGAGATCGCTCGCGAGTTGCGCTACGATCTGTATGACTTGACTGCGCCAGGGCCCGATGCGATTGTGCCGCGCGCGTTGCGTGCCGAAGTCCGCGAGCGCGTGGATGCTGCGGGGCAGGTCGTGATTGCCATGCAAGACCAACAGGTCGAGCAAGTCGTCAATCAATTACGTAAGGCGGGCGTGCGTGCCATTGCAGTCTGCTTTTTGCATAGCTTTACCAACCCTGCTCACGAACAGCGAGTGAAAGCGATCGCACAGCGGATCGCGCCTGAGCTGTCGATTTCGTTGTCGTCTGAAGTGTTAGGTGAAATTCGTGAATACGAGCGTACCGTTGCGACGGTGCTCAATGCGTGTGTGATGCCCATGGTTGGTAGTTACTTAGGGGCGATTGAAGATGGCTTGCGGGCAATTGGGCTGAACGCGACCCTGCACATTATGCAATCCAACGGTGGTGTCATTTCTCGCGAACTTGGCGAACGCATGCCGATTCGTATGCTTGAATCAGGGCCCGCAGCGGGTGCCTTGGGTGCGGCGCATTCTGCCCGCGTGTCAAATACACCGAACGTGATGGCCTTTGATATGGGCGGCACCACGGCCAAGGCCTGTTTAATTTCAAACGGACGCCCCTCGATTACGACCGAGTTTGAAGCAGCACGTCAGCAGCGGTTTAAAAAGGGCAGCGGGCTGCCGGTTCGTTTGCCCACAATCGACCTGATTGAGATTGGCGCGGGCGGTGGCAGCATCGCTCACGTTGACACGACAGGTTTGCTGAAAGTCGGCCCTCAGAGTGCGGGCTCAAGTCCCGGACCCGCGTGTTATGGCCTGGGTGGCACGCGTCCAACGGTGACCGATGCGGCACTTGTCTTGGGCTATCTTGATCCGCAAGGTACCTTAAGCGGCGCAGTGAGTTTGCGGCTCGACTTGGCTGAGAAAGCGATCGAAGAGCATGTTGCGCGACCCTTGGGGTTGAGTATTGTCGAAGCCGCCAATGGTATTCATCGGATTGTTTGCGAACACATGGCAGTGGCTGCCAAAATTCATGCGGTTGAAAATGGCCGTGATATTCGTCGCTATACCTTGCTCGCCTTTGGCGGGGCGGGCCCGATTCACGCACGCGAAGTCGCGCGTCGTAGTGGTTGCTCTGATTTGCTGGTGCCAGCCAATGCCGGTGTGTTTTCGGCCTTTGGTTTGCTGGTAGCACCAATGAAAATGGATATGGTTCGCACGCGTTATGCACGCTTGAGCGAGATGGACTGGCCCGCGACCGAAGCTCTACTGCAAGGGATGGAAGACGCCCTGAGTCAAGAGTTGGCTTCTGCAGGCGTTGCGAGAGAGCTGATCACGTTTCGTCGTAGTGCGGATATGCGCTACGTTGGCCAAGGGTTTGAAGTCGAGACTGAATTGTCTGAGCGGCTTCTACAGTCTGAACAGAGCAACATCGAGGCTTCGTTTGCTGAGGCGTATGCGGCCCGCTTTGGTGGAAAACTGATCGGCCAGCGGGTCGAAGCGGTGAATTGGCGAGTCGAGGCCTCGGCAAACGCCGCACTCAATGCTGAAGTGCACCCAGCACAGACGCCCGCCGACAAGCCCGGTTCGGCTGAGCGTTCGCGCCAGGTGTTTTTCCCGGATATCGAGGGTTTTGTTCAAACACCGGTACTGTCGCTTGAGCAGTTGCGCACCGAGCAGCGCTATGACGGGCCCGCTTTGGTTGAACAACCAGGCTCGACTGTGGTGATTGGGCCGGGCGATGTCTTTACGTTAGATGCGCACGGTAATTTAAGAATCACACTAGGTGCTCGCCAAGGTCGTGCAGCATGACACAAGCAAAGCATCGACCCGACATAACGAACGCGGCTTGTATGAGAGCAACAACTACCCAAGCTGCGCCAGGTCGCGGTGGTTGCATGAATCAGCAAAGGAGTCTGGCATGAGCCCGATTGATCTAGAGATTTACTGGAACAGACTGATCGCGATTACCGACGAGGCTGGGGCAACGCTTAAGCGGACCTCGTTCTCGACAGTGGTACGAGAGTCCAACGATTTTGCTTGTGTGCTGCTTGATCCCGAAGCGCGGTTGGTGGCGCAGTCTGCTCTCAGTATCCCGGGCTTTATCGGCACAGCACCTTTATCGCTCAAAGGGATTTTGAAGGTGTTTCCTCAAGAGTCGTTGAAGCCAGGCGATATTCTGTTTACAAACGACCCTTGGATTGGTACTGGCCACCTACCTGATGCCACGATGGTCGCCCCCATCTTTTTTGGTGACCGCTTGGTGGCGTTTGCGATGGCGGTTGCACACCTATCTGATGTGGGTGGTCGACAGTGGTCTGCAGATGCGGGCGAAGTATTCGAAGAAGGGATTCGCTTCCCCGTCATTAAGCTTGCCGAAGCTGGGGTCTTTAATCCGTGGGTCATGCAGATGCTTGAAGCCAACGTGCGCTTGCCGCAACAAGTGCGTGGCGATATCGAAGCGCAAGTCGGGGCGCTACGTGTCGCTGAACGTCGCTTAGTCGAGCTGTTGCAAGAATACGGTTTAAGCGATATCAATGAGATCGCCGGCGCAATCTTCAAAGCCTCTGAAGATGCTGCGTTGCGTGAACTTCGAAAGATTCCTGCAGGCGTTTACTACGGTTCGGTTGAATCGGATGGTTGGGACGAGCGCATCAAAATTCAAGCCAAAATTACCGTCGGTCATGACGGCGTGACGGTGGATTACAGCGGCAGTACGGCGCAGGTCAGGTTCGGTGTGAACGAGACCTTTAACCACACCTATGCGTATACGATTTATCCCTTTAAGTGTTTATTGTCACCTGGTATCCCAAATAACGATGGCTTCACTCGTTTGTTTAAAGTGATCGCACCCGAGGGGACGATCGTGAACGCAAGGCCGCCAGCCGCGGTTGGGGCGAGACATTTGATCGGACACCAACTACAAGCCGCAGTGTTTGAGGCGCTCGCCAAGGTGATGCCCGAGCGTGTGCAGGCCGATAGCGGCACACCCCTTTGGTCGGTACTGATGCGCGGTGTGAACCCTGCACTGGGCACCTCGTTTTCGAGCATTCTCTTTTTTAATGGTGGCATGGGGGCAATGCGTGATCGCGATGGGCCGCCCGCCGCAGGATTTCCGGCCAATATTTCAAATACTCCTATCGAAGTCGCCGAGATGCTCTCGCCAGTGCTGTTCGGTTGCAAGAGTTTGATTGAAGGCTCGGGAGGCGAAGGTATCCATCGCGGAGGCATGGGGCAAAAAGTCTCGTTTCAGTCGCGTTGGCCCGGTCGTCTGCGCGTCTCTTTATTAACAGAACGAACGCGCGTGCCCGCTAAAGGTATTGAAGGCGGGCAGGCGGGGCGTACTGGTCATGTCTTGCTCAATGGCCAGGCAGTCGAACATCCTAAAGGCGTAGTCGATATGGTCGAGGGCGATATCCTCGAGTTAGGCTTGCCCGGCGGTGGTGGTTACGGCGTCAAATCCTGACGCTGCAATATGTACAGTTGTTGATATTTTTTTGACCTATCAGTATGCTCACTTAACTTCTCTCTAGGGGATTCGCATGCAACGACGTCGTTTTCTTACCAAAACTGCCACAGCCGCTGGCGTTGGCTTAGCCGCAATCGGCGCACCGGCGTTTGCGCAAGCAAGCCCGACTGTCAAATGGCGCATGTCGACCAGTTGGCCCAAAGGCCTTGATACCATTTATGGCTCGGCTGAAGAGCTCGCCAAGCGAGTGGGTCAGCTCACCGAAGGTAAGTTCGAGATTCGCGTGTTTGCAGGCGGTGAAATTATGCCAGCGCCGCAAAGTATGGATGGCGTCAGTAACGGCACGGTTGAGTGTAACCACACCTTAAGTACTTACTTTATCGGAAAGAACACCGCACTGACGTTTGATACGGGCCTGAGTTATGGCTTGAACGCGCGTCAGCATAATGCTTGGTTGTTGTATGGTGGCGGCATGGCGCTTGTGCGCGAGGTCTACAAAAAATACAACATCATCAACTTCACCTGCGGCAACGTAGGTGTGCAAATGGGTGGCTGGTATCGCAAAGAGATTAAATCCCTGGCTGACCTGCAAGGGTTAAAGATTCGCATCGGTGGGATCGGTGGCATGGTGCTCTCAAAACTCGGTGCCGTTCCGCAGCAGATCCCTCCTGCTGATATTTATTCGTCTCTAGAAAAAGGCACGATCGACGCGGCTGAATGGATCGGCCCCTACGATGATGAGAAGCTTGGCTTGAATAAAGTGGCACCGTATTACTATGCGCCCGGTTGGTTTGAAGGTAGCGCGTCGATTACGACGATGGTAAATGACAAAGCCTTTGCAGCCTTGCCACCCGCCTATCAAGCGGCCTTCGAAGTTGCCTGTAACGAGCAAACGCTCAAGATGCTTGCAAATTACGACGCTAAAAATCCAGAGGCGTTACGCAAGCTGATTGGCGGCGGCGCTAAAGTTAATCTGTTCTCTAAAGATGTGATGGACGCGACCTATCAAGCCTCGCAAGAGCTCTGGAAAGAACTCTCGGCCAAGAACCCAGACTTCGCGGCGATTTTCCCCGAGTGGCAGAAGTTTCAACAGAGCGAAGCCAGTTGGTTCCGTTTATCAGAGGCAACGCTCGATAATTACACCTTCGCGGCGGTTAATCGTCGTTGATTACGCTTTGAATTCCTAGTCATCGGTGATGATGCGTTGAATAGTTAATCGTCGATGACTACGCTTTGCATACTAGTCATTGGTGATGATGCATTGAATATTGAATCATCAGTGATAACGCGTTGAACCTTGTTTAAATAGAGTGTGAAGTATGGGACACCCAGGTAGCACGGCGCGCATTAAACCTCAGGGGATCGGGGCGCGGGTATTGCGCAAAGAAGATGATCGTCATCTGCATGGCAAAGCAAATTTTGTTGCAGATATGGTGATGCCTGGATTGTCTGAAGTGGCGTTTATGCGCAGTCCGTTGGCGCACGCCCGTTTGACGGCAATTGACATTGCACCCGCAGGCCAACATGCGGTGTTCACTCGTGCGCACTTGAGCGATGTGCTGGATATTGCAGCTGACTCGTCTTTACCAACGTATCAGTTGTCGGCACATCCGCCCTTGGCACGAGACAAAGTGCGCTTTGTGGGTGAGCCGGTTGTGATGGGGTTTGCGCCGACGCGCGCTGAGGCTGAAGACTTACTTGAAACCGTGCAAGTGCAATACGAAGAGCTACCCGCTTACGCTGACGTATTAAGCGCGATGCAAGCCACCGAACATCTGGTGCATGAGCAATGGAAAGACAATGCCTTTGTGACTTTGTCGGTTGATAAGAATTTTGATGCACTGGCTGCCAAGGCAGAAGTTGTGGTTCACCGAAAGATGAGCCTGTCGCGTCAGTGCATGGTGCCGCTTGAGGGCAAAGCCGTACTAGCGTATTGGGATCATCAGGCCAATCAGTTGGTGGTAGTCAGCGCCACCCAAGTGCCGCATTTAATCCGTACGGCGATTGCCCAGTATTTGCAGATGGATCAGGGGCAGGTGCGTGTGATTTCGCCTGATGTGGGCGGGGCGTTCGGCTACAAATGTGTGCTGCAGCAAGAAGAGTTGTGCGTGGCCTGGCTTGCCAAAACGTATCGCAAGCCGTTTCGCTATCTTGAAGATCGTCGTGAGCATCTTATTGCCGGTGCCAATACTCGCGAACATCACTATGAGATGACTGCCTACGCCGATCGTCGCGGACGCTTATTAGCGCTTGATGCAAAGATTACGATTGACGGTGGTGCCTATTCTGTCTGGCCGTTTACGATTGGGATTGAGCCAGGTCAGGCGATCGGCAATCTTCCCGGTCCTTACGCTTTTGATGGTTATCGTTGCGTCACGCAATGTGTCGCCACAAATAAGCCGGGTTTTGTACCCTATCGCGGCGTGGCTCGCACCGGTGTGTGCTTTGCCATGGAGCTCACGCTTAACGCTCTGGCGTTTGAGGTGGGTCGTGAGCCTTGGGAAATTCGCCTTGAAAATCTTGTGCAACCCGAGCAAATGCCCTATGTAAACGTTGCAAACAAACACTTCGATAGCGGTGATTATCCGGCCAGTGTTAGGCGGGCGCTTGAGATGATCAATGTCAAAGCCGTGCGCGCACGCCAACAACAAGGCGAGGCTGATGGGCGTTTGATTGGAGTCGGCTTGGCAACATACACTGAGCAATCGGCTCATGGCACGTCGGTGTTTGCGGCTTGGGGGATGCCCATTGTGCCTGGCTTTGATCAGGCGATGGTGCGCATGACACCTGATGGCGGTCTTGAAATTAGAGTAGGTGTGCATTCGCATGGGCAAGGGATGGAAACCACCTTTGCACAGATTGCGCACGAAGTGTTGGGGATTGAGCTGTCTAAGATGCGTGTGATGCACGGCGATACGGGGCAGACTCCTTATTCAAGTGGTACCTATGCCTCGCGTTCGCTGGTGATGTCAGGTGGGGCTGTTTCGCAAGCCTGTCAGAAACTTGTGCCGCAGTTGTTGAACATTGGTGCGCATTTGTTAGAAGCTAAAGTGACTGACGTCGCTCTTGAAGGCGGTTCGGTTTGTTGCGCAGAGCGTCGGGTGTCTTTGAGTGATATTGCAAAAGCCTGGTACCTGAGCCCCCAACTCTTACCGCCAGACGTTGACTCTGCGGGTTTAGAGGCGACCGTTGGCTACAAGCCAAGAGTGGATACGGGTGCCTTTAGTTATGCCACACACGTGGCCCTGGTGGCGGTTGATCCGCAAATGGGCGGTGTTGAAATCTTGGATTACGTCGTGGTTGAAGACTGTGGTGTGCTCGTGAACCCCATGGTTGTTGAAGGACAAACGATCGGTGGGGTCGCGCAGGGGATTGGTACTGCGTTGTACGAAGAAATGCGTTACGACGAGTTCGCACAACCACTAGCATCGACTCTTGCTGACTATGTGATGCCTGGTGCAACTGAGGTCCCTAACATTCGGATGGATCATTTTGAAACGCCTTCGCCTCACACAGAGTTTGGCGCAAAGGGAATGGGTGAGGGCGGTGCGATTGCTCCACCCGCGGCAATTTTTGGCGCCGTCAATGATGCCCTGCGCCGATTCGGTGCCACCGAACTTGCACGCACACCATTGACGCCACGACGCGTGCTAGAGGCGCTTGAACAAAAAACGGGTGTGGTGCGATGAAAGCAGCGCAATTCGAGTATGTGAAACCTGCCACACTTTCTGAAGCCTTACTAATGCTTGCTGGCTCTGGTGGTCAAGCGAAATTAATGGCGGGCAGCCAATCCTTGGGCCCCATGTTGAATTTGCGGCTGGCACGCCCAGCGCAAGTGCTAGATGTGTCGCGCCTCAACGAATTGCGCGGGGTTGAGCTGGTTCACGGGCGCGTGCGTGTCGGAGCCTCGGTAACGCACGCCGAAATTGAAGATGGTCTTTTTGAACTCTTGCGCGGGCATCCTGTGCAAGAGATGGCTGCGCGTATTGCCTATCGATCTGTGCGCAATCGTGGCACAGTGGGCGGTAGTTTGGCGCATGCCGATCCAGCAGCCGACTGGATTCTTGCGGCACGCGCACTGAATGCGCAGGTTGAAGTGTGTGCCTTTGAACAAGCGCCGCGTCTGATCAACATGCAAGACTTCATGCTGGCGGCTTACACGACTAGCTTGGGTGAAGGTGAGGCAATCACCGCACTGCATCTCCCGCTCTTAAGTGCGCAAGCTCGTTGGGGCTACTACAAGTTTTGTCGAAAGACCGGCGAATTCGCTGAGGCCAGTTGCGCGGCGTATTTTGATTCTGCCACCTCAACGGCTCAGATTGTTGTGGGCGCGTTAGACGGCGCCCCCGTGGCACTTGAGGCTCTTGCCAGTGAAGTCGCCCGCAGTGGCGCAGCTGCGGCCTCTGACGCTGCCATTGAGGCTGCGTTAAAGGGGGCAATTGAACAACTCGATACGCTGGGGCGGCGCATGGCCTGCGCAGCCGTGGCGCGCTGTCTCGCTCAGGCTTTTGGTGAACACGCATGAATACTCTCACATTAACGGTCAACGGTCAGTCCATTCAAAAAACGGTCTCTGACCGAACCCATTTGGGTGATTTTTTGCGTGACGTTGTGCAACTGACAGGTACCCATCTTGGCTGCGAACACGGTGTCTGTGGCGCGTGTACCGTTCTGCTTGATGGCGAGCCGGTCCGGGCTTGTATTACTTACGCAGTGGCCTGCGAAGGGCGCGCCATTACGACAATTGAGGGCTACGACACTGATCCTGTGATGTCGCGCTTGCGTGTCGCCTTTCAGGCTCACCACGCCTTGCAATGTGGTTACTGCACGCCAGGTATGTTGGCAACAGCACGCGATATCATCCTGCGCTTGCCGCAGGCCGATGAGCAGCGCGTGCGCATTGAACTAGCGGGCAATTTGTGCCGTTGCACCGGCTATATGGGGATTGTCTCGGCGATCTTAGCGGTGTTGCAAGACTTGCGTGATCATCCTGATGCTCAGGTGCAAGTGTTGCGCGTGGCGATGGCTAAGGGGATGACAAAACCTGTTGTCATGTCAGATGCTGCGCAAGGCTTTACGAGCTTTGAGGCCAAGCGCGAGCTTGGTCAGATTTCTGAGGCGAGTGCTCAAATGCCTGTACGCCCTGTCATCATTGGCGGTGTTTCAGAAACACAGGGCGGTGGTCAACAGGTTCAGCAAAAAGGCACGAAGGTCAACGCGTCGTTTGACGTTCCGTTTGGCGTTGAGGCGGTCTGGTCTTTCATGTCCGACTTAAAAGCTGTCGCGAGTTGTTTGCCAGGTGCCCAAATTGAGAGCGAAACTTCCGCGCAGGTCGCAGGTAAGATTGCGGTTAAATTCGGTCCAATGTCTGCAACCTTTAAGGGCAGCGCAACCATTGAGCGCGATGCACTTCAGCGCATTGCGGTCTTGAAAGGCGCGGGTCAGGATTCGGTCAGTCAGTCGCGTGCGACGGGCGATGTTCGGTATCAACTCGAAGCGCTCAGTGCGTCGAGCACACGTGTTGCTGTAGAGTTGCTCTATACCTTGCAAGGGCCTTTGGCACAGTTCTCACGCTCTGGCTTAGTGCAAGAGTTTGTGCGGCGAATGGTTGCTGATTTTGGTAAGAACGTGACTCAGCGGTTCGCGCACCCTGAGACCCTCGCGCCGTTTCAGGTAAGGGCGATTAATCCCGTGACGGTACTGCTCAGTATTATTTGGCAAAAAATTAAATCCGTATTTGGCGTCCGCTAAGTCGTCAACCGCCCGATAAGCTTTTAGTATCTTCAGCCAAGTCAGTGCCGTCTAAGTGCGCCGTACAGTTCACGAGTTCGGCAGCGAACGGGTGCTGCGCAACCACTCGTGTGATTGAGGTGTTGCCGATGCGAACGGGTATTGGATGTTTGCCCACATCAATGCAATTGGCCAACATGGCATGAATCACTAAGCCATGGCAAACAACAACCAAAGGGCCGTCTAACGCTACGCGCATGCGCGCCGCATATTCAAACGCTTCGGTGACGCGTTCGTGAAACTCAGCCAATGATTCGCCGTTTGCGGGAGCTTCAATCATCTCAAGCGGGTTAAAGCTCAGTGAGTCGTAAGGGCGTCCGCGTAAATCGCCAAAGTTACGCTCGCGTAGTAATTCAGTGCTCAGAGGTTCGAGCCCAGTGTGACGTGCGATCGCTTCGGCTGTTTGCCAGGCGCGCGGCATATCGCTTGATAAGATCGCTGCAGGTTTGAGTCCAACCAGACGCGCGGCTAAGAGTTCTGCCTGAGCAAGCCCGCGCGGTGCAAGAGGTGTTGCCGCCGGCTGAACAGTGCGCGCGGCATTTAACAGAGTTTCGCCGTGGCGAATCAAAAAAAGTAGCATTTAAAATCCAAAGAAAACCGCTTATTCGATTGTGATATTTGCTTTGCCTGCAATCGCTTTGGCTTCAGCAATTTCAGATCGGATCATTTGCGCCCAGTCGTTGACTGGATTCCAGCTGACATCAAAGCCCGTAATGGCCATTTTTTCAACGACGGCAGGATCTTCAATGACAGCTTTCAAGGCTTTTTGCAAAACCGCTTTGACGTCAGCAGGTAAGCCTTTTGGACCGACAACGGCATTCCAAGCCACAATATTGAAGTCTTTGAAGCCCGACTCTGCCAAGGTGGGGATATTAGGCAACAAGGGTGAGCGCTTGATACTGGTGACAGCGAGCGCCCGAACGCGACCCGAATTATGTTGTGGGGTCGTCGCCAAAACCGTGTCATAAGAAATCGGAACCTGTCCGCCGATCGTGTCGTTCATGGCGGGCGTGCTGCCCTTGTAGGGGATATGCATCACGTTCAAGCCAGTGATTGAATTGAACATTGCGCCGGCAAAGTTTGACGTCGTGCCGTTTCCATAGCTTGCATATGAATATTTATCGGGGTTCGCCCGAATTAGTGCAATCAGCTCTGCGACGTTGTTTGCTGGGACTTGTGGATTGACCAATAACGCTAAACTGAGAGTTCCAACTTTACCGATCGCATCAAAATCCACCGCAGAATCGTAAGGCATCTTGGGCAATAAGGCTGGGTTCAACACAAAGGTAGAGTTTGCGCCGAGCAAGAGGGTGTACCCATCAGGTTTGGCATTGGCGACATAAGCCGCGCCGATCACGCTACCCGCGCCTGATTTATTTTCGACGATCACTGATTTGCCGAGCTGCAGTTCAAGTTGCCTGGCGAGGAGCCGAGCGATTACGTCAGCCGCACCACCAGCCGGAAACGGTGCAACCAAGGTAACAGCCCGTTCAGGAAAGGTCGCAAGGCAGTTTGCGCTCAGAAGAAGAGCCGCTAGGCCGACTAAAATTCTAGTTTTCATGTGATCTCCGGCGCCTGCTTTGCGGCGCATATTGTTTGAATTGCTATGGCCAACACGGGTAAGCGGTGGCTCCACGAATCAACGCGCCGTATATAAACGAGTAACGCTTGGCTCATCGCTCGTGAAGCTCAAGGCGAGTGTGACGCAGCTTGACCGGTGAAATTCTTGTCCGACTCTCGCACCTGCGTCACTCCGCCTAAGCGAGTGTTGCTAAATATACAAGAAATTAGCCCATCGAAGCCAAAATTCATTGCGAGAGAGGAAAAACGTAATATAGTCTTTCTGAGTCTCTACCCACTTCTATAGCCGAGGTCAACGTGAATTTTCCAACTGCAATTACCACATGTTTTTCAAAGTTCGCCACCTTTGGTGGTCGTGCGACGCGTAGTGAGTTTTGGTGGTTTTATTTGTTTACCTTGTTGCTGAGCTGGTTTGCACAGATGGCAGTTGGTGCTAGCGTTGCTGGCATCGTGGGCTTAGTGATGATTTTGCCGCTGTGGTCGGCGGGGGCAAGGCGCTTACATGACATCGGCCGCACGGGGTGGTGGCAATTGATTGCCTTTACGGGTATTGGGATTATCGTATTAATCGTCTGGTACGCGACCGATTCAGAAAAAGCAGCAAATCAATACGGCGAATACGTCG
The DNA here is from genome assembly GCA_037146575.1 of Alcaligenaceae bacterium. Lineage (GTDB taxonomy): Bacteria > Pseudomonadota > Gammaproteobacteria > Burkholderiales > Burkholderiaceae_B > Zwartia. The sequence goes on along the minus strand of JBAWWV010000065.1, from coordinate 1,005 downwards.
CACCTACGGCTTAAATTGCCCGATAAAGATCGCCGGATCGACTCGGGCATCATTTAAGCTGACGTTCCAGTGCAAGTGTGCCCCGGTTACCCGACCGGTGGCACCCACTTTGCCCAGCACTTGCCCGCGCGTAAGGATGTCTCCCACCTTGACGTCAATCACAGACAGGTGGCAGTACATGCTAATTAGCCCTTGGCCGTGATCCAAAAATACCGTATTGCCGTTAAAAAAATAATCACCAGTCAAAATCACTTTGCCGGTTGCGGGCGCTGCGACTGGTGTACCCGTTGGTACGGCAAAGTCTAATCCAGAATGGGGGGCTCTTGGCTCGCCGTTAAAAAAACGTTTCAAGCCAAAGGGGCTTGAGAGTGGTCCCTTGACGGGTGGGTCAAACAAGATATTGCTGGGTGTATTTGGGCTGAACTGCCGATACGCAGTATTTTGCAGTTCAAGCTCGCGCGTGATGCGCGTCATGTCGTCAGCCAAAGGGTTGACATGACGACTATTGCTGACGGTGATCCGTTGTTCGCGATATTTTTTGTCTTTAACCTCAAATTTGATCTCTCTGCTTGCTTGCTGCGGTTCGCGGTATCTCTTATCTTTTATCTCAGGCTGGCTCTCGCTGCTTGCTTGCTGTTCGGTGACGATTAGCACATGAGTCTGCATCGAGAGGTCGAGCGGCAGACCTACTACCGCGACCCAACCGTGCTGTTCGCCCGCCACGACCAAAACAGGCTTGTGCTGAAAGGTGACCCTAGGGGGCGTACGGCTGGTGCTGGGCAGGGCGACGATTGCAACGCCTCCGGGCACGGGGTGATGCAGGCTTTGAAGCGTCGCGGGGTTCGCCTGAGCAGGCGACAGCAGAACGAAACAGACGTATAGCGCAGTGAAGAGGCGAACGCGGAGGTCGGTGAAGAAGCGGGTGGACATAGCGATCAACGAGCGAGTTAGAACTTCCAGAGGTATTGCGTGGGATTATCAGGGCAAGGCCCGAACTGGCAAACC